>JANRJB010000175.1:0-7940 GCA_033764265.1 Rhodospirillaceae bacterium | reverse complement strand
TCATGATCGCCTGGGCGGGGCTCGAGCGCCTGAGCCTCGGATTGAGCGATCCGCTCGACGCCAAGGCGCGACCGCGCTGGCCGCTCGATCCCGACGCGGCGCCGGCGGTCGGCGCGGGGGTCAAGGCGTAGCCGCTTAGCTTCGCCGGCGCGGCACGATCAGGCGCACCGACGGAAAGAACGCCCGGTAGCGGCGATCGTCGCGCGTCAGGATACGGTGCCCGCGCACCGCGGCATGGGCGCCGATCAGAAAGTCGGGCAACAGCGACGTGCGCTCGCCGCCGCGCCGGCGGTAGGCGGCGAACGCCTTGCCGGCCAGAAATGCCGCCTCGAACGGGATGGGTTCGCGACCGACCATGTCGAGCGGCAGACGGCTGTCCGCCTCGTCGATCGAACCGAACGACACCGTCGCCTCGGCGTAAATGACTGGGTTAATAACCAAGCGGTGGTGGCGCGCGATGGTTTCGACCTGTTCCGCCGACCACGACGCCCACACCGGATCAAGAGTCGCGATGTCGATCAGGACATTGCTGTCGACGAGGACTGCGCTCACCAATCTCTCGTCATCTTCATGATTTCATCCGTGCTCAATTTCACGGTCGCGCTGCCTTTCATGCGCTCCAGCCAGTCCCGCACGCGGGCTTGACGCCGCGTCGGCTTGCCGCGCCTGTTCTTCCGCGGAACGGTCTTCACCAGGCGCACGGCCTTGCCCTCCATGACGAACTCGACCTCGGTGTGCGGGCGCAGGCCCGCCTTCTCGCGGATAGCGATGGGGATCGTCACCTGACCCTTGGAGGTGATGCGCATGCTGGTTCTCCGTGTCGGATTATCAATTCTTACTTCGCAAAGTAAGAATTCGCGCGACCGCCGTCAAACTCAGACTTTGTAGTAATCGCGGAACCAGGCCACGGTTTTTTCTAGGCCTTCGTCCAGCGTCACCGTCGGCCGGTAGCCGACCGCGCGTTCAAGTGCCGCGACGTCGCACCAGGTGCCTTCCACGTCGCCCGGCTGCATCGGCATCATGTTGAGCGTCGCCTTGCAGCCGATGTGCTTTTCCAAGGTCCGGATGAAATCCATCAGATCGATGGTCTGGCCGCGGCCGATGTTGAAGATGCGGAACGGCGCGACGCCGCTGGCGTCCGGCGTCGGATCGAAGGCGTTCCACGCTTCGTCGGGCACCGGGATGTGGTCGGCCACCCGCACCACGCCCTCGACGATGTCGTCGACGAAGGTGAAGTCGCGCCGCAGGTTGCCGCCGTTGTAAACGTCGATCGGCTGGCCGGCGCAGATGCGCGCGGTGAACTTCTGCGGCGCCATGTCGGGCCGGCCCCAGGGTCCGTAAACCGTGAAGAAGCGCAGGCCCGTCATCGGAATCCTGAACAGGTGCGCATAGGAATGCGCGAGCAGCTCGTTGGCGCGCTTGGTGGCGGCGTAGAGACTCACCTGATGCGACGCGCCGTGGTGCTCGGCATAAGGCAGCGCGCGGTTGGCGCCGTAGACCGAACTGGTGGACGCGAACACGACATGATCCACCGGGTTGGCGCGCACCGCCTCCAGCAGGTTGACGAAGCCGACGATGTTGCTGGCAACATAGGCGTCGGGGTTGTCCAGGCCGTAGCGCACGCCGGCTTGCGCGGCCAAGTGGATCACGCGCGTCGGCCTGATCTCGTCGAACAACGCCAGCAGCAGGGTCTTGTCGGCGATGTCGAGCCGTTGGCCGCGATAACCCTTGCGCTCGATCAGCCGCGCCCAGCGCGCCTCCTTCAGATTCACGTCGTAGTAGCTGTTGAAGTTGTCGACGCCGACGACCGCGTGGCCGGCGTCGAGCAGCCGGTGCGCCACGGCCGCGCCGATGAATCCCGCCGTGCCGGTCACCAGAATCGCCATGCTCCGCGCGCTCCGCCTTCGGTTGTCCAACACCGGTCTAGGCCGAAGCCGCAGCGCATTTCAAGCGACGCGACCTTGAAATTCGCCGGTCACTTTCGCCGGGCCAACGGTTAAGGTGCGCCATGGCAATCGGTCAGGACATCCGAACCATCGGCGTCGTCGGCGGCGGCGCGTGGGGCACGGCGCTGGCGGTCACCGCCATGCGCGCCGGGCGGCGCGTCATGCTGTGGGCACGCGAGCCCGAAGTGGTCGCGGCCATCAACACGGGCCATCGCAACGATCTCTTCCTGCCCGAGGTGCCGCTCGATCCATCCATCGCCGCCACCGCCGACCTGACCGCCGCCGCCGCCGCCGACCTGGTGCTGCTAGTGCCGCCGGCCCAGCACTTGCGCGCCACCTGCGCGGCGCTGAATCCGCTGCTGGCGCCCCGGGTGCCGCTGGTGATTTGCGCGAAAGGCATAGAACTCGCCACCTGCGCCCTGATGACCGACGTGGTGGCCGAGGTCCTGCCCGATCATCCCCGGCTGGTGCTGTCGGGCCCCACCTTCGCCAAGGACGTCGCGCTGGGGCTGCCCACGGCGGTCACGCTGGCCACCGACCGGGCCGATCTCGGCCGGCGCGTGGCCGAAGCGCTCAAGGGCCCCAGTTTCCGCCCCTATCTCTCGGCCGACCCCATCGGCGTCGAGGTGGCGGGCGCGGCCAAGAACGTGTTCGCCATCGGCTGCGGCATCGCCGACGGACGCGGCCTGGGCGCCAATGCCCGCGCGGCCTTGTTGACGCGCGGCTTGGCCGAACTGGTGCGTCTGGCGGTGGCCTGTGGCGGCCGGCCCGAGACGCTCATGGGCCTGGCCGGCCTGGGCGATCTGGTGCTGACCGCCACCTCAATGCAGTCGCGCAACTACTCGCTCGGCGTCGCCCTCGGCCAGGGCAAGTCGCTGGCCGACGTGCTGGGCGCGCGCGTCAGCGTCACCGAAGGCGTGACCACCGCCGCCGCTCTGGTGGCGCTGGCCGCCCGCAAACAGGTGGACATGCCGATCGCCGCCGGCATGGACCGCGTGCTCAACCACGGCGCCGCGATCGACGCCGAACTGAAACGTCTGCTCGACCGGCCGTTGAAGGACGAGTTCGCCTGATCGCTTCGGCGTGGGCTTCGCCCGCTGGTTTCGCCCGTTCCGATCGGCTATCGGTACAGCCCTCGAACAGACACACCACTTCGCGCGGGGGTTCACGTGAGCGGCCGTTTATATCCAGTCATCCTGTCGGGCGGCTCCGGTTCGCGATTGTGGCCCCTGTCGCGCGAGGACTATCCCAAGCAGCTCCAGGCGTTGGTGTCGGGCAAGACCCTGCTGCAAGACACGGCCTTGCGGCTGGCCGGGCAATCCTCGAACGCCGGGGCACCGAAAGTCGAAGCGCCGATCATCGTCTGCAACGAGGCCCATCGCTTCATCGTCGCCGAGCAGCTGCGCGCCGTCGGTGTCGAGCCGAAAGCGATCATCATCGAACCGGCTGGGCGCAACACCGCGCCGGCCATCGCGGTCGCCGCGCTGCTGATCGAACAGGACCCCGACGCGGTGCTGCTGTCGATGGCGTCCGACCACATCGTGCGCCGGCCCGAGGCTTTCCGCGCCGCCATCGCCACCGCCCTGCCGCTGGCCGCCGCCGGACGGCTGGTGACCTTCGGCATCACGCCCGACCGGGCCGAAACCGGCTACGGCTACATCAAGCGCGGATCGCCGGTATCCGGCACTGACGGCTACGCGGTCGCGCGCTTCGTCGAAAAGCCCGATGCCGCCACCGCGGAAAAATACCTCAAGGACGGCGGCTACTCCTGGAACGCCAGCATCTTCATGTTCCCGGTCAAGCTGTTTCTGGACGAACTGGCGAAGTTCGAGCCGGCCATCGTGCCCGGCTGTCGCGAAGCCCTCGCGCGCGGCAAGTCCGATCTGCATTTCTTCCGCCTGGATGCCGAGGCCTTCGCCAAGCTGCCCAGCCAGTCCATCGACCACGGCCTGATGGAGCGCACCGACAAGGCCGCGGTGGTGCCGGTCGACATGGGCTGGTCCGACGTGGGCTCATGGTCGGCCCTGCACGGCGAAACGCCGCACGACGATCGCGGCAACACCCTGGTCGGCGACGTCTTGGCGGTAGACACCGACGGCAGCTACGTGCGCAGCGAACGGCAGCTCACCGCCGTGCTGGGCGTGAAGAACGTGGCGGTGGTGGTCACGCCCGATGCCGTGCTGGTGGCCGACAAGAGCCGCGACCAGGACGTCAAGAAGATCGTCGAGAAGCTGAAGCAGGCCGGCCGGTCCGAGGCGACCCAGGCCGCGCGCACCTACCGGCCGTGGGGCTGGTTCCAGACCATCGACGAAGGCCACCGCTTCAAGGTCAAACGCATCGTCGTCAAGCCGGGCGCCAAGCTGTCGTTGCAGAAGCACTGGCATCGCTCCGAGCACTGGGTGGTGGTGACCGGTACCGCCATTGTCACCCGCGACGACGAGGAGTTCGTGATCCGCGAGAACGAGTCGACGTTTATCCCGGCCGGTGCGGTGCATCGCCTGGCCAACCCCGGCCAGGTCGAGCTGCACATGATCGAGGTGCAGTCGGGCGAATACGTCGGCGAGGACGACATCGTGCGCCTGGTCGACGACTACGGCCGCAGCGGCGGCACTGCCGCCGCCCCGCGCGCCAAACCGAAGGCCGCCCCGAAAAAGGCCAAAACTCTCGGCGGAAAAACCCGGCGCAAGGCCGGCGCGGTGCCGGCCAAGCGGCGTAGTGCCCGCCGGGGCGTGCGGCGGCGGCGATGATCGCACGGCGGACTCTGCTGGCCGGCGCGGCGCTGGCGATTTCATGCGCGCGGAGTGAAGCGATGACCGAAGCGGCCCCCTCGACCGTGCAGCCGTTCGCGCCGGGCGACGTGCTGATCGGCGCCACGTTGTTGAACAACCCCGCCGATGATCATGCCGGCCAGGGTCGTATCATCCAGTACGACGCGAACCTGCGCGAGAAAGGCGTGCTGTGGGTGTCGGGCACCACGCACCTGGTCGGCGGACTGACGTTCGCGCCCGACGGCACGCTGTGGGCCTTCGACAATCTCGGCTGGATGGTGGTCAAGATCGACCGCGCCGGCCGCCAGCGATCGGCCGAGCGGGTGCTCGACCGCGCGCTCGGCAAGGTGCTGTTCCTCAAGAACGGCCATTATGTGCTGACCGAGTACTTCAAGGGCGACGCCCAGCCGCAGACCCTGACCACGCGCTACCAGGAATTGCCCGATCACCCGGGCCGGGTCGGCCTGGGCCAGCTGTACGAATTCGACGCCAGCGGCGCGCTGGTGGCGACGCACGCGCCCGAGGTGCACGGCGGCATCAGCCGCAGCATGGCGATCACTCACGCCGCGCTGGCGTCCGACGGCGCGACGTTGATCTACACCTCCGAGACCGGCCCGCGCGTGATGCGCTACGACGCGATCGCACGGCGTCAGTTGCCCGATCTGCTCGCGCTGCCCGCGTCCGAACCGGGCCGACCGCCCAACATGGTGTTCGACGTGGCCGCGTCGAACGGCCGCGTGCTGCTGCCGCTCGGCAACCGGCTCGAAGTGTGGAGCGAAGCCGGCGCGCGCCAAGCATCGTGGCCGTTGCCGGGTTTCGGCTGGGCGATCGTCGCGGCCGCGGCCGATGGCGCGCACGCCTACGTCGGCAACTGGTTCACCGGCGAGGTGGTCAAGGTGGCGCTGGCCGAAGGTGCGGTCGCCGCGCGGATCACGGTCGCACCCAAGTGCATGTCAGGCATCGTCCAGGTGCCGGGTTGAAAGGAACAATGTCATGCTGTGTACCATCATCGCGTTCGACAAGCCCGGTCACCTCGACCTGCGCATGAAAACCCGGCCGGCGCATCTGGAATGGATGGAGAGAGAGAACGTCAAGGCCACGTTCATCGGCCCGATCCTCGCCGACGACGGAACCACGCCGATCGGCTCCTTGTTCGTGGCGGACTTCGACAGTCTCGCCGCGGCCAAGGCGTTCCACGCCCGCGACCCCTACAGCCAGGCCGGCCTGTTCGACCGCGTCACCGTCCAGCCCACGCGGCAGGTCTATCCCAAATAGGGTCTAAATAGGGTACAACCCTATTTTTGATCGTCTTAATTTAATGAAAACAGATATTAAATCGATTGTGAGGTACTCGATCAAGAGCCTGAGCGGCGAGCACCTGGCGCAGGTTGAATTGACCCCGGGTCGGGCTTTGCCGGGCGACCGGCGGTACGCGCTGCGCCATGGCGCCAGCGCGTACGATCCCGCGCGGCCCGCCTGGCAGCGCAAGCGCGAGTTCGCCGTGCTGGTGCACACGCCGGCGCTGGCCCGGCTCAAGACCGCGTTCGATCCCGATACCACGGCGCTCACCATCGCGCGTGACGGCGCGCCGCTGTTCGCCGGCCGGCTCGATAACCCCGCCGCCCGGCGCGGCGCCGAGATCGTGTTCAACCGCGTGCTGAAGGATCCGCGCGGCCCGCTCACTCTGGTCGACGCCGGCGCCGATCTGGCGCTCACCGACATGCAGGTGCCCTATCTGGCGGTCATCAATGCCGCCACTGTGCGCGAGTTGTCCGCCAAGGCCGGCCGCCCGCTCGATCCGCTGCGCTTCCGCGGCAATCTGTTGATCGACGGCTGTCCGCCGTGGGCCGAGTTCGGCTGGGTCGGCCGCGAGATGAAGGTCGGCGCGGCCATGCTGCGTGTCTTCAAGCGCATCGAACGCTGCGCCGCCACCAGCGTCGACCCCGCCAGCGCCACGACCGACATCAACGTGCCCAAGCTGCTCATGGAGAACTTCGGCCACATCGATTGCGGGATTTATGCCGAGGTGATCGCCGGCGGGCCGGTGCGCGTCGGCGACGCCGTGACGCTGTCCTGAGCTGGTCATGACGCACGTGTTGTGCCGCTGGGCCGACCTCGACCGCACCGGCGCCAAAGAAGTGACGCTCGACGACGCTGGTGTGCCGCTCCCGGTGTTCGTGGTGCGCCGGGGCGATGGCGCGCTCGGCTACGTCAACAGTTGTCCCCACGTACGGCTGCCGCTCAACTGGCAGGACGACGTGTTCTTCGACGTGACGCGCACCTACCTGTTGTGCGCCAACCACGGCGCGCTGTTCGACGTCGATACCGGGCGCTGCGTGCGCGGACCGTGCAAGGGGAAGTTCCTGCGCCCGTTCCCGGTCGAGCGTCAAGGCGAGGACATCGTCGCGCGCGACTGGCCCCTCTGAACGTCCCGACGTCATCCGTGCGGGGTGACGCGGCGGCGCGCGGTTCGCTACAGTCGTCGCGTCAATCCGGTTCGCAATCCGAGGCCTGTCATGTCCACCGAGACCGTCATTCCCGTGCCGCCGCACATCGCCGCCCGCGCCCACGCGAACGAGGCGAAGTATCAAGCGATGTATGCTGATTCGATCAAGGACCCGCTCGGATTCTGGCGCGAGCAGGGCCGGCGGCTCGACTGGATCGTGCCGTACCGGTCGGTCAAGGACGTGTCTTTCGACGCCCAGGACCTGCACATCCGCTGGTACCACGACGGCACGTTGAACGCCGCGGTCAACTGTCTCGACCGCCACCTGCCAACACGCGCTACCCAGACCGCGATCATCTGGGAAGGCGACGACCCCAGGCAGTCCAAGCGCGTGACATACGCCGAGCTGCACGAGATGACCTGCCGGCTGGCCAACGCGCTCGAGGCGCTCGGCGTCAAGAAGGGCGACCGCGTCTGCATTTACCTGCCGATGATCGTCGAGGCCGCGGTCGCCATGCTGGCGTGCGCGCGCATCGGCGCGGTTCACTCGGTGGTGTTCGGCGGCTTCGCGCCGCACTCCGTCGCGGATCGCATCAACGATTGCGGCGCCTCAGTGGTCATCACTGCCGACGAGGGCCGGCGCGGCGGCAAGGTCGTTCCGCTCAAGACCAACGTCGACGAAGCGCTCAAGACCGCGCCGTCGGTCCGGCACGTCGTCGTCGTCAAGCACACCGGCGGCGCGGTGGCGATGACCTCGCCGCGCGATGTCTGGTACCACGT
>JANRJB010000151.1:0-12751 GCA_033764265.1 Rhodospirillaceae bacterium | reverse complement strand
CTGGCCCATGCCCTTCATTTTATTCTGGCGCGGGAAATTCAGCAGCATGGCGAAGCTGGCGAACAACTGTAGGCCTTCGGTGAAGGCGCCGAACATGGCCAACGTGCGCGCGATGTCGGCATGGCTGTCCACGCCGAACTGCTGCATGTAGTTGTGCTTGTCGGCCATGGCGCGGTACTGCATGAACGCGCCGAACTCGGTCTCGGGCATGCCGATGGTCTCGAGCAACAGCGCATACGCCGCGATGTGGATGGTCTCCATGTTGGAGAACGACGAGAGCATCATCTTGACTTCGGTCGGTTTGAAAACGCGCGCGTAGCGTTCCATGTAGTTGTCGTTCACTTCCACGTCCGACTGCGTGAAGAAGCGAAAAATCTGGCTGAGAAGATTGCGTTCGTTGTCGTTGAGCCGCGAGGCCCAATCCTTGCAGTCCTCGCCCAGCGGCACTTCCTCGGGCATCCAGTGGATCTGCTGCTGGCGCTTCCAGTACTCGTGCGCCCACGGATAGCGGAACGGCTTATAGCCCTGACTCGCCGTCATCAGGCCGGGCAACGCAACGCCGGAAACGCTGGGGGGAAGGATGACGTTCATGAGAGTCTCGAATCCAAAAGCCAAAACGCACGAATCAGGGGGAGGTGATGATAG
The DNA here is from genome assembly GCA_033764265.1 of Rhodospirillaceae bacterium. Taxonomy (GTDB): domain Bacteria; phylum Pseudomonadota; class Alphaproteobacteria; order Rhodospirillales; family Rhodospirillaceae; genus VGEM01. The sequence goes on along the minus strand of JANRJB010000151.1, from coordinate 12,106 downwards.
CCGTCTTTACTGACAGGCCAAGCATTCCTCGTAGTCGGTCTTGTTGTCGGTCAACCGACGTTCGGGCCAGGCCCGGGTGTTGTCGGCCTCGACGCCCGCGAACGCGGCGCGTTGGACCGACTTAGAGCGCAGATAATACAGGCTTTTCACGCCCGACTCCCACGCCTTCCAGTGCAGCATCATCAAGTCCCACTTATCCACATCCGACGGGATAAACAGGTTGATGGATTGGCCCTGGCAGATGAACGGCGAGCGGTCGGCGGCGAATTCCACGATCCAGCGTTGATCGATTTCAAAGGCGGTCTTGAACACCGCCTTCTCCTCGTCCGACAGGCCGTTCAAATGCTGCACCGAGCCTTCGTGCTCGAGGATCGAGTTCCAGGTGGCCGGATTGTCCAGGCCCTTCTCAGCCAAGATTTTGGTCAGGTACGGATTCTTCACGGCGAAGGAGCCGGACAAAGTCTTGTGCGTGTAGACGTTGGCCGGAATCGGCTCGATGCATGGGCTGGTGCCGCCGCAGATGATGCTGATCGACGCGGTCGGCGCAATCGCCAGCTTGTGCGAGAAGCGCGCCAGCACGCCGGTATCGGCGGCGTCCGGGCATGGGCCGCGTTCCTCGGCCAGCTTGACCGAGGCGGCGTCGGCGGCGCGCCGGATGTGCTTGAACATGCGGATGTTCCACGCCTTGGCCATCGCGCTTTCGAACGGGATGCCCTTCATCTGCAGGAACGAGTGGAAGCCCATCACGCCCAGGCCGACGGAGCGCTCGCGCATGGCGGAGTATTTGGCGCGGTCCATCGAATCGGGCGCGCGGTCGATGAAGTCCTGCAGCACGTTGTCGAGGAAGCGCATCACGTCCTCGACGAACTGCTCGTCGTTCGCCCACTCGTCCCACTTCTCGACGTTGAGCGAGGACAGGCAGCACACCGCGGTGCGTTCCTCGCCGCGATGGTCGGGGCCGGTGTGCAGCATGATCTCGCTGCACAGGTTCGACGTGGTCACCTTCAGCCCCAGGTCGCGCTGGTGCTTGGCCATCGAGCGGTTGACGGTGTCGGAGAACAACAGGTACGGCTCGCCGGTCTGCAGGCGCAGTTCCAGAATCTTCTGCCACAGCTCGCGGGCGTTGATGGTCTTGCGCACCTCGCCGCTCTTGGGGCTGCGCAGCGCGAACGGCACGTCGTCGCGCACCGCCTCCATGAACTCGTCGGTGATGTTGATGCCGTGATGCAGGTTCAGGCTTTTCCGGTTGAAATCGCCCGACGGTTTGCGGATTTCCAGGAACTCCTCGATCTCGGGGTGATGCACGTCGAGATACACCGCCGCCGAGCCGCGCCGCAGCGATCCCTGGGAGATCGCCAGCGTCAGACTGTCCATCACCCGCACGAACGGAATGATGCCAGAGGTGTGTCCGCAGTTGCGCACCTTCTCGCCGATCGAGCGCACGCGGCCCCAATAGGTGCCGATGCCGCCGCCGTTGGAGGCCAGCCAGACGTTCTCGGTCCAGGTGCCGACGATGCCTTCAAGGTCGTCGTTGACCGAATTCAGGAAGCACGAGATCGGCAGGCCGCGGTTGGCGCCGCCGTTGGACAGGACCGGCGTGGCCGGCATGAACCACAGCTTCGAGATGTAGTCGTAGATGCGCTGGGCGTGCGCGATGTCGTCGCTGTAGGCCTTGGCGACGCGGGCGAACATGTCCTGGTAGGATTCGCCGGGCAGCAGGTAACGGTCTTCCAGCGTCGCCTTGCCGAAGTCGGTCAGCAGCGCATCGCGCGAGCGGTCGACGCGAATCGACGGCACCACATCGAGGGTGGCGGTGTCCTTGGGACTGGGTCTGGGCTGGGCGGCGGGAACGGACTGCGGGGCGAGAGCGGCAGCGGCACCAACATTGACAGCGTAATTCATAGTTCCCCTCTTCCGACCAAGCATCCAGCCGGCCCTCCGGCAGGACGCACACCACAACCATTGCGGGGGAATCTTCTCCTGGCCCCGGACGTCGCAGGCCCCTTGCCATGGGGCCGCCGATGCCTGGGTCATCGGCCAACCGGCCGACTCGGATGAAACGGAGCGATGGTTTTGGCCCTGAATACGGGCCGTCTCCAGCAAACCCCTTCTTTACCCCTCGCCTGCCCCAGATCATGGTGTCTGAGACAGTTTCGCCACAACATATGGTGCGTGCGGCGGGGGACCCCGTCAACTAGATTTTGGGGGTCAAAATATGAATTCTACAATATTTTGACATTGTGCATCGCAACCTTAATAAATGCTTATACATTACTGAATCTACGCAGAGATTCGGAACGATCCACATCCTTGTCCACGGCCGATTCACGGCCGTTTTTGCGTGTGTCCCGCGCTGCGTTTCCGTGCGCAAACCGGGCCTTTCAGGCACGTCAAGAGGCGCTGTGTTCGAGCCATTCCAATTCGCGCATGCTGCATTGCACAAAAGCCGCTTGCGGTTTGTGTTGCGATGCAGCAATGGTGATCCACTGAATTCCGGAAGCCGTAATTGGTTTCGAACAAACGCACCGCTTAGGGGATGAACATGCTCACGACCGAACAAAACGAACTGTTGAATTTCCTCACCGAGACCGCCCAGGACGCCGTGATGCGCGCGCGCGATGCGCGCGGCGCGGCCGCCCAGGCGCTGATCGCCGAAGCCGAGGAGCTGATGACGCTGCGCGGCAAGCTGACCCGCCGGCTGTGGCAGGACGCCTCCACCCAACTCGAACTGCCGCTCGCGGCCTGACATCGGCTGCGTCGAGTCGACCCGCAGGCCGGCCCCACACGGGCCGGCCTTTTGCGTTTAAGCCCGGGACTCGCGGGTTCTCGCGCGCTCCAGGCTGATTCATCAATCATTAAAGTGTGCCTCTTAGTTGTGGGACCGTGAGCTCTGTTCCCCTGCCGGCGTCGTGCACGGTTAACCGGCGCGACGCGGCGAGCGACGGAACAGAGCCGAGAGTTTTCGGCGGCCGCGCGTTGTGCCGCGCACCGCCGACACGGTACCGCTGGGGTTCACTCTTCCCTCCCCACCCCACATCCCCAGCACACTTGCGGCGGATCCTTTGCGATCCGCCGCTTTTTTTCGTGCACCGCGGACCCCGATGACGCCGTCGTGACGTTCGCTTTCGCGGCGAAACCGGCGCCGACGGCGCGCATGACGGGCGCGCCGCGTTCGGGTATCACACCGCGATGTTGTATTTCGCCTACGGTTCGAACCTGAATCTGCGCGGCATGACGCGCCGTTGCCCCGCCGCCGAACCGCTCTGCGTGGCGCGACTGCCCGGTTACAAACTTTGCTTTCGCACCTACACCGACATCGAACCGCAGAACGGCGGCGAGGTGCACGGCGCGTTGTACAAGCTGACGCCGGCTTGCGTGCGGGCGCTGGATGCGTTCGAAGGCCCGGCTTACGCGAAGATCACCGTATCGGTGATCGCCAACGCGCGCACGCTCAAGGCCATGGCCTACGCGATGGCCGAGAAAGCCCCGCTCGCGCCGCCCAGCATGGAGTTTTACCGCGAGGTCGCGCACGGCTATCGCGACTGGAAGCTCGACGAGGCGCTGCTGCGCCGCGCCCGCTACGACACGCTGCAAACCGGCCACGCGCCCGCCGCGCAAGACGCGCCGGGCGCCCAGCCCCGGCGCACCAGACGGGCAATGTGGGACCCGGCGGCCGATCCGACCGGCGAAGTGGGCCTGCCGCTGGTGCGCAAACGCGGCCCGCGGCCGGAGTAAGCCAGACCTTCACGCGGGCTTGCGTTGGCGCAGCTCGGCCACCGTGTAACCCGCCATGGCGACGAAACCGACGCCGGCCGACGCAAGCGCGGCGATGCCGCCGGCCGCCGGGCCGTAATCGTCGCCGAAGTACAGCAGCAAGGGCATGTAAAGCCCCAGGACCGTGACGATGTTGACGCGCAAGGGCACGCCCGGCCGCCCCATGGCGTAGAGCGCCGGATCCATCGAGAAGCCGGTGATGGTCACGACCGCAGCGCCGATCAGCAGGAGCAGCGCCGGATAGGCGGCGACGAAGTCCGCACCGAAGGCCAGCCGCAGAAACAACTCGCCCGCCACGACGCACAGCAGCAGCATGGCCAGGCCCGCGCCGCCGGCGAGCGCGCCGCCGCGCAGGATCAGCCGCGCGAACGCCGGCCAGCCCTCGCGGCTGCCGAGCTTGGCGAACTCGGGATAGATTGACTGGTTCAGGACCTCGGCCGGTTTGGTCAGCGTGGTGGCGACGTCGCGGGCGATCTTGAACAGACCGGCCGCGGCGGGCCCGGCGATCCAGCCCACCAGGAACGTCGCCATCTGGTTCGGCACCAACACCAAGCTTGAGTGCAGATTGGCCGCGACCACGAAGCGCCACATGCCGGGCTGCGGGCTGCGCAATGTGATCGGCCACAACGACATGCCGGACAGGCGGCCCTGGCGATGGGCCTCGCGCCAGCCGAATGCCAGCAGCACCACGCCGCCGCCGATGCCGGCAACGAACCACGCGAGCAGATAGCCCCACAACGGCGCGTCGGTCAGCGCGGCGATCGCAACGCCCATCAGGCGCAATGCGGGCGCGACGGCGGCCTGCACCGCCAGCAGATCGAAGCGATTGAACAGCCGCAACAGGCCGGTCGGCGTGGCCACCACGGTGAACAGGATCAAGAGGCTGTAGGGCTGGGCGTAGCCGATCACCTCAGCATCCCAGCCCAGCGACGGCCCGATATAGGGCACCGCGACGAAGCCGATGGCGGTGCCGACGGCCACGCCCAGCACATCAAGCATGGTGGTGAAGCGCAGCAATGTCTGGAACGCGGCGTCGTCGCGCCGTTCGAGGTGAATCGCGCCGTAGCGGATCAAGGCCTGCCACGACTGAAACGTCGCCAGGCCGGCCACCACCTGCACATAGGTCTGCACCAGGACGACGATGCCGAATCGTTCGACGCCCAGGCTTTGGGCCATGATGCTGAGCGTGGCCAGGCTGAAGAGGCCGCTGGCCGCCCGGCCCGTCAGCAACAGCCCGGCGTTCTTGAAGATGCGCCCCAGCAGACCGTCGGCGAACCAGTGGGTGAGGCGGGAAACCATGACAGCGACGTATGACGGCCCGGTGACGGAAAATCGGTCTTGGTTTAATGCGCGCGGGCGGCGGCGTATACTGCCAACTCAGGGTGTTGGCCGGCCAATCGCCGCTTGCGGGCACCGGCCCAGCCACTATCTCTTCTTCCGCCCCCGACCGTCACCTGCCGCCATCGACCACCATGGCCCCCAAGGATCAGCCCGCACCGGACACCGCTGCCGCCGCACCGCCGTCGCAGGCCTTTGCCCGTTGGGCGGCGGAGGTCGACGGCGCCTTTCCGGCCGAGGCGATGCACCGCGCCAAGCGGGCGTTGGTCGACGTGATCGCCTGCGTGGCGCCGGGCGCGGTGGAGGACGCGACCGCCATCGTGCGCCGGGTGGCCGCGGATTGGGGCACCGGCCCGTGCACGGCGGCCGGCGCGGCGGTAGGCGTGCCGCCGACGGTGGCCGCCCTGGTCAACGGCACCGCCGCCCACGCGCTCGACTTCGATGACAACTTCGACCCGGCCAAGGCGCACATCACCGCGGTGATGGCGCCGGCGCTGCTCGCCCTGGGCGAGGCGCGCGGTCTTGATGGGCCCGACGTGCTCGCGGCCTACATCGTCGGCGTGCAGATCGCCACCCGCGTCGGCCAGGGGCTGAACCCGCTGCACCGCAATCGCGGCTGGCACGCCACCGCCACCGTCGGCGCGGTGGGCGCGGCCGCCGCCTGCGGCCGGCTGTTGCGCCTGGACGCCTCGCGGATGCGCCATTGCCTCAACATGTCCACCAGCTTCGCGGGCGGGTTCATGAGCCAGTTCGGCTCCATGACCAAGCCGCTGCACGCGGGCAAGGCGGCCGAGGCCGGCGTGATGTGCGCGCTGCTGGCCGAGGCGGGATTGACCGCCGGCGTGGAAACCTTCGACGGGCCGACCGGCATGGGGCGGTTGATGGTCGGCCCCGATCTCGAGGCGGTGCGCGCGGCCGGGGCGTTCACCTCCGAACACGGCCAGACCCTGCGCTTCGACAGCCACGCGGTCGGCGAACCGCTGGCGATCCTGCAGTACGGCCTGAAGGTCAAACGCTTTCCGACCTGCGCCTCGACCCACCGCGCGCTCGACGCGGTCCTAGCCCTGCGCGCCCGCCACGGCTTCGCCGCCGACGATGTCGCGCGGGTGGACGTGCACGCGCCGGTCACGCACTTCAACAACCTGATGTACACCGACCCGGTTGATGGGCTTCAGGCCAAGTTCTCGATGGAGTTCTGCGTGGCGGTGGCGTTGCGCAACGGCGGCGTCGGGCTGGCGGATTTCACGCCGGCGGCGGTCGCGGACGCGACGTTCCGGGCGCTGATGCCGCGGGTCCGCCGCCATCCGGCCGACAAGGCGGAATCGGAGTTTCCGACCCGGGTCGAGATCGCGTTGAAAGACGGCCGGGTGCTGTCGGAATCGGTGGACGCGCCCAAGGGCCGCGCCGACAATCCGCTCACCGACGCTGAATTGTGGGACAAGCTGCGCCAGTGCTGCCGCGGCGTGCTGCCCGAAGCGGCGACCGAACGGCTGGCCGCCGCGCTCGATCGGCTTGACGGGGGCGGCCATATCGGCGACGTGATGGCGCCCCTGCGCCAGATTGACGCAAGCCGTATCGCCGCGAACTGAGCCCGCGCCATGTCCGAGAAAAAGTTCACCGCCCTGGTGCTGGCCGCGAGCCGGCGCGGCGCCGCCGATCCGGTCGCGCAGATTCAAGGCCTGTCGCACAAGTGCCTGGTGGCGCTGAACGGCGTGCCGATGGTCGAGCGCGTGATCGACACCTTGCGCGCCACGCCCGAGATCGGGCGCATCTACGTGTCGATTGAGGACGCCGGCATCCTGCGCCGCGTGCCGGCGCTGGCGGCGATGCTGGAGTCCGGCGCGATCGAGACGGTGCCGAGCGAGGGCAACCTGGCACAGAGCATCTATGCGGCGGCCGGGCGGATTGCCGATCCGTTTCCGCTGATCTGCACCACCGCCGACAACGCCTTGCACATGCCCGAGATGCTGTCACGCTTCTGCGCCGACGTGGCCGCCGGCGACGCCGACGTGTTCGTCGCCATGACGCCGGCGCAGTTCATCCTCGACAAGTATCCGGGCGGCCAGCGCGCCTTTCATCGCCTGAAGGACGGCGCCTATTCCAGCTGCAACCTCTATTGCATCAAGTCCGCCTCCGGCGTGCGCGCGGCCGAAGCGTTCGCCACCGGTGGGCAGTTCGGCAAGAAGCCCGAACGCATCATCAACGCCTTCGGGCTGTGGGCCTTCATCCTCTACAAATTGCGCCTGGTCAGCATCCACGGCGTCATGCGCGAGATCTCCCGCGCGCTGAAGGTGAACACGGTGGTTTCGCTGCTGCCGTGGGCCGAGGCGCCGATCGACGTCGACAACGCCAAGGACTACGCGCTGGTCACGCAAATTCTCCAGGCGCGCGAAGGCAAGCGGGTCTAACGGTGCCGCCCGCCCAAAAATAATCCGCCCGCTTCCCGCCTGGGTTGGTTGCCGGGCGCCGGCGGCTGACTAAACCTATGCGCGAATGGTTCTGATCGCGCCAACTTCCAGCGGAAGCAGCGGCTGGGGCTCCACCACGCCCGGCGGATATCGCTATTACCCCGACGGCACTGCTTTGCCGGCGGTCGCGCCGGGTCGGCCGGCGGACCTGGCCGGGGATGCCGTCACCACCGGGCGCGTGATCGTGCCGGCGTTGGGCGCGGCCGGGTTCAGTGTATCGGACTGGGTGGAGCACTGGACCGATTTCCAGGGCGATGTCGACTGGTTCCGCGTCGAACTGCGCGCCGGCCACCGCTACATGATCTGGCTTTACGAGGGCGGCCAGCAGGGCAGCCAGGAACTGAAACTCGAACTGCGCGGGCCCGGCGGCAACCTGATCGCGTCGACCACCACCACCGGCGAGCTGCGGTTCGAACCGACGGCCGACGGCACCTACTTCATCGCGTCGGTCCATGTCGGGCCCGCGACCTGGGTGCCGGACCGTTATGTCCTGCGCGTGTTCGACAATGGGCCGGTGCCGTTGCCGCCGGTGCTGCCGCCGCCCCCGCCGCCCGTGTCACCGCCTCCGCCGCCGCCTCCGCCGCCGCCGCCGGTTTCGCCGCCGCCCCCACCGCCGCCGCCGCCCGGTTCTCCACCGCCGCCCCCGCCGCCGCCGGCGCCGGGGTCGGGCTGGCGCATCGAGGACCAGTGGCACCTGTCGGATCGCGGCAGCGGCGCGGGCGGCCTGCCGACCCACGTGAATGCGCGCGCGATATGGCCCGAGTACACCGGCCGCGGCGTCATCGTGGCGGTGATCGACGAGGGCGTCGAGTACCGCCACCGCAACCTGGCGCCGGTCTACGACGTGCTGATCGATTACGACGCGGTCGAGGACGACTTCGACGCCGCGCCGACCTCGACCCTGGAGCGGCACGGCACCGCCACCGGCGGCACCGCCGTGGCCGCGCCCACGGTCGGCGCGACCGGCTCGGGCGTGGCGCCGGGCGCGACGCTGGTCGGCTACCGCGCGGTGTTCGGCTTCGGCGCGGGCGTCTATCTGCTCGAGAACCTGCGCGCGCAGACCGCCGTGCACGTCTCCAACAACAGCTGGGGCTTCGTCAACGCCTTCAACGACGACTTCACCACCCGCACCTACGCGCCCTACGGCGAGGCGGTGGAGAACGCCGCGCGCCTGGGCCGCGGCGGGCTCGGCACCGTGATCGTGTTCTCCGCCGGCAACGCGCGCGAGGACGGCGACAACGTCAATCACCACAACCTGCAGAACTCGCGCTTCATCGTCACTGTCGCGGCCACCACCCAGCAGGGCCAGATCGCCCGCTTCAGCACGCCGGGCGCGGCGGTGCTGATCGCCGCACCGGGCCAGGACATCCTGACCACCGACCGCACTGGCGACGCCGGCTACAGTTTCCGCAGCGACTACACCACCGTCAGCGGCACCTCGTTCTCCGCGCCGATCGTCTCGGGCGTCGTCGCCCTGATGCTGGAGGCCAACCCGCGGCTCGGCTGGCGCGACGTGCAGCGCATCCTGGCCCTGTCGGCCCGCCACGAACCGCTGACCCAATCGGGCTGGCGCGCGAACGGCGCGGACACCTGGAACGGCGGCGGGCTGGTCTACAACAACGATTTCGGCTTCGGCCTGGTCGATGCGCGCGCCGCCGTGCGTCTGGCCGAAAGCTGGCCGGTGATCTCGACTCTGGCCAACGAGGTGTCCGCCGCGGCCACATCGGCGCTGGCGGTGCCGATTCCCGACAATGCACCGGCCGGCGCGGTCTCGCAGCTCACCCTGGCCGCCGACATGCGGGTGGAGCGCGTCGAGGTGGCGGTCGACATCGATCTGGTGCGCACCGGCGACCTGGTGATCGTGTTGATCTCGCCGTCCGGCACCGAGAGCACCCTGATCGACCGGCCCGGCCGCGCCGCCTACAGCCCCGGCGGATCGTTCACCAACGGACTCGATTTCACGCTGTCGAGCGTGCATTTCCTGGACGAACCCGCCGCCGGCACCTGGACGCTGAAGGTGATCGACGCCGGTGCGGGCTCCGTCGGCCGGCTGGTGTCGTGGACCTTGCGCGTGTTCGGCGCGCCCGGCGCGGACAGCTCCACCTACGTCTTCACCGACGAGTTCCGGGCCTTCGCCGCCCGCGACCCGTCGCGGCGGATGTTGCGCGATGCGGGCGGCATCGACACGTTGAACGCCGCGGCGGTGACGGGCGCGGTGCTGATCAATTTGATGCCGGGCGCGGCCAGCACGCTGGCGGGCGAGCGGCTGAACATCGCCGAGGACACCATCCTTGAGCACGCGATCGGCGGCGACGGCGATGACACCATCTTCGGCAACGCGGCGAACAATCAGCTGCACGGCGGGCGCGGCGACGATACGCTCGACGGCGGGCCGGGCGACGATGTGCTCGACGGCGGACGCGGCGCCGACCGCATGATCGGCGGCGCCGGCGACGACGTGTTCGTGATCGACGATGCCCGCGACACGGCGGTGGAACTGCCGGGCGGCGGCACGGATCTGGTGCTGGCCCGCGTCGACCGTGTGGTGCTGGCCGCCCAGGTGGAGAACGGAACCGTCGACGGACCGCGCGGCCTGACCTTGACCGGCAACGAGGCCGATAACCGGCTCACCGGCGGACCCGGCGACGACGTGTTGAACGGCGCCGGCGGCGACGACACGCTGATCGGCGGGCCTGGCGACGATACGCTCGACGGCGGGCCGGGCGACGACGTCATCATCGGCGAGGCGGGGCGCGACACCGTGCGGCTCGGGCCCGGCCAGGATCGCCTGGTGATCTTCGCCGCCGCTGCCGACCAGGCCGACACGGTGACGGATTTCGCTGTGGGGGCGGGCGGCGACGTGCTCGACTTCCGGCCGGTGTTCGACGCCTTCGGCTACGCGGGCAGCGATCCGGTCGCCGACGGGTACTTGCGCTTCCGCCAGGACGGCCCCGACGTGCGGGTGGACCTCGACGTCAACGGCGGCGGCGATTCCTACGCCACCGTCGCGATCCTGCAATCGGTGAGCGCGGCCGAGATCGCCGCGGCCAATCAGCTTTATCAGTAACTGGCGGCGCGGGCCGTTCGGTGCGACAGTTCGCGCCCCTGGTTCGGGAGGCGGCGATGAAACACAGTCTGCGCGCGGCGGTGATTGCGGCGATCGCGGCGGCCGGATCGGCGGCCGCGCAAGCGCCGCCCTCGCCGTTCGCCGAGCGCGAACAAAAGGCGCTTGCCGAGCCGTTCGTCGGCATCACCACCGACGGACAGCCGGTGCCGGGCCTGTTCCCGCTGGCCGCCACCGGCGTGTCGACCGCGCCGGTCATCGACGCAACGCGCGCCTGGCTCGACGCGCTGACCCCGGCGCAGCGCGCCGCGGCCAGTTTCGCCGTCGACGACATCGAGTGGCGCAAGTGGATGAACGTCCACCGCTACGCCCGGCAGGGCGTCAGCTTCCGCGACATGGACGCCCGCCAGCGCGAGCTGGCGTTCGCCCTGCTGCGCGCCGGGCTCAGCGCCCGGGGCTTTTCCACCGCGCGCGACATCATGCGGCTCAACGCCCGGCTGGGCGAGCTGGCGACGCGGCCCGAGGAGTACGGCGAGGACCTCTATTGGCTGACGGTGATGGGCGAGCCCTCGGCCGAGCAGCCGTGGGGCTGGCAGCTCGACGGCCATCACCTGATCGTCAACTACTTCGTGCTGAAGGACCAGGTGGTGATGACGCCGACCTTCATGGGCTCCGAGCCGGTGTCGGCCACCGCCGGACCTCATGAAGGAGTCATCGTGCTGCAGGCCGAACAGGACCAGGGTCTGGCGTTCGTCAACGCGCTCGACCCGGCGCGGCGCGCCAAGGCCATTCTTGACCCGGTCAAGACCAGCAACAACAATCTGGCCGAGGGCTTCAAGGACAACGTCGTGGTGCCGCACCAGGGCCTCGGCGCCATGGAGATGTCGGCCGAGGAGCGCGCGCGCTTCATGGCGCTGATCATGCTGTACGTGGGCACCATCGGCGGCGAACATGCGCAGGTGAAGATGCGCGAGGTGATGGCCCACCTGGACGAAACGCGCTTCGCCTGGATCGGCGGCACGGACGCCGACGCCGTGTTCTACTACCGCATCCACAGCCCGGTGATCCTGATCGAGTTCGATCACCAGTCGCCGGCCAACATCCCCACGCCGCCGGACCAGCGCAAGCCGACGCGCGCGCACATTCACACCGTCATGCGCACGCCCAACGGCAACGACTACGGCAAGGACCTGCTGAGGCAACATTACGAAGCCCACCGCGACGACCCCGCCCACGGGCATCGGCAGTAAGCGAAGGCGGTCAGTCGACACACGCTCAAGCCGTCACCCCGGCGACGGCCGGGGTCCAGGGGCCCCAACCACCGTTGTCGCGCGACTACCCTGGATTCCGGCTTTCGCCGGAATGACGACGAGGGTGTTGGCTCGACGTCGTGCTCGACCGGGCAGCCGTGGATTGACTCGGGCGATACTTGCGCGCGGCGCCGCGCCGGCCGCTGTGGCGC
>JANRJB010000140.1:0-11871 GCA_033764265.1 Rhodospirillaceae bacterium | reverse complement strand
AGCCGCAGCTTCTGGTCGATCCACCACGGAATCGGCGGGGCGTCGTCGGCGATGCCGGTCACCTTGTCGGTCGGAAAGATCAACGTGACGACATGGCGCACCGACGGGTTGGCGCGCAGCGCCTGCAGCGCGGCCATCACCTGGCGCATCACCACCGCGCGCCCGCCGACCGGGTCATTGCCGTGATTGGTCAGCTGGCCGGCGCGGCTGGTATTGGCGGTGGTGTACAGCACCACGCCCGAACAGCCGGCAAATGCCGCCGTCAGGTCCGCGGCCGAATTCATGTCGACGCCGGGATGCAGCGTCAGTATTCCGGGGCGTTGGGCCTGGGCCTTGGCATAAAGCGCCTCCAGCCGCGCGGCGGCCTGGGTGCCGGGCGTGCGGTAGAGCGCGCGCACGCGGAAACACCCGCCGGCGACTAGTTCCTCGACGATCGCGTAGCACTCCCACCCGGTGGCGCAGGTCACGGCGACCAGCGGCAGTTCGCCGGCGGGCGGGGCGGGATCGGCCGCCGGTCGCGCGGCCCGGCGGGCCAGCAGCGCGTCCACCAGCCGCTTGTTGTTGGTCTTGATGGCCTCTTGGGCCAGCCTGACGGCCGTGTCGCGATCCATGGCCCAAACAGTGCGGCCGAGCGCCCCGGACGATCAAGCCGCGGGTTCGCCGCCAACCCCTGCGTGAACAGTCGCACGTGCGGGGATCAATCGGTGCACGACTGTTCGATGTCCGTCGACCCGGCCCACAACGTGAGCAGTTGGCGAAATCCCGTTGCTCCTGGCGACACCAGGGTCGAATACTCGCGCGGTTTTCGAATTCGGAGGAGGCGTCCATGGCGGACCTGGCCAAAGCACCCAAGGCCTTGAACGGCAAGCCGACGTACGCGGCGGACTACCACAAGTCCGACACCGACACGCAGGTCTGGCTGGGCAATCCGCACATCGACAACCTGGTGTCGGTGTCGCTTGCGCTGGGGGCCGAAATCTGGGCGCTCAAGCAGCGCCAGATCATCTCCGAGCGGCTGGCCGAGAACAACGTGTTCCCCACCACCGCGGCGATCGAAGCCTACAAGCCCACCAAGGACGAGGAAGACGCCTGGGACCAGGAACGCCAGGCCCTGGCTAAGCGCGTCTACGGCTGGTTCGCCCGCGAAGCGGCCGCGCCCACCGATTTCTCGGCCAGTTCCACGCCGGCGACGAAGTAACGGAGCATCCGCCATGAACCGCCGCGACACCCTCGCCATCGCCCCGATGCTCACCGCGCTCGCGCTGGCCGGCACCGGCCGGCCCGCGTCGGCGAACACCAAAGAAGTGAAAATCGATCCGTACAACCAGACGCCCGAGCAGGAAGCCCGCCACGCCGTGCGGCTGCCCAGGCTCGATCAGCAGAGCGTGCAGGATTTCCTCAGTTCGTTCCGCGCGGCTATCGGCAAGGAATTCCGCCCGATGCGCGGCGTGCTCGAGAAGTCCCTGGCCGAAAAGGGGCTCGGCCTGAACGCCGCGCTGACTCACGAGCAGGCGTGGACCACGCTGATGCAGCATCCGATGTACGCCATGAACGCGCGGCTGTGGATGAGCACCCAGCAGCAGATGTGGTCGAACATCACCGGCATCTTCCACGACAACGCCGACGAAATCCTGGCCGAACTCGAAGCGACGGATGCGTCGGGCCCCGGCACGCTCGAGCTGAACCCCGACCTAGACTTGCCCGACTACACCCGCCACGAAATTCACATCCAGCCGGGCGGCTATGTCGGCGACCCGTTCGCCGGCGCCATCTCGCACTACGGCTTCAAGCAGTTCGACCGCAATGTCTTCAAGAACGATCGCATGGAGCATCACCTGGCCATGGCGATGGAAACGCCCATCCCGGCCGACGGCAAGGTGCGGCGTATTCTCGACATGGGCACCGGCTTCGGCGCGTTCGCCACCTCGCTGAAGCAACGCTTCCCCGAAGCCGAGGTGTGGGGCATCGATGCCGGCGCGCCGATGGTGCGCTGGGCGCACTATCGCGCGGTCAAGATGGGGCTCGATGTCAACTTCGCCCAGCGCCTGGCCGAGGACACCAAGTTCGACGACGGCGCGTTCGACGTGGTGGTCAGCTACATCATGCACCACGAGGTGCGCCCCGACGTGCACGAGAAGATCGTGGCCGAGGCTTATCGGGTGTTGCGCCCCGGCGGGTCGTACTTCCCGGTCGACTTCGTCACCAAGGGCAACCCCGCCTACAACCCCGCGCCCGACCTGATGCGCAAGGCGTCGATCTGGCAGGATCATCGCTGGAACACCGAGGTCTGGTCGCCCGCCTACCGCGACACCGACTTTCCGGCGCTGATGCGCAAGGCCGGCTTCGTGAACATGAAAGTGGCCGCCAAGACCGGCACCGCCTTCATGGATGTACACGGCTTCAAGCCGGCGTAACGGCGCGAGTTCGGGGCGCGCCGTCGACCCGCACGCGGTCGAACGAATTGGCCTGTTCTCCGGCACGGATGGAAGCGCTGGTCCGGCCACGCGCGGCGTCGCGGCCTGATTGGAGCCAAACGGGCGGAATGTGGAGTCGGGGTTTTCTTGCCGTCGAGGCGTGCGTCAGGGCCGTGCCGGTTCGGAACGAGAAATCGACAATAAAACAATAAGTTGGAAAGAAGATTTATGGCAGGCCCGGATGCGTTTCTGGAACCGGCCCAGGCAATTTGGTAGACAATTTTGTATGCAAAATACACTGGCCTGGTCTCGATCGGCTGAATACACTGACCGCCAGGGAGTCTGGTGTTGACCGGATCGGCACAGCCGAAGGAGAGGGCGATGGCACACGACGCTGGCGGCGGCTATGTCGGGCGCGCGGTGCGCACCATCGAAGGGCGCGCGCCGGTCGCGGGCAAGGCCCGCTACACCAACGACTTCACGTTCCCGCGTCAGCTCTACGCCCACATCCTGCGCAGCCCGCACGCCGCGGCGAAGATTCGCAGCATCGAGTTGTCCGGCGCGAAAAAGGTCGCGGGCGTGGTGCGCGTGCTCGACGGCCGCGAAGCCGCCGCGCTGATCGACCCCATTCCGCACTACATCGACCCGGCGGTGTTCGGCGGCCGGCACGCGACCGTGCGCTGCCTGGCGCTGGATAAGGTGTGGTGTTACGGCCAGCCGGTGGCGGTGGTGGTGGCCGAGGACCTGCGTACCGCGCGCTACGCCGCGGGCCGCATCACCGTGGACTACGAGCCGGTCAAGGCCGTGGTCGAGGCCGAGGACGCACTCAAGCCTGATGCCCCCAAGGTGGTCGATGGCTGGGACGCCAACCTGATCATGCAGGTGCCGTTCGCGAACGGCGACGCCAAGGCCGCGACGGCCAAGGCCGACCGGGTCGTCAAGACCACCGTGCGCATCCACCGCTTCTCGACGCAGCCGATCGAAACGCGCGCCTACAACGCGGTGTGGGAACACGATACCCAAAGCATCACCCTTTACGCCACCGCGCAGAACCCCCACCCGCTGCGTCACGTCTTGGCCCAAGTCCTGCGCATGCCGGAAACCAAGATCCGCATCGTCGCGCCGACCATCGGCGGCGCGTTCGGCATGAAGATGCACGGCCATCCCGAAGAGGGGTTGATGTGCCTGTTGACCAAGCTGACCGGCCGGCCGGTCAAGTGGGTCGAAAACCGTGAAGAATGTCTATTAATCGGCGGGCGCGAGCAGACCCACGAGGTGGAACTCGCGGTGTCGAAGGACGGCACAATCCTCGCGCTGCGCGATCACTTCGTCGCCAACACCGGCGCGCCGTCGGCCTGCCCGGGCTGGGGCATGGCGTTCCTGACCGGCCTGACCATGCCGGGCCCTTATGCGGTGCGCGACATCGACGTGCTGATGTCGGCGGTGGTCACCAACAAGCCGTCGTGGAACGCCTCGCGCGGCTACGGCAAGGAAGCGACCGCGCTGGCGCTGGAACTGTCGATCGACGCGGCCGCGCGCGAGCTGGGGCTTGATCCGGCCGAGATGCGCATCAAGAACTTCGTGCCGTCCAACAAGTTCCCGTACAACAGCCCGACCGGACTGATTTACGACTCCGGCGATTACGCCGGCGCGGTGCGCAAGGCCTGCGAAGCGATCGGTTATAAGGAACTGCGCGCCCAACAGGCCAAAGCCCGCAAGGACGGCAAGGACGGCAAATACCTGGGGATCGGCATCGCCTACGAGCTCACGCCGGAAGGCGGCGCGCTGCCGGGCACCATGGTCGCCGGATACGATTCGTCGTCGGTGCGTGTCGGCCCCGACGGCTCGGTGCGGGTGTTGACCGGCGTCACCACGCCCGGCACCGGCAACCCGACCGGCATCGCCCAGATCGTCGCCGACGAACTGGGCGTGGCGTTCGACACCATCGACGTAGTCCAGGGCGACACCACCACGTGCCCCTACGGGTTCGGCAATTACTCTGGCCGCAGCACCATCGTCGGCGGCGGTTCGGCGGCCATGGCCGCGCGCGAGGTGCGCGCCAAGGTGGTCAAGGTCGCCGCGGCGCTGCTGGGCGTGTCCGAGGACACCATGGCCCTGCGCGAGGGCGTGCTGACTTCCACCGCCGCACTCGGCAAGTCGCTGACGTTCGGGGAGGTGGCCTACGCCGCCTATACGCGTTCCTATGATGTCGCGGCCTGCATTGAGCCGCCGCTGGAAGCGACCTGCACCTTCCGGCCCGGGCTGATCCGTCACGCGCCCGATGAGAATGGCCGCATCAATCCCTATCCCAGCTATTCCAACGCCGCCTATGCCGTCGTGTGCGAGGTGGACGTCGAGACCGGCGTCGTGAAGCTGTTGAAGTTCGCCGCCGCCCACGACTGCGGCCGGGTGATCAATCCGGTGCTGGTGGAAGGCCAAGCCTGCGGCGCCATCGCCTTCGGGGTCGGCGGCACGCTGTGCGAGGACATCCGCTTCGATGCCGGCGGCCGGCAGCTGACCCGCACCTTCATGGATTACGTCATGCCGCGCGCGTCGGACATGCCGGAAATCGCCATGGTCCACCACGACAGCCCCAACCCAGTCACCTACATGGGCCTCAAGGGCGCGGGCGAAGCCGGCGTCGGTGGCTCGGCGGCCGCGGTCGCCAACGCCATCAACGACGCGCTGGCGCCGTTCGGGGTGGCGATCACCGACCTGCCGCTGACCGCGCCGCGCGTCTGGTCGGCGATCCAGGCCGCGCGCAAGGCCAAGCCGGCCGAACGAAAAGTGGCGTGAGGAGGGGCGCGCGATGAGCCTGTATCCGCAGATCGCCCGGCCGCGCAGCGTCGCCGAGGCCGCCCAGGTGCTGGCGGGGCTGTCTACCGGGGCGGTGGTCATTGCCGGCGGCCAAGAGCTGATGCCGTCGGTCAACTACGGCCACCTGATGCCCTCGATCTATGTCGACATCGGCGGCCTCAAGGACCTGAAGGGCATCACCGAGAAAGACGGTCAGATCGCCATCGGCGCCTTGACCGTGCACCGCGAGCTCCAGAACCACCCCCTAGTGCGCACCAAACTGCCGTTGCTGGCCGCCGCCGCGGCCCAGGTCGGCGGCGGCTGGCAGGTGCACAACCGCGGCACCATCGGCGGCAATATCGTGTCGATGCATCCGCTTTACGACATCATCCCGCCCTTGCTGGCGCTCGACGCCGAGGTCGAGATCGTCGCCGACGGCGGCGCGCGCAACATGACGTTGGCCGCTCTGATGAAAGACACCGCGCACGGTCTCGGCAGCCAGTCGATCCTGACGCGCGTGCTGGTCCGGGCCATGCCGGCGGGCGCCGGCTGGGGATACGAGAAGCTGAAGGTCACCGGCGGCGGCTACGGCTCGGCCAACGCTGCCGCCGTGGTGGGATTCGACGGGGCGAAGCTGGCCGCACTCAAGGTCGTGGTCGGCGCGGCCAGCAGCCTGCCGGTGGACGCGAGCTTTGCCCTCAAAAACCTGCTCGGCCAGCCGTGGTCCCCGGCGGTCGCCGCCGCCGTCGAGAGCGCGGCGGCCGCGGCGATCGCCGAGCCCCTGTCCGACCAGCAGGGCGATGGCGCGTGGCGGCGGGCGATGGCCGGGGTCATGGCCCGCCGGGCCGTGACCGCCGCCGTGAACCGCGTGCGCTCGGCGTACTGATCGACGACAGGAAGGCTCTCGCGATGGAAGACCTGGTTCAGGACACCGTGCTTGTCCAACTGCGCATCGACGGCTCGTTGCATGAATTGGAAGTTGCGCCGAACACCTCGCTGCTCGACCTGTTGCGCAATCAATTGGGACTGACCGGCACCCACATGGGCTGCATGACCGGTCACTGCGGCGCGTGTACGGTGCTGATCGACGGCAAGGTCGCCAAGTCGTGCATCACGCTGGCGGCGACGCTGTCGCGCGAGACCGTCACCACCATCGAAGGCCTGGCCCAACCCGACGGCACGTTGCACCCCGTGCAGCAGGCGTTCTGGGACGAGACGGGTTTCCAATGCGGCTTCTGCGCGCCGGGTATGGTGCTGTCGACGGTGGAACTATTGGGCGAAACGAAAAATCCGAGCGACGACGAGATTCGCACCGCGCTCGCCGGCAACCTGTGCCGGTGCACCGGCTACCAAAGCCTGGTGCGATCGGTGAAGACGGCAGCCAGGCGGCTGCGCGAAAGCCCCGCAAAGTCCTGACCGCGCCATCGAAACAGTTCGCACAGGTCCGGGGACGCCCACCCATGCCAGGAGATAACCGATGAACCATTCCGCCCCCCTCAAGAGCAACATCCGCACCATCAAGGTCAAGCGCGCCACGGCCGAGGCGCTGGCGCCCTATGGTCGCGTGCTCGGCTACGACGAGAGCGTCAAGCCGATGCCGATCGAGTTCTACGGTGGCGCCGCGCGGGTGCGCCGCGTCGCCGAGTTCGCCTCCGCCACGCCGATCGAAATGCCGATCGTCACGCTGAAGCGCCGGCCGTTCGAGGTGCGCTGGATGGAGCGCCACTTCAAGCATACCCAGGCCTTCATCTCGCTCGGCGGCAAGCCGTTCGTGGCCTGCTTCGCTCCGCCCAACGACAAGGACCTCCCCGATCTCGACAAGGTGGAGGCGTTCCTGTTCGACGGCTCCGCCGGGTTCGTCATGCACATCGGCACCTGGCACGAGTTCCCGTTCGCCGTGCTCGACGACACCCACCTGATCGTGATCCTGACCAAAGAGGCGACCGAAGGACTGGTCAAGGACAACGTCGTGCAGGACGAAGCACACGGCGCCGACCTGGAAAAGAAAGATCTGCTCGCGCGCAGCAACGTGCAGTTCCATCTCGAGCTGTAAGCCGCGGCGGCGGCCGGGGGCGGGGCGATGGCGACCGACTGGACCGAGATCGAGCGCTGGGACCGCGCCTACTATCTCCACAACACCCAAGCCGCGGCCGAGCACCGCTTCACCGCCGTCGACCGCCAGGACGGCAACGAGATCGTGCTCGCGGACGGCACGCGGCTGCTCGATTTCCAGAGCCAGTTGATCTCCGACAGCCTGGGTCACCGCAACCCCGGCATCTACGACGAGATTCGCCGTGCCCTCGATCGCTACGGCCATGTGTTCTTCGGCATGGCCCACGAATACCGCGCCCGCGCCGCCAAGCTGGTGATCGAGGACATCCTCGGATCGAGTAGCCCACGCTGGGCGGCACGGCTGCGCGTGCTGGCCTCGGGCACCGAGGCGGTCGACAACGCCATCACCATGGCCCGGCTGTACACCGGCCGGCAGGTGATCCTGACGCAGGCGCATTCGTTTCACGGGCTGTCGCAAGGCGCGACATTCCTGCGCGGCTACCGCAACAACCTGTCGCCCGCCGGCCAATTCGATCGCGTGCGCGATGTGCCCGGGTTTCCGCCGCCCGGCATCATTCCGGTGCCGCCACCGGAGCGCGCCGACTGGAGCGGCAACGAGCCCCTGCCGTCATTGGCCGCGACCGAGGCGATCATCCGCGCGGTCGGGCCCGAGAACATCGCCGCCATCATCACCGAGCCGATGTTCGGCGCCGCCGGCCTGGCCGCGCACCACACCTATCTGCCCGGTGTGTTCGAGCTTAGCCGGAAGTACGGTTTTCTGTGGATCGATGACGAGGTGCTGTGCGGTTTCGGCCGCCTGGGCGAATGGTTCGGCTACCAGCTTTATCCCGGCATCCATCCCGACCTGATGGCGGTGGGCAAGTCGATCAACGGCTCGGCCCTGCCGGTCGGCGCGGTGGTGGTCGGCACGGCGGTCGCGGACTTCCTGGAAGGCGCGCGCTGGTGGAGCGGCAGCACATGGGATGGCCACCCGATCGTGTGCGCCTCCATCGTCGGGGCGTTGGAGACGATGTTGCGCGACAACATGCTCGCGCGGGTGCGTCATCTGGGCCGCATCCTGAAAGTCCGGCTGGACGAGCTGGCGGCGCGTCACCGGTGCGTTGGTCACATCGGCGGCCACGGCCTGTTCTACGCGGTCGACCTGGTCGACGGCAGCGGCCAACCGATCGTGCCGCAGGATCGCTGGACCGCGTTTCAGGGCGACCTATCGCGCCATCCCAACGCCATCGTCGGCGCGGAATGCGCCAAGCGCGGCGTGTTCCTGGGCGGGTTCGTGCCCAACACCATCAAAGTCGGCCCGCCGTTCACCATCACCGAAGCCGAAATCGACCGGGCCATGGCCGCGTTCGACGCCGCGCTTGGTGTCGTCGACGCCACGTATTGCGGCTGATGCTCGCGCGGCGTTATGCGGCGTGTCACAGCCCGACCAGCAGCCCGCCGTCGACGGTGATGATCTGCCCGGTGATGTAGCGCGCTTTCGGCGATGCCAGGAACACCGCCACGTCGGCGATGTCCGACGGTTCGCCGATGCGGCCCAGGGGAACAGTCGGCGCGGCGGCGTCGAGGCCGGCCGGTCCCACCGAATGGACCGGGTCGAGCGTCTGCGCGGTGCGGATGAACCCGGGCGCGATGCCGTTGACGCGCACGCCGTCCTTGGCCAGTTCGATCGCCGCACCGCGCACCAGCCCGGCGACGCCGGCTTTGGCGGCGGAGTAGGGAATGTGCTCGTTCCAGCCGTAGGCGGTGCCGACCACCGAGGCCAGGCAGATGATGGCGCCGGCGCGGGCGCGGCGCATGTCCGGGGCGGCGGCGCGGATCATCCGCATCATGCCTTTCAGGTCGACGTCGAGCGTGGTGTCCCAGGCGGCGTCGGTCATGGTCGGCAGCGGAATTTTCTTGGCGATGCCGGCGTTGCAGACCAGCGTGGCGATCGGTCCGTGCCGCCGCTCGACATCGGCGATCACCGCGTTCACCTGGGCGGTGTCGGTCACATCCATCGGGTGAAACTCGGCCGCGCCGCCCTTGCCAGCGATTTCGGCCGAGACGCCGGCGCCCTCGGCGGCCAGCACGTCGGTCACGATCACGCGCGCGCTCTCGGCGGCAAAGGCCAGGGCGATGCCGCGGCCAATGCCGATACCCGCCCCCGAAATCAGCACCGTCTGCCCCTTCATGTTGCTCCCCAATTTACCGCTCCCACGCCGTCGGGTAATTTTGCATACTAATTTGCATACGATAAGGCCTACCGCAGCGCATCAGGGGAGGGGGACTTGATCACCAGGGGCTATGCCGACTGCCGCGACGGGCAGATTCATTACCGCGAGGCCGGCACGCGCGGTCGCCCGGTCATTTGCTTCTTCCACCAGACCGCCAGTTCGGGAGCGATGTTCGAGAAGGCGATGGCGCGGCTCGCGCCCGACTTTCACTGCTTCGCCTTCGACTCGCCCGGCTTCGGCGGCTCCTACCAGCCGGCGGCGATTCCCAACATCGGTTTCCTCGCCGAACGCCTGTTGGAAGCCATCGCCGACCTGAAGATCGACCGTTTCCATGCCTGCGGCCACCATACCGGCGGCTGCATCGCGCTCGAGATGCCGCATCGCGCGCCGGCGAAACTGGCCAGCCTGGCGGTGATCGCCCCGGTGCTGGTCAACGAGGCGGAGAAGCGCGAATACATGAAGACCTTCGTCCGCCCGTTCGCGGTGGAACCGACCGGGGCGTTCCTGCAGACCGCGTGGGGCTACCTGAAGATGATCGGCGCGGCGGCCAACGTCGAACTGCACACCCGCGAAATGGTCGACCACCTGATCGCCCATGCCACTATGCCGATGGCCTTCAGCGCGGTCTGGCAGCAGGACGTGGAAAGCCTGTTCCGCAACGTCAAGTGCCCGCTGATGATCATGTGCTCGAAGGACGATGTGCTGTGGCCCCTGTTCGAGCGCGCGGGCCAGATGCGCCCCGATGCCAAGCAGTGCCTGGTCGGCGGTGGCGACTACCAGCCCGACAACGATCCCGACGGCGTGGTCGCGGGGCTCAAGGGCTTTATCGCCGGCTTGCGCTGACCCGGCGTCACACCGTCAGCACGACCGAACCTTCGGTGCGCCGGTTGACCAGGTCGTCGAGCGCGCGCGGCGCTTCGGCGAGGGGGTAGGTGCGTCCCGGGGTCGGGTCGAGCACGCCATCGGCCAGCGCCTTGAACACCTCGGCCATCGACGCAAGAAACGTGGCCCGGTCGGCGTTGAACGAGAACACCGACGGACGGGCAATGAAATTCGAGAACGTCACCGGCACGGCGCTGAGATCGATGGGCGGCAGCGGCCCCGAGGCCTGGCCGTAGGTGACGAACATCCCGGTCGGCGTCAGCGCCTTGAAGGCGCCGGTGAATGTGTCCTTGGCGATGCCGTCGTAGCTGACATCGACGCCGCGCCCGTTGGTCAGGCGCAACACGGCCTCGGCGTAATCCTCCTCGCGATAGTTGATGACATGGGCGCAGCCGGCGGCGCGGGCGCGGGCGGCCTTGGCCGCGCTGCCGACGGTACCGAACACCTCCGCCCCCAGGTGCGCGGCCCAGCGCACGATCGCCTCGCCGGTGCTGCCGGCCGCGGCCTGAACCAGAACTTTTGTTCCGCGTCCCACCGGGTAGACGCGCTTGACCATCATCTGGGTGGTGAGCCCGGCGATCATGATCGCGGCGGCGCCCACGAAGCTCAGCGCATCGGGCAGCTTGACCGCGTAACCCGGCCACATGTTGCGCACTGTGGCGTAGGCCCCCAGCGGCGGGCCGCCGTAGCCAGCGCGGTCGCCGACCTTGAAGTCGGTCACCCCGGCGCCGACCGCGGTCACCGTGCCCGCACCCTCGACGCCGGGCGTCAGTGGATAGGGGTCGATGCGATAGGCGCCCGAGATGACGTAGGTGTCTATCATGTTGACGCCGACTGCGGCCTGGCGGACCTGAATCTCGCCAGGGCCGGGCGGCGGCGGCGCGAACGCGGTCCAGCGCATCGCCGCCGGCGGGCCGGGCGCGGCGGCGATCCAGCGCTGCGCGGCCATGGCGCAGGGCCCGGATTACTTGGCCACGCTCGCGGCGCGCGGGATCGGGTAGCCGGGGTTGGGGAAGCAGATGCACAAGTGGCGGAACGGCTCGTCGCTCAGCACCCGCCAGACGATGCGTGCGCCCTGCGGCAGCAGGTAGATCGAACCCGGTTCGGCCACCACCTTGCCGGTTTCCAACATCAGCGGCGGCAGGTGGTACTCGATCTCGGCGCGCCCCGACACCACGTACTGCACTTCGTCGTGCGGCATCGACCAGGCAATCGCCTGACCCTTGTAGAAGTCCTCGTAATTGACCTGCGTCGCCGGCTCGTCGATGCCGGTGTTGACCGCGCGAAAGCGCGAGCCCGGGTGGAACGGAAACTCGAGGTCGGGCGCGGTGTCGAGATCGGAGTCTTTCGGGTTGTAAATGGCGAACTTGGACCAGTTGATGCGGTCCAGGGCCGCGGCGGGCCTGGCGGTGCCGGCCGCACCCGCCAATGCCGACAGGGCGGCGGCGGTCATCGCAGAACGTCGATCCATGGTGGGTTCCTTTCCGAATACC
>JANRJB010000135.1:0-2993 GCA_033764265.1 Rhodospirillaceae bacterium | reverse complement strand
AGGTCAGGCCGATCTCGGCCAGCACGCCCATCTCGATGTCGAGCGCGATCACCTCGCTGTCGACCAACACGCCGTCGCAGTCGAAGATCACGGCGGAATAGGCGGGCATCGTCGGCGCATATCCCCTTCGGTTGGCGCGGCGTTGACCGGGTCCGGCCGATCGCCTACCAACGCGGTCCTAACATAGTGTCGGGAGGGATGCATGCGCGCGGTGATGATCACGCAGATCGGCGGACCGGAGACCCTGAAGATCACCGACGTGCCGGTGCCCGAGCCGGGCGAGGGCCAAGTGCGCATCCGTGTCGCCTACTGCGCCCTCAATCCGCTCGACACCCACTCCCGCGCCGGCCGCATCAAGTGGGGCGTGCCGCCGCTGCCGTTCGTCTCCGGCTACGAATACGCCGGGCGCATCGACAAGGTCGGCGCCGGCGTCGACGCTGCGCTGGTCGGCAAGCGCGTGGCCAGCGCCGGCACCTGGGGCGGTTGCGCCGATTACGCCGTCGCGCCCGCCAAGGGCCTGGTCCACATCCCCGACGGCATGAACTGGCAGCTTGGCACCGTCTACTTCACCTCGACGCTGACCGCCTGGCACATGCTGCATACCCAGGCGCGCATGAGCAAGGGCGACGCGGTGCTGGTGCATTCGGCCGCCGGCGCGGTCGGCGTGATGACGACGCAGATCGCCAAGGACGCGGGCGGCATGGTGATCGGCCTGGTCGGGTCCGCCGCCAAGGCCGACTACGCCAAGTCCTTCGGCTGCGACCATGTGCTGAACGAGAAGGACGACGCCGACTGGCCCAAAAAGGTGAAGGAACTGACGGGTGGAAAGGGCGCGGACATCATCATCGACGGCAATGCCGGCCCCTCGGCGCCCAAGAACCTCGCCTGCCTCGCGCCGCTGGGGCAGGTCATCTACATCGGCGCCATGGCCGGCCAGGCGCCGGACGTGAACATCTCGCAGCTGATCGCCGGCTCGCACGGCGTGCGCGGGCTGGTGGTCTATCACGCCATGGCCAAGACCAAGGGCGCGGAGTTCAAGGAGATTCACGAGAAGCTGCTCAGCGGCACGTGGCGCTTTCCGCTCAATCCGCCGCTGCCGCTCGAGTCCATTGCCAAGGCCCACGACGATTTCGAGAACCGCCGCACCATGGGCCGCACCATCTTCACCGTCGGCGGCGATATCTGAATAGCAGAATCGGATATCTCCCTCACCCCAACCCTCTCCCTGGGGGAGAGGGTGCGAGCGGGTGAGGGTGAGTTTGTCTTGCGGAGAGTGCAATGCGCGCGATCGTCATCGACCGCACCGGACCGGCGGACCTGCTGAAGGTGTCGGACATTCCGACGCCCGAGCCCGGCGCGGGCCAGGTGCGCATCCGCGTCGCCTACGCCGCGGTCCATCCGCTCGACATCCACGCCCGCTCGGGCGCGATGAAGTGGGGTGTGCCGCCGCTGCCGTTCACGCTGGGCTATTCCTACTGCGGGCGCATCGACAAGGTGGGCCCGGGCGTGGACGCAGGCTTGATTGGCAAGCGCGTGACGGTGTCGAGCCAGTACGGCGGCTATGCCGATCACGCCGTCACCGCGGCGGCCAATGTGGTGCCGATCGCCGATGCCCTCGACTGGCAAGTGGGCGGCTTTGCCATGGGCTCGACGCTGACCGCCTGGCACATGCTGCACACGCTGGCCCGCGTGCGGCCCGCGGAATGGATCGTGGTGCATTCGGCCGCCGGCCCGGTCGGCGCGATGCTGACCCAGATCGCCAAGGCCGCCGGCTGCCGCGTCATCGGCCTGGTCGGCGGCCCGGCCAAGGTGGCGTGGGCCAAGCAATTCGGCGCCGACCACCTGATCGATTACGTCGCCGACCGCGACTGGCCCACGACCGTCAAGACGTTGACCCAGGGGCCCGACCGCCCAAACGGGGGCGTCGATTTCATCATGGACGGTAACCTGGGTCCCGACGCGGCCAAGCAATTCGCCTGCCTCGCGCCCTTGGGCCAGGTGATCGCCATCGGCGCCATGGCCGGCCCAGCGCCCGAGGTGAACATCTCCAAGCTGATCGCCGGCTCGCACGGCGTGCGCGGTTTCGTGGTCGGGCACGGCATGGCCAAGACCAATGGCGCGGAACGCCCCGAGCTTGTCGCCAAGATCGCCTCGGGCGCGTGGCGGTTCCCGGTTTCGGTGGCGGGCCCGCTCGAGCAGGCGGCCGCGGCTCACCGCGCCTTCGAGTCGCGTGCGACCGTGGGTCGCACGCTGCTGGCAGTCGGCGGCGAGATCTGAAATCTCCTTGCGTTACGCGCGGTTACCAGCGGCCATCGTTTTGCCGCGGGCGTGCCATGTCATCGCCCCACGGCGCGACCATATTGAGCGCCAGGTGGAGGACACCAACGTTCAGGAGTTTGCCATGAAGTCCAAACTGTTCGCCCTGGCCCTGCTCGCCGCCGCCGCGCCGGCGCTGGCGCAGCCGGCCGCGCCGGAGCAGGCCTCGATCCCGTTTTTCGATCACGACGCCATTCGCGACTGGCGCGCCGACGGCAATCGCGCTCTGTACATCGAAGGCTCGGGTCGGCAGTGGTACTACGGCGAGCTGATGGGCCCGTGTCTCGGGCTCGATTTCGCGCACACCATCGCCTTCGCCGAGCGCCCCGGCACCAGCTTTGATCGCTTCGGCAGCATCATTGTCAAGGACGGCCCCGCCGGCAGCGCACAGACGTGCCGACTGAAATCGCTGGTGAAGTCGGAAAAACCCGCCGGCAAGGCCAAGGCCGGCGCCGACTGACATTTCGGCCGCGCCCCCGGCGAAAACCGGAGTCCGCGCGCCACGGACCCTATATACTGGGCGCGGCGTGGAACACGGCCCGCCGCGTGCCGGTATGTGGCACTCCCCTTCCGTGAGCGAGGAGGTCGCGATGAAAAGCAACTTGCTCGAGCCGCTGCTGGCCGCGGTGCCGGCCATCATGCTCGCCGCGCAGGATGCGTCATCCGTGTGGGCTTCG
>JANRJB010000131.1:0-2971 GCA_033764265.1 Rhodospirillaceae bacterium | reverse complement strand
CGTCACGCCGAGCGCCGCGTTGAAGATCCAGTAATCGTTCAAATACGCGAGGTTCGCGAAGTCGACCCACTGCTTACTGGTGTAGTTGCCGTCGCCGCGCACGAACCAACCCCAGTCGGCGGTCAGGTCGCCGGTGTAGGTGGACGTGACATTCAACAGCCATTCGGGGTAAAGGATCTGATCCTTGCCCTTGCGATTCGGCGATGGATAGTAGGGCGCCGAGGTATTCTGGAAGTTCAGCCACTTGTTGCTGTTCCAGCTCAAGTTGACCTGCGCGTCCCAACTGTCGGTGAAAGCGTAGCCGCTTTCCAGTTCGGCGCCGTAAAGTTCCTGCGTGCCGGGGACGCTGACACCGAGGGTGTTCGGCACAGTCTTGGGAATGCGGTCGCGCTGGTTGGGGTCGTCGGCATCGCGCGTGTAGCGAACCTGCAAGCCCGAGGCCAGGTTCTTCCACTTGTAGTAATAGCCGACCAGGTTGAAGCGCAGCGCTTCATCGAACGCGACCTGCTTCCAGCCGATTTCGAGCGCATCGAGCTTCTGCGACGGGGTGGCCCCCAGTGCCGTGCCGCCCGGGAACTGCGAGGCGAGCTGCGCGCATTCGGACAGGGTGATGCGCTGGCCCGAGGTTGGAAAACCGATGCGTGTGTCGATATAACCCACCACCGTCTGGCCGGTTGCGGGATCGACGAAGGGCCGATCCAGCGCGTCGTTCGAGCAGATCGCCACTAGGCCGTTGGTGGTGCCCGGCAGTGTGCCGCGCGAGGCCTGTGCGTAGATGGTGGTGTTGTCCGTCGGCTTGTAGTTCAGGATGAAGCGCGGCGTGGTCTGCTTGTAGGTCGTCGCGAACGCCTGACGGAACGTGCCGGCGATGATCTGCGCGGTGCGCTTGTCTTCAAGGTAGCGGCCTTCGATGTCCAGCGTGATCTGTTCGGTGAAGTCGAACGAGACCGAACCGTAGATGCCCCAGACCTTGGCCAAGTTGCCGCCTGTGATCGGCAACGCGTTGTTGCTGGGGCCGATGCCGTTGGGCGTGTTGCACTGGCTTGAGGGCGGGAACCCCGGCAGGTTGGCGACGCAGCTCGAGATCGCCAAGCCGCCGGCGCCGCTGGTGACGAACTTCTGGTCGTAGTAGGTCGCGCCGGCCAGCCAGCGGAATCGATCTTCGCCCGGCGAGGAGACGCGCGCTTCGGCTGAATAATCGCGCCCCGTTTGCGGGTCGATGGTGTACCAGCTTTCGACGTCGGTACGATCGAAGTCGAGCAGGAAATTGAGTTTCTGGTCGTTGTAGCCGCCGACCGCGTGGAAATTGTAGCCATCGGCGAATTCAAAATCGATGTTGAGCGAAGTGCGCAGGTTGTTGCGCTCGCTGCCCATGCGATCGAGCGTCGGCACGCCGTCGATGTACTTCCGCTGTATGCCTTGCTCGATGAGGAAATCGGGCCGCGCGGCCGCCGGCAGGATCACGCTCCGCTCGCCGTCGAATGCTCGGCGCACGAGACCGAAAGACGCCGGCCGCAGGCTGGTATTCACGCTGACCTTTGGCGCGAATTGCTCGCCGATTTCGGGCACCTGGCCGCAGTAGAACGCACCCAGCGTCAGCGTCACCGGCTGTCCTGCGGCATTAAGGCCGGGCACCTGCCGACCGAGACAGTTGGGCGCGACGACCTGGGCTTGGAAGAACGCGGTGGCCGGATGGCCATCGTCGTCCTTCTGATAAAATACGCGGCCTTTCACGGTCAGGCTCTCGGTCGGCTTGGCGAACAGAACCAGCGAGCCGGTTTTCGAACTTTCCTTGCCGAGCGCGCCGCCGTCGGTGGCGGTGTACTGCGCGCCGCGGCTGTACAGCCGCACGTTCACCTGGGCGGCCAGCTTGTCCTGCACCAGCGGCACGCCGGTCAGCACGCTGACCGAGAAGTCGTCGCGCGTGGCGCCCGACGCGTCGAGCTGGGTCGTGGATTCCTCGAGACTGGGGTTCTTGGTGATGTAGTTGACGGCGCCCGCGAACGTGTTGCGGCCGAAGAACGCCGACTGCGGGCCTTTGATGACTTCGACGCGTTCCAGGTCGTTGAGCGGAATCACGTTGGCGCCGCCAAGCGAATAGACGCCATCGACGAACAGCGACACAGCCGACAGGTGCGGCAGACCGCCGGCCGAAATGCCGCGCACGCGAATCTGCGGATTGATGCGCCCGCCCGTGCCGAACGCCGCACGGGTGTTGAAGGTGATGCCGGTCGTCGTGCGGGCGATGTCGCCCAGATCGCGGATACCGGCGGCCCTGATGTCGTCGGCTGTGAACGCCGAGATCGACAGCGGGATTTCCTGAAGCGATTCCGACCGTTGGCGCGCGGTCACGACGATTTCTTCCAACGCCGCGTTGGCTTGGGCGGACTGTTGGGCAAGCGCCGAAGGCGTTGCATAGGCGGACAACGCGATGGCTGACCCGGCCATGGCCAGGGCACGCTTGAAGGCCAGATTCGTCATGACAACTCCCCGTTCCGAACCCTGGCGCGATGTTTAGGCGGTTCACCGCGCATGATTGTTACGGCTATGCGGCAGGAGCGTTTTCGTCAAGGAAATCAAATCCGCGCACGCCATGTGGATTTCAAGGACGTTCACACGTTGGACGCGAGCGACGATTGGAGAAACGCGAAAGGGCCGCCCCGTTCGGGGCGGCCCTTCTCGACAATCGAACCGGAAATCGTGCGTCGGTCAGAACGAGTAGTTCACGCGCACGCCGAACTGCCGCTTGTCCTGCGGGGCGACCAGGATGCCCTGGCGGGCGAACGACAGGTCGCCTTGCGAGGAGAAGTCGGTGAAGGCACTGGCGCCCGCCCACTTGTCCTCGTCCAAGAGGTTGCGGACAAACAGTTCGACGCGAAGGTCATCCTTCTCGACGCCGACGCGGCTGTTGAACAGCCAGTAAGGGCTGGTGGTCGACAGATTGGCGAAGTCGGTGAACGTCTTGCCCATG
>JANRJB010000119.1:0-1838 GCA_033764265.1 Rhodospirillaceae bacterium | reverse complement strand
CAAGATCGCCAGCAAGGGCTGGCCGGAGCTGTTTGCCGATCCGCAGGCCGGCATCCGCGCCTTTGAAGGCACCGGCTTCCGCCCTGCCCCCTATGCAGCCAACGGCACCGGCTTTGCGAGCACGGGCATTCCGGTGACGCTCTCGAACACCGAGGCAAAGCAGCCGAACCGCATGACCTTCAGCGCGGCGGGCACGCAGGACACGCTCGACAGCGTTACAGTCGCGCTCGACCTGACGGATGCCCCCAATGCCACGGTCGCCAAGGACCGCTTCGTCAAGACAATGGGCGAGGTGCTCGGCAAGATCGGCGTGCCGGGCGCGGCCGAACTGAAGCAGCCCGTGCTCGATGAAAAGCCGGCGGCGGGCAGCGTTGACGGCGCCGATTATGCCGTCGCCATCGCCCCCATGACCGACGCAGGGGCGGACGCCCGGCGTATCACCGTGACCTTCCGGCGCCCCGGTGCGCCAAAGACTGACGATCAAGCAAGCAACCAGGCAACAATCCAGCCAAGGAACGGATAATGGCTACCGCCACCAAGACCACCAAGACTGCGGCACCCAAGGCCGCGACCAAGGCCCCCGCAAAGGCAGCAGCCACCAAGGCCGCCGCCACCAAGACGGCTGCGCCCAAGGCTGCAGCCCCCAAGGCGGCATCCGCCAAGGCATCGGCACCCGCGGCCACGACCAACAATGTCGGCCGCATCAGCCAGGTGATCGGCGCGGTCGTCGACGTGTCGTTTGACGGCACGCTGCCGGCCATTCTGTCCGCGCTGGAAACCGACAATAACGGTACCCGTCTGGTGCTCGAAGTCGCGCAGCATCTTGGCGAGAACACCGTCCGCACGATCGCGATGGACTCGACCGAGGGCCTGACCCGCGGCCAGACCGTGGTCGATACCGGCAACCAGATTCAGGTGCCGGTCGGCCCCAAGACGCTGGGACGCATCCTCAATGTCGTCGGCGATCCGATTGACGAGCGCGGCCCGGTCGAGACCGACATGCGCGCGCCGATCCACGCCAAGGCGCCGGAGTTCATCGACCAGTCGACCGAGGCGAGCATTCTCGTCACCGGCATCAAGGTCATCGACCTGCTCGCGCCTTATGCCAAGGGCGGCAAGATCGGCCTGTTCGGCGGCGCTGGCGTGGGCAAGACCGTGCTCATCCAGGAACTCATCAACAACCTCGCCAAGGGGCATGGCGGTACCTCGGTGTTTGCCGGCGTGGGTGAGCGCACCCGCGAGGGCAACGACCTGTATCACGAGTTCCTTGATGCAGGCGTCATCGCCAAGGACAAGGACGGCAACGCCGTGTCCGAAGGGTCGAAGGTGGCGCTCGTCTATGGCCAGATGAACGAGCCGCCTGGCGCCCGCGCCCGCGTCGCGCTGTCGGGCCTGACCATTGCGGAATATTTCCGCGACATCGAAGGGCAGGACGTGCTGTTCTTCGTCGACAACATCTTCCGCTTCACCCAGGCGGGTTCCGAAGTGTCGGCGCTGCTCGGCCGTATCCCCTCCGCCGTGGGTTATCAGCCGACGCTGTCGACGGACATGGGCGCCCTGCAGGAGCGCATTACCTCGACCAACAAGGGTTCGATCACCTCGGTGCAGGCGATTTACGTGCCGGCCGACGACTTGACCGACCCGGCCCCGGCCACCTCGTTCGCGCACCTCGACGCAACGACCACGCTGAGCCGAGCGATTTCGGAGCTGGGCATCTACCCGGCGGTTGACCCGCTCGACTCGACCAGCCGCGTGCTCGAGCCGCGCGTTGTCGGTCAGGAGCACTACGAGACCGCCCGCAAGGTCCAGGAAACGCTGCAGAAGTACAAGAGCCTGCA
>JANRJB010000103.1:0-47067 GCA_033764265.1 Rhodospirillaceae bacterium | reverse complement strand
CGCCTTGTTGGCCTGGGCGGCCCGGTCCACCGTCTGCTTGGCGAACTTGGTGGCCACGTCGAAATTGCCCTTCTTGATGCCCCACGACCCGCCGTGGCCCGAACAGCGTTCGATCACCGCCACTTGCGTCTCGGGAATCAGACGCAGCATCTCGGCGCCCTTGGGGCCCATGTTCTGGGCGCGGGCATGGCACGCCAGGTGCAGCGCCACGCCGCCGTCGACCGGCTTGAGGCCCGGCGCCAGGCCTTCCTTCTTGGCGATGTCGACCACGTACTCGCAGATGTCGAAGGTGTTCTGCGCCAGGCGTTTGACGTCGGCATCATCGGGCGCGATCAGCGGCCACTCGAATTTCAGCATCAGGCCGCACGACGGCACCGGGGCGATCACGTCGCGGCCCTCGTCGATGAACGGCTTCAGCGCCTGCGCCACGGTCTTGGCCTGCGCAGCGACGCGGGCGATGTCGCCCTGCTCCAGCTGCGGCATGCCGCAACAGCCGGGATAAGCCACCACCACGTCGACGCCGTTTTTGGCCAGCACGTTCAGCGCGGCCATGCCCAGTTCAGGCGTGTTGTAGTTGGCGAAACAGGTGGCGAAGATCACCGCTTTGCGCGCCTTGGCGGGTGCTGCGGCGTCGCGCGGCGCTGAGGACTGCGCGCGGTCGACAAAGGTGCGCCCACTGAATTTCGGCAGTTCGACGCGGGCATCGACGCCGGCCACGGATTCCAGCAGCGGACGGGTCAGGCCGTTGCCGCGCTTTGACGCCCAATTCGCCAGCCCCGGCGCCAGGCCCGCCAGCTTGCCGTTGCGGTCGGTCTCGGTCAGCTGGGTGTCCCAGAAATCGGCGCCGTGCCTGGCCCGCTCGGCGGCGCGGTAACGCAGCATCAGGTGCGGGAAGTCGATGTTGAACTCGTGCGGCGGCACGTACGGGCACTTGGTCAGGTAGCACATGTCGCACAGCGTGCAGGCGTCGACGACCGACTTGAAGTCGTCGCTTTTCACGCCGTGCAGTTCGGCGTCGCCGGCGGCGTCGACCAGGTCGAACAGCCGCGGGAACGAATCGCACAGGTTGAAGCAGCGCCGGCAGCCGTGACAGACGTCGAACTGCCGGCGCATCTCGGCGTCGAGCTTGGCAGTGTCGATGAAGTCGGGATTGGTCCAGTCGATCGGATGGCGGGTCGGCGCTTCCAGGCTGCCTTCACGCATGACGGGCTCCGCGGGCGGCTGCAACGAACAGGGCAAAGAAAAGCCGGCCGAAGCGCGCGGCTTCGGCCGGCTGCGACGGTCGGTGGTTAGGCCATCGCGTCCAGGGCTTTCTGGAAGCGACCGGCGTGCGACTTCTCGGCCTTGGCCAGGGTCTCGAACCAGTCGGCGATTTCGGCGAAGCCTTCATCGCGCGCGGTCTTGGCCATGCCCGGGTACATGTCGGTGTACTCGTGCGTCTCGCCGGCGACCGAGGCCTTCAGGTTCTGCTTGGTCTCGCCGATCGGGTGGCCGGTGGCCGGGTCGCCGACCACTTCGAGATACTCGAGATGGCCGAAGGCATGGCCGGTCTCGCCCTCGGCGGTGGAGCGGAACAGCGCCGAGACGTCGTTGTGGCCTTCGACGTCGGCCTTCTGCGCGAAATAGAGGTAGCGGCGATTGGCCTGGCTTTCGCCGGCGAACGCGGCCTTCAGGTTGCCTTCGGTCTTGGAGCCTTTCAGGTTTGCCATGTGTCCCTCCTGGGTGCGGCGTGGTTCTGGGTCGTGCATGTGCGACGTGAAGCACTGGTACGGCGCGCGGCAAACGGCGGATCAACCGCGCGCCGGCCGCGCCGAGTCCGAGGCATAGCAAAGCCGGGGCGCCGCCGTCAACGTGATTAGAATTATTCTAAGCTGCGACTCGCTCGCAACCAAGCGCCTTACTCGTCGACGCGAATCACCACGTCGACGCGGGCGATACGGGCGCCCTTGGGCGCCGCCGGCAGGCTGGCGATGTGCACCTGGTCGGCGGGAACGTCCTGCAGCTGGCCCGACCGCTGGAAATAGAAGTGATGGTGATCGCCGGTGTTGGTGTCGAAGTACGAGCGGTTGGCCTCGATCGAAATCTCGCGCAACAGGCCGCATTCGGTGAAGTCGTGCAGCGCGTTGTAGACCGTGGCCAACGACACGTTGATGCGCCGGCCCTTGGCCTCGGTGAACAGCGATTCCGCCGTCACGTGCCGGGGGCCGTGGGCGAACAACAGCTTGGCCAACGCCAGCCGCTGTCGCGTCGGCCGCAAGCCGGCCGCACGCAAGCGTTCCAGGACGGTTTCGCCGGAGGGACGTTTCAAGCTCATGACCCCTATATAAAGCCCCGATGCCGCGAATTGAAGCGCGCACAACGGTTACTTGATCAACTGGCCGGCGGCCGTGACCAATCGGCAACGTCGGCCCCAACCTTCCGGCGGCGGCGGTGATTGGCTATAAGGCGCCATGGATTCCTCGTATATCAAACGCTTGGCCATTGCCGGGGTGTTCGGCGCGGGCGTCACGGCCGCGCTGTTCGCGCTGGTGGCCTTCCTCAACGGCGTGTTCTTCGAAGAGAAGGACCTGATGACCGTAACCCCGTGCTATTTCGTCGAACCCGACGAAAAGGCCCGGGAAGGCGAGGACCCGGGCGCCGAATCCACCGCCACCGGCTGCGAGACCGAACCGCCCAGAAACGCTGGCCTGTCCGGCCTGTTCGAGCGCTTCGTCAGGTCCGGCGACGACCAGGGTGCCGCGTCGATGGACCAGCTGCGCGGCATCGATCGCGCCAAGACGGCCGACTGAAGCCGCCGCTCGCCCGTCGTACATGTCCACCGCCCCGACCCTGGAATCCGAGTCAGCCCCGCCGGCGCCGGTGGCGCCGCAGGGCCGGCGCACGGTGTTCGTCCTGACCCTGGCCCAGGCGTTCGCCATGACCGGTGTGTCGATCGTCACACTGTCGACCGGGCTGGCCGGCACCTACTTGGCGATCGATCCCGCGCTCGCCACGCTGCCGCTGGCCGCCCAGTTCGGCGCGACCATGTGCGCGACCTTCGCCGCGGCCATGATCATGCGCCGCATCGGCCGCCGGGCCGGATTCACACTGGGCCAGGCCATCGGCGTGGCGGGCGCGCTCGTGTCGGCCTGGGCCCTGCGCGAGAACTCGTTCGTCCTGTTCCTGGCCGGCGGTGTGCTGCTCGGCGTGCACAACGCCTTCTGGGGATTCTACCGCTTCGCCGCCGCCGAGGCCGCGGACGATGCGTTCCGCGCCAAGGCGATCTCGCTGGTCATGGCTGGCGGGGTGATCTCGGCGGTGCTGGGGCCGGAACTGGCCAAGGCCACGCGAGATCTCTTGGCGCCGATCAGCTTCGCCGGCTGCTATGTCGCCATCGCCGCCCTGTGCGCGCTCAACATCGCGCTCTTGCAGATGGCCCGATTGCCGCCGCCACCGACCGACGCCGAACGCCGCGACAGCGGCCGGCCGTTGGTCCAGATCATGCGCCAGCCGGCGTTCGTGGCGGCCGTGCTGGCCGCCATGGTCGGTTACGGCGTCATGATCCTGGTGATGGCCGCCACGCCGATCTCGATGGTGGATTGCGGGCTGACATTCGACGACGCGGCGCTCGTCATCCAATGGCACGCGCTGGCCATGTTCGCGCCCAGCTTTTTCACCGGCAGCCTGATCAAGCGGTTCGGCACGCGCGACATCGTCATCGCCGGCCTGGTGCTCAACGCGGCGTGCATGGCCATCCACCTCGCCGGGACCGATTTCGCCAACTTCTGGTTCGGGCTGGTGGCCCTGGGGCTCGGCTGGAATTTCGTCTACGTCGGCGCGACCACGCTGCTGACTGAAAGCTACCACCCGGCGGAGAAGGACAAGGCCCAAGCCGCCAACGATACGCTGGTGTTCGCCGCCATCACGGTGGCGACGTTCGCGTCGGGCGCGCTGCAGAACACCATCGGCTGGCAGGCCGTCAACCTGGCGATCGCGCTGCCGGTGCTGGTGGCGTTCCTGGGGGTGATCGCGGCCGGGCGCCACGCGCGGTCCGCGGCTTATCGGTGATCGCGCGGCCCGCGGCTTATCGATGATCGCGCGGCCCGCGGCTTATCGATGATCGCGCGGCCCGCGGCTTATCTATGATCGCGCGGTCCGCGCGGGGGCGCCTGGCCGGTGATCTCGATGCGCACGGCCTGGGGGCCTTTCTTGCCGGGGCGCACGTACATGCGCACCTTCTGGCCCGATTCCAGCCGGTCGAGGTTGGAGCGCTGCAACGCGCCGATGCCGATGAAAACGTCCTGGCCGCCGCCGGTGGGCATGCCGAAACCGTAACCTTTGTCGGGCGAGAAGAACTTCACTTCGCCGTCGATCACGTCTTCGCTGCCGCTGTCGTAGCCGGCACCGCCGCCCCTGTCGCCGTACCCGCCGCCGCCGTAACCGCCGCCACCGCCACCGCCGCCGCCGAAGCCGCCGCCGTCATCGCCCGCGGTTGAATCGTCGATGTTGCGAATGTCGGAGACCTGTGGCCCGCGCGGGCCGTCGGTCAGGTCGCAGATGATGGTCGCGCCCTGCTGCAATGAATTGCGGCCGTAGCGCTGCACCACCGAGACATGGAGAAACGCATCCGGCGAGCCGTCAGTCGGCGCAACGAACCCGAAACCCTTCGCCGGATTGAACCATTTCACCTTCGCGGTCACGCCCGATTTGCCGGGACCGCCAGCCGAAGAACCCTGCATCTGAACCGAACGCCCTTGACCCCGCCGCCCACATCAGAAATCTACAACAGAATCGGCTCCAAACCAAATTCAAGGGCGCGACGCCGCGCCGGCGACTCGGCGCCGCGCGGCTCGGCCGGGGCGCTTGCGTGCACCGCACGCGAAACCGGAAACTCCGGTAAATTCGGCGAATCCCGCGCCGTTACGTCCGGCCGCGCACGCGCGCGACCGCGGCGGACCAGCCGTCGATGCGACTGCTGCGCCGCGCCGGATCGAGCCGGGGTTCGGTGCGCAAATCCCGCCGCCACGCCGACTCGACTCCGGCCAGATCGGCGAACACGCCCACGCCCAGACCGGCCAGGAACGCCGCACCCAAGACCGTGGTCTCGGTCATGGCCGGGCGTTCGACCGGCACGCCGGTGATGTCGGCCAACGCCTGCACCAGCCAGGCGTTGGCGACCATGCCGCCGTCGACGCGCAGCACGCCGGGCGGTGGCATGCCGTCGCGCCGAAACGTGTCGAGCAGGTCGTTGGTCTGGAAGCACACCGCTTCCAGCGCGGCGCGCACGATTTCCGCCGCACTGGTGTCGCGCGTCAGGCCCAGGATGGCGCCGCGCGCCTCGGAGTCCCAGTAGGGCGCGCCCAGGCCGGTGAACGCCGGCACGAAGTGCACCCGCGGCGGCGCGTCCTCGATGGCGCGCACCAGCGCCTCGGTTTCGCCGGCGTGGCCGACCAGACGCAGGTTGTCACGCAGCCATTGGATCGCGGTGCCGGCGTTGAAGATGCTGCCTTCCAACGCGTAAGTGCGTTGACCGTTCAGTTGATACGCGACCGTGGTCAACAATTTGTGCGTCGACGCCAACTGACGCGCGCCGGTGTTGACCAGCACGAAGCAGCCGGTGCCGTAGGTGCTCTTGATCATGCCCTCGCGAAAACCGGCCTGGCCGACCAGGGCCGATTGCTGATCGCCCACCAGGGCGGCGACCGGCACGGCGCGGCCGAACAGTTGGGCGTCGGTCGCGCCGAACACCCCGGCGGTGTCGCGGATTTCGGGCAGCACCGCGCGCGGCACCCGGAACAGGTCGAGCAGCGCGTCGTCCCAGCGGCCGGTGGCGATGTCCACCAGCATGGTGCGCGAGGCGTTGGTGGCGTCGGTGGCATGCACCTTGCCCCCGGTCAGGTTCCACAACAGCCAGCTGTCGATGGTGCCGAAGGCCAGCCGGCCGGCCGCGGCCGCGTCGCGCGCGCCGGCCACGTTGTCCAGCAGCCAGGTCGCCTTGGTGGCCGAGAAATACGAGTCCGGCACCAGTCCGGTCCGCGCCTGAACCAGGGGCTCGTGCCCGGCCGCGCGCAGCGCCTCGCACGCCGCGGCGCCGCGCCGATCCTGCCAGACGATCGCGTTGTGGATCGGCCGGCCGGTGGCGCGGTCCCAGATCACGGCGGTCTCGCGCTGGTTGGTGATGCCGATGGCGGCGACGCTGCCCATGTCACCCCGGCCGATGCCGCCCGTGCGCTCGATCACCGCGCGGCAGACCTTGGTGGCGGCCAGCCAGATCTCGTCGGCATCGTGTTCGACCCAGCCGTCGCGCGGATAAATCTGCCGCAGTGGAATCTGCTCGCTGGCCAGGGCATGGCCGGCGGCGTCGAACATCACCGCGCGGGTCGACGTGGTGCCCTGGTCGATCGCCAGAATGCGGGTGGCCTGGGTCATGAAATGGTCCGGGCGCGCTCCAAATCTTCCGGCGTGTTGATGTTGAAGAACGGATCGACCGGTTGGCAAGGCCATTCCACCGCCGTGGACGGGAACCTCGCCTGCAAGCGATGCACGGCGCGCTCGCCCGCGGCAATTCCCTGCAAAAACTTCTCTCGCGCCGACAAGGGCCAGCCGGCGATCAGGTGATGGGACTGTCCGCCGGAACACGCCACTGCAATGCCGGGCTTGCCGGAAAGCCGCGCGACTAGGTCATCGGGCAGGAACGGATAATCGACACCGACCGTCACCAAAGTGTCGATCTGCGGCAGCGTCGCCACCCACACCAGCGCCGAGGCGACGCCGGCAAGCGGTCCCTCGAAAGCCGGCAGATCAAACAGCACCGGTTCCTTGACGGTGTCGAGCCAGCCAGCCTCCGCCCGGACGCACACGGCGACGTGACTGGCCTGTGACTTTAGACGCCCGAGCACACGGTGGATCAGGTGTGCTCCGCCGATCTCCAAGGTGGCCTTGGCGAGGCCGCCGAGACGGCGCCCCTCGCCGCCGGCGATGACCGCGACAGCCGAGGTTCTGTATTGAGCAGTAAACACGCCGCACCTTGAGATGGCCGTTGTATCGGGTCAATCGCGGCGGCAGGTACATCCAAGGCGGGAAAGGATGAAAGTTCTAACCAATTGAAAAATCGACAACCAAGATGAAAATACTTTGTCCATCACCAAGCAATGCATTCATAAAATTCTATTGTTGATTGTAATTTTCCGGCAACCATGATAGCTTTCCCGGGCTGGCTTCGCACCTGACCTTAGGTTCGGCATGAGCCAACGGACTCTCCATCGCTTGCCCGCTGCCGGCGTCCTCGCCGCCTTCTGTGCCCTGGCGCAACCGGCGTCGGCGGCCACCCTGCTCGGGCCGTTCGGTTCGCTCGGCACCCAGAACCTGATCGCCAACGGCGATTTCGAGACCGGGACCATGGCGGGATTCTCCAATCCCTTCTCGCTTGGTTCGTTCCAAGCGCGCAGCGACAAGTTGATCCACGGCAACTATGCCGCCCGCGCCGAGGCGAACGTGAGTTTCACCGGTCCGGGATTTGCCGCGATCTCAAACGCCATCGCCGTCACGCCCGGACTGACCTACGTGTTCAGCGCGTTCATGTACGCCGGCGACCTGGCCACCGACGATCATCTTTATCTCGACCTGAACGATGTCCCGTTCGACGTCCATGCCATCGCGGTTTCCGGCATCGACCAGTGGCAGTACGTGTACGAGACCTTCATCCCGACAACATCTTCGATCAACATCCGGCTGGTGCGCGACAACGTGGTCAATGCCTCGGTCTACGCCTGGATCGACAATATCGGCATCACGCTTTTGTCGGAGCTTGAGAACCCGGTGGTCGCTGCGCCTGCACCGGGTGCTGCGACCCTGCTCGGCGCCGGCCTGCTGGCGTTCGCCGCGCGTCGCCGCGTCAGGCGATCCGGCTGACGCTGCTTGCGCCCTCGCCCTCGAACAGCGGGGCGAGTTCGTCCGCGGTCTCGTCGGCGATGTTGAAACTCTGTGCCCACACCGGTTCGACCACCTGGCGTTCGGCGATGGCTTGAACCTGGCGCTCGGCGCGCAGCAGGTTGCGCTCGGTGACGGTGGCCAGCCGGCCGCCGCCGTGGTCCTTGTAGACCTCGAGCGCATAGCGGAACGCATCGGACGACTGGCGCATGTACTCCCATTCGCCGGTGTGCTTGGCCAGCAGGAACAAGGCCGAGCCCAGCGTGTTCTGCAGGCTGGCCCACTGCAGCGGCGCGGTGTCGGGCGTGCGCACCTGTAGCGCGGCCACGCAGCATTTCACCGCGTACTGCAGAACCGCGGCGCTTTTCGTGTTGTCGCCGTAGACCTGGAGAATCTGCGCGAGCGTGTTGGAAATCTCCGCCCAGCGGATCGGGTGCAGGTAGCGGTCGAACACCTGGCGCGCCGACTGGCAGGCGTGGATCGCCTCGCGCAGGGCGTTGTCGTCGCCGACCGCCAGGTCGATTTTGTACAGCACGCAGCCCAGCCGGTACTTCATCAAACCCCAGTCGACCGGCTGGCGCCGGCGCGAGGTGTGCACCAGCGCGCGACGGTAGGCATCGGCGGCCTCCTCCAGCCGCG
The DNA here is from genome assembly GCA_033764265.1 of Rhodospirillaceae bacterium. Classification (GTDB taxonomy): domain Bacteria; phylum Pseudomonadota; class Alphaproteobacteria; order Rhodospirillales; family Rhodospirillaceae; genus VGEM01. The sequence goes on along the minus strand of JANRJB010000103.1, from coordinate 38,520 downwards.
TGGTGTCGTTGGTCCGCTCGCCGATGATCTGCAGCGCCAGGCCGAGCTGCTGATACAGCTGGCCCAGCACCGGTGTTTCGGCGTTGCCGTACAGCTCGACCGCGGCGCGCCAAGCCTCGACCGCGGTGTGATACCAGGCGCGGTCGTGTTCCAGCTGCGCGCAGATGGCCGCGGCGTTGCCGTAGCTGAACAAGATGGCGGCGCGCTCGAAGGGTTCCATCGCCGCCGATGGGTCGAGGCCCATGGCCTTGGCGTTGGCAGCCAGCGCCGGCAGGGCCGAACGGAGGATACGTCCCTGCGCGAAGCTGCGCGGATCGACCGCGGCCAGCACCACGGCGCGCAGCAAGGGTTGCCAGTCGTTGTAGAAGTCGATCGGCAGATACAGGGCGTTCAAGGGCGTGCACCGCCCCGGGCGCTCGCCCGGGCTCGATGACACGCCGACGAAGCGCAGCTCGACGTTGCGGCCGGTGGATTCCACCTTGCCCCAGATCAGCAGGTCGGCGTTGCGCTCCGCCAGCCAGCGGCGGCCTTCCCGCACGCCGCGCTTGGTGACCTCGTCGCCGATCGCCGGCGTCGCGTCGGCCAGTCCCGGTACGAACTTGGCGAGGTCGCGGTCGACGGTCTCGACGCGCACGCCGGGAATGCCGTTCAGCGCCTCGGCCACCAGCTTGCGTTGCATGTTCTCGTAGTCGTCGCGGACCAGCGCGACCAGCACCTGGATGTCGCCCGGCGTCGGCGCCTTGGCCTTCTTGCCGATGCGCGGCCCGGCGTCCTTGACCATGGTGTCGAGAATCCGCTCGACGAAATTGGGCTTGCGTTCGCCGATCAGATTGGCGGGCAAAGGCTTGCTCACGCGCCGCGGCTTCGGCGTCGCGTCGGTTCCGGCGGCGGTCAGCACCGGCACCGGCAGCTTGGCGGCGGTCTCGCGCCAGACCTCGGCCGGGATCAGCGACCCGCCGGTGCCTTTCATGCGGCGCGCCAGCTTGGTCATGACCTTGAGCGCGGTGCCGGGATCGGATTCGATCTGGCGCAGGAACTCCTCGCGCGGAATGGCCTTCACGGTCACCGACCCGCGCGCGCGCGCGGTGGTCGAACGCGGGCTGGCGTCCAGCACGCCCATCTCGCCGAACAGCGCGCCGGGAGCCAGCGTGGACTCCAGCTTCAGGTCCGGCTCGCCCTGGGTGGTGTCGCCGTGAGCGTAGATCTCAACCTTGCCTTCGAGCAGTTCGTAGGCCCAGGTCGACGGCTCGCCCTCGGTGAAAATGATCTCGCCGTCTTTGAAGGTTTTGCTGACCGTCCGCACCGATCCGGTTCCCGTCTCCGCTGCGTGGAACCGAAATGGTTAACGGCGCGCCCTTAACATCCGCTTAAGCGCCCAAGCCCGCTCGGGTGAGGGGCCGGGCCTCAATTAATAATGTAAATACAGCATTATTTCTGCGCGACCGATGTAATTCGGTCCAGCGCCGCCAGAACCCGCCCGGCTTCGGCACCGCCGATGCCGCCGATTAGATCGCGTTGAACGGTCTGCCACGCCATTCCGGCGGTCTGCAGAAGGTCAGCACCATCGCCGGTCAGACGATACCGCAACCCGGTCCGCCCGCGCCCGCCGTCACGGGCGATCAGCCCGCGGGAGAGCAGGGGCGCCAAGTTCCGATTGAGCGTGGAGCGATCCATCGCCAGGGTCCGGCACAACCGTGCTGCCCCAAGCGACGGAGATTCTGCGGTGGCCGCTAAGGCGCTCAGGATGGTGAACTGGCCGGCCGATAGGCCGATCGGCGCCAAGGCGATATCCAGCCGGTGGCTGGCCGCTCGCGCTGCGCGGCGCAGGCTGAACACCACGCACACGTTCGCAATGGCCGCCGGGTCACCCATAATTAACGTAATTACACAAATAATGATCAACCGTCGAGGCTTTTGGGCCGGGTTGTGCGCGTAGCGCCACGCGAAACGGTCCGCATCGCCATGGGCTGGCCCAGCCCACCAACTTCGCCGATGATCGACGCTCCGTGCGCGAGAAGGTCTTGGTTCATGGCTCCCGACACCGTCGCCCCGCTACGACTTGCCCGGCGCGCCATTCTGGCCAGCGCCCCGCTGGTTGCCCCCGTGATCGCCCCCGCCACCGCGGCCATGGTCGCGGGTTTCTGGACCGCGCCGGCCTGGGCCCGCAACATCGTCGACCTGGCCGCCGAAACCGGTTCGTTCAAGACGCTGATCCGCGCCTTGGAGGTCGCCGAACTCAAGGACAGCCTCGTGAACGAAGGGCCGTTCACACTGTTCGCGCCGACCGACGACGCGTTCACCAAGATTCCGCAGGCCACGCTCGACAACCTGATGCGTCCCGAGAACCGCGATCAGCTCGTGATGCTGCTCAAGCATCACGTGCTCGCCGGCCGCGTCATCAGCCGCGACTACGCCGGCCGTCGCCTCGAGGCGCTGCCGCTCGACGGCGGCGCTGTGATCCTGGACGCGCGCCAGAAGCCGAAGATCGGCCCCGCGCGCATCGTGCGGGCCGACATGCTGGCCGACAACGGCATCGTCCACGTCATCGACCAGGTGCTGGTGCCCGCCTCCTTCGCCGAAGACCCGGCCATGGCCGACGGAGCACCACGCGAACGCTGACGGTGCCGACCCGCCCGAAGCTTCACGACTCACGCGCGGCTTGATAGCGTGCGGCCGGTTTTTGCAAGGGGCAGTTCCGCATGTCGGCTTACATCATCGCCAACAACCATCTCACCGGCTATGAAGGCAACATCGCCGCTTATCGCGGCGCGGTCACCGCCACCGCGCAATCCTTCGGCGGCCGCTACCTGGCGCGCGGTACGCCGATCAAGGTGCTGGAAGGCCAGTGGCTGCCGCGCCAGCGCAACGTGATCTCGGTGTGGCCCGACGCCGCGGCGGCGGAACGGTTCTGGTTCTCCGACGACTACCAGAAGAACATTCGGCCCAACCGCATCGGCACTTCGGTGAATGACATCGGCCTGTTCGCCGGCGAAGCCGTTCCGCCGGCGGTGCTGGGCGATCACGTCTTCATGCTGGTGCTGGGCCAGATCGTCGCGTCGCCCGCCACCATCGCCGAATACGCCGATGGCGCGGCGAAGCTGCGCACCAAGCACGGCGGCGTGGCGCTGGTGCGCGGCCAGCGGCTCAAGGTGCTGGAAGGCGAATGGCTGGATCGCGCGGTCGTGCTGCTGAGCGTCTGGCCATCGCTCAAGGCCGCCACGGATTTCTGGTTCTCACCCGAATACGAGCGCCTGAAACCGTTGCGCGCCGGCGGCGTCAGCCTGTACGACGTGGCGGTGTTCGCCGCGGAGAAGCACTGACTTTAACCGTGCAATGTGGCAACCCTGCCACAGGTGGCGACGATTTCGCCACCGTCGCTGGCGATCCCCCAGTGACATCATTAGTTTTGCGCAGCGCAAGCCAACAGCCGGTTGCCCGCGCGGTCGCAGTCCCGCGAGCCGCGACACGCGATCGAGCACCCCCCGAGAAAGGAAGTTCCATGACTTTCAAACGCCTCTTGGTTTCGACCGCCGTGGTCGCCCTGGCACCCGCCGCCGCGTTGGCCCAGCAAGCCGCCCAGTCGGGCGGGCTTGAAGAAATCGTCGTCACCGCCGAGCGCCGCGAGGCTTCGTTGCAGACGGTTCCGGTGGCCATTACCGCGCTCAGCATCGATGCGATCGAGAAGCGCCAGGTCAAGTTCGCCCAGGATCTCGAGCGCTACACGCCGAGCCTGAAGATGCGCAACAACATCACCCAGCCCACCAACCTGTCGCCATCCTTGCGCGGCTCGACGCAGCAGGACGCCTCGCTGGTGGTTGCCGAATCCCCGTTCGGTATCTACGTCGATGACGTCTATCTCGCCCGCCTGAACGGCAACAACGTCCAGCTCGCCGACTTCGAGCGGGTCGAAGTGCTACGCGGACCGCAGGGCACGCTGTACGGCCGCAACACGTTGGCCGGGGCGATCAAGTTCATCACCCGACAGCCGGGCCCCGACAACGAGTGGCTGAATGCCGAGGTTGGCTACGGCCGCTTCGACGCCTACCGCGCCAGCGTCAGCGCCGGCGGGCCGTTGTCCGATGCGATCGCCGCCTCGATCGCGGTGCAGACCAACGGCCGTAACGGGTACTGGAACAACTTGGGCACCGGCCAACGCATCGGCGACGAGAAGAACATCGCCGGCCGCGCCAAGCTGCGTTACACCGGGTCCGACGTGTTCGACGCGACCGTGTCGGTGTCCTACACCGACAGCGACAACGACGCGTTGATGCTGGTGCCGATGACCACGCCGTCGGTGCCGGCCAATCGGCGGTTCCGCTCGAAGGACCTGGTGCCGACGTTCGGGTTTTACACCCTCAACCGCCCGCTCGCCCCGCGCGGCGCGCCGCCGATGGAGGACGAAACCCGCGGCGAGACTCAGCAGTTGATCGCGTCGCTGAACATGACCTATGACATCAGCGACAATGCGTCGCTCCAGTCGATCACCGGTTTCGTCAACACCGACGATTATTTTACCGGCGATTTCAGCGGCGTCGGCCGCATCATGGCCGGCACCAACGCCGACACCGACCAGTTCAGCCAGGAGCTGAAGCTGCAGGGCACCGCCGCTGACGGTGCGTTCAGCTACATCGCCGGCGTCTACTACTTTCGTGAATCCGCCGACCAGGTTTTTTCGTGGCGCTTCATCACGCCCGCCTCGACCAGCCTGATCGACGCCAAAACCAAGAACATTTCGGTGTTCGGCCAGGCCGACTACAACGTCACCGACGCGCTCAAGGTCACCGCCGGTATCCGCTACGCCCGCGACAACAAGGACTTCTTCGAATCGATCGCCGTGTTGCCCACGTCGATCGTGCCGTCGGGTCCGCAGCCGCCGGTGGTGTTGGACAACACCTATAAGAAATGGACGCCCAAGTTCGGCATCGATTACACGGTGCCGACCTCGGGCGCGATCGACAGCCTGTTGCTCTACGCCTCGGCGGCCCGCGGCTTCAAGTCGGGCGGCTACAGCGCGATCGCGATCTTCAATCTCAATGATGCGCGTACCCCCTACGGCCCCGAAAGCAACTGGACCTACGAGGCCGGCTTCAAGGTCGACATGCTCGATAACCGCCTGCGCGTAAACGCCAACTACTACATGGCGCGCATCTCGGATCTGACGCTGAATGCCACGGTCACCGTGAACGGCATCTCGTCGTTCCCCGTCCAGAACGCGGGCGACGCGACCATCAAAGGTCTCGAATGGGAGATCACCGCGGTTCCCGTCGACAACCTGACGCTGTTCGCCAACGGCGCGTTTTCATCGGGCAAGTTCCGCAACCTCGCCCCCGGTAGCGCGCCGACCAATGCGCCCGCCAGCTTCGGCGTAACCAACCCCGAGCCGCCGCAACTTCCCGACGCGACCTACACCATCGGCTTCGACTACGGCTACGACTTCGCGCTTGGCAACCGCGACGCCCGCTTCCTACTGGGCGCGGACATCTACCACACCGACAGCTTCGTCACCGCGGCCACCAACGACTTCGTCCTCGACGGCTTCGACCGGGTCAACGGATTCATCGGCCTTTCGATCGACGAGCGCTGGCAGGCGCGGTTCTCGGTGTCGAACCTGACCAAGGAAACCACCATCATGACCGGCAGCCGCGCGCTCGGCGGCTTCCTGACGATGGCGCCGCGCGAATACCTGCTGACGCTCAAGTACAGCATGTAGGCCGACCCCCGTCGCCCGACGCCGATATCACGCCGACGTCGGGCGGCGAGGCATCCGGGCAATGACGGCGTGTGCCAGCGCCGCCAGTCCTGCGGCGAAACTCGCCGACGCCAGCATCTGGCTGGTCCAGTGACCGCCCAAAACGATGCGTGCCGCGCAGCCCGCGATCACCGCCGCGCCGGCGACGACCAGCGCCGCGGCGGCCGGCGCGCCGGTGCGGGCGCGGGCCAACATCACCGCCGCGCCCAGAGCGCCGTAGTAAAGGGCAAACGTCGATGGCAAGCCCGACGACGTGCCGGGTGAGGCCACCGCCACCAGGTCTGGCGTCGGGCGCGGGGCCACCAGGACCAATCGCCATAGCTCCGCGGAACCAAAGGCCAATCCGAACGCCACCGGTACGGCGATCGCGGCCCAAGGTCCGCCGCGCACGAATGCCAGACCGGCGGCCACGATCACCACACCCCATATGGCCGGAACGCGCGCGGTGGCGGTCAGGGCCTCGGCCCAGCCCGGCCGGTCGCCGAACAGCGTCTGCAGCCCGCGCGTGATCGCCACGTCGCCGGGCAAGGGGCCTTGGGCGATCAGCACGGCCGCGCCGACCGCCGTGCCGAGACCGATCAGTGCGCCCGCCGTCCTCAGCATCGTCAGGCCGCCGCCAAAGTCCGCCGGGCGCGAGCGGCCAGGAACATGATCGCCCCGCCCAGCGGGCACAACAGCACCGCCGCCAGCGCGATCGAATCGCCGACGCGCATTTCATCCCGGAATACGTAATCGGTCAGCGCGCCGATGAACACGGTGCCCAGCGAGATGCCGACCAGGTTGGTCACGGCGTAGTAAAGCGCGGTCATGCGGCCCCTCAGACGGTTGGGGGTGATTTCCTGAATCGCCGCCAGCGACGCACCCGAAGGGAACACGAATATAGCGATCAGCGGGGTGACCATCACAAGCGCCAGCCAGCCGTTGGGCATCAGCGGCGTCAGAACGCCCGGCACGGTCATCAGCGTGTTGTTGATGGCGATGGCGTAAAGGTTGGCATCGACGCGGCCCCGCTCCATCAGCTTGCGCACCACCCAGCCGCACGCCACGCCGCCGACCACGGGCATGATCAGATACAAAATGCCGTAGCGCGTGCCGACCTCGGCGATGCCCCAGCCGTACTCGCGCATGAAGAACACCGGCAGCCAGCCGCCCGCGCCATACCCGAACGTGTTGTAGAAGCAGTAGCCGAAGAAATGCAGGCCGATCACGCGGCGGCGCAATTTCACGAAATCGAACAGTTCGCCCCAGGTGGCGTCATCGCCGGTGTTCTCGCGCCGCGCCGGCTCGCGCATGGTCAGCAGCACCAGCGCCCAACCCAGACCCGGCAGCCCAACGGCGATGAACACCAGTTGCCACATCTGCAGCGTCCCCAGCACCGGCACGGTCAGCGTGCCCACATCGGCCAGTGTGGTGGCGATGATCGCCCCGCCCACCAGCCCGACACCGACGCCGGCCGAGGCGACCAATGTGTAAACGCTTAATGGCAAGGTGCGCCGGGCGGCCGGGAAGTGGTCGGCGATGATCGATGCGGCCGAAGCCGCCAGCGTCGCCTCGCCGATACCGATGCCGACGCGGGCGGCGAACATTTCCCAGAAATTGGTGGCCAGACCGCAGGCCGCGGTCATCAGCGACCAGACGATCATGCCGCAGAACACCAGCCGGATCCGATTGCCGTGGTCGGCGACCCAGCCAAACGGAATGATCATCAGCGTGTAGAACACGCCGAACGCCGCGCCCTGCAACACGCCGATCTCGGTGTCGGACAACAGCAGATCGGTTTTGATCGGCTGCACCAGCAGGCTGATGACGGTGCGGTCCAGGAACGAGAACAGGCTCGCCACGCTCAGCGCGGCCACCACGAACCAGGCCTGGGCGGCGCCCGGCCAGGGCTCAACGTCGGGCCTGACGGTCGTCCCGACCTTCACGGGCCGATCCGGCGATATTCGGTCGGCACGCGGTCGGTGCGGCCCGACAACAATTGGCCGGCGCCGTCGTAGGTGTTGTCGAAGATCGACAGCCCCGCGTCGGTCAGCGTCCAGCGCGAATCGAATGACATCGGCTTGCCGGCGTTGGAGACGATCGAACAGCCGCCGCCCGCAAGGGTGCCGGTCAGCACGCCGCCCTCGACGCGCCAATGGAAGGGGCACTTGCCGCCATAGGCCGGGTCGAAGCCGACCGTGGGCCACAGGTCCTTGCGCAGATGCAGGTCGGCGAAGCGGTCAGCGTCGACGATGTTGCGCAGCCACATGCGCACGCCGCCCGCCTCGGGGTCGGGCGCGAACACCGCCAGACCGCGCGCCGCCACCGGGCCGTCGGGGCCGCCCTTGCGCTCCTGGCGGAACAGCACATGGGGGCCGATCTGGGGGGCGTCGATGCGGGCGTAGACGACATAGCGGCGTTCGTGACGCCGGGCCTCCGGCACGCCGGCCGCGGTTTCGGCCGCGACCTGGGCCGTCGTGTCATAGGTACCGGGAAACGCCGCCATCAAGCGGGCCATGACCTGGTCAAGCTCCTGTGCTTGCACCGGGACCGTCGCCTGAAGCATCACCACGCCCAGCAGCGCTCTCAAGATGCGACAGATCATCTCGCCCCCCGCTGTCCCCACTCAACCGCGCATTCTAACATGCCGCACCGCGGCGCATGGTACGGTCGCGGGCCGTGCGCCTGCAAAAAGACTCTTGCGATACGTCAAGGTCCGGCGCAGGACAATCGGCAATCCTGCGTCGGCAACGCGTGGGATACGAACTAAGGGAGGATCGCATGGCCGCGCTCGCGCAAGCTGCCAAATCAATGCCGCCGGAGCTGAAAGACGCGCTCGGCTACCGGGCCAAGATCGGAATCCTGGTGCCAGCCACCAACACCATCGTCGAGCCCGAAATGGCGGCGCTGCAGCCGCCCGGGGTCACCAACCACGTCTCGCGCATGAGCCGGGTCAAGCGCCCGGCCCACGACCTGGAACTCTACAAGAAATTCCTGGGCAAGTCGGTGGAGATGGACCAGGCCATCGACCTGTTGGCGGCGTGCGAGCCCGATATCATCGTGCATGGCCACTCGGTCGACAGCTTCGTCGGCGGCGTGGCCGCGGCCGAGGCCATGCGCAAGCACATGGAGGCGGTGGCGGGCGGCATTCCGGTCATGCTGCCGTCGTTCGCCATTCTTCAGGCGCTGGAGAAACTGGGCAAGCCGCGCAAGCTCGCGATCCTGACGCCGTGGATGCCGCCGGCCGACGAGGCCTGCAAGGCTTTCTTCGAGAGCTGCGGCTACCAGGTGCTGGCGATCAAGGGGCTCAAGCATCCCACGCCGCTGCACATCGCCACCGCCACCTCCGAACAGCTCAATGCCGCCGTCGACGAACTGAACGTGACCGGCGTGGAGTGCATCATCAAGGTCGGCACCAATTCCTCGATGGCGCGGCTGGTGGCCGACATGGAGCGCCGGCTGGGCAAGCCGGTGCTCACCGTCAACGTGGTCACCTACTGGGCCGGATTGCGCGCCATCGGTATCGCCGACAAGATCGCGGGCTACGGCCGCCTGGCCGAGCACTTCTGAATTTCCCACCGACGGAGACCGTTCATGCCTGCCGCCTATCAAGTCGCCATCGTCCGCGTCACCAGCCGCACGCCGACGTTCGCCGACTACGTCAAGAAATCGGCCGAGATGCTGGCCCAGTACGGCGCCGAGTACGTGGTGCGCGGTCCGGCGGAAAGCGTGCTCGAGGGCGATTACTTCAAAGGATGCGCCGTGGTGGTGTCGAAGTGGCCGTCGCTGGAGAAGGCCAAGGAATTCTGGAACTCCGAGGAATACCGCACCAAGGTCAAGCCCCTGCGCGAAGGCTCGGGCATCTACGACATCGGCCTGTTCCCCGAAGCGCCGAAATAGGCGGCCCGCGATGGGGTCCTGCGCGCGGCTGGCCGCGGCCCTGGTGCTGATCGCAGCTCTCGTGCTGATCGCACCCTTCGCCGCGATGGCCGGTCCGCGCCAGCAGGTGATGTGGTACCTGTCGGCCTGGGGCGCGCCGCGGGCGGTGACCAAGTCGATGGAGGTGCTGGCCGAAACGGTGGCGCGCGAAACCGGCGGCGGCTTCACCATCGCGATCCACTACGGCGAAGCGCTGTCGCCCCAGCGCGAGAACCTCGACAGCATCTCGGTCGGCATCATCGAGGCCGCCCACGTCTGCCCCAACAACCATCCCGGCAAGACGCCGCTGATGCTGGCGCCCGAGCTGCCGTTCCTGCCAATCGACGGCCTGGAGGCGTCACAGCGATTTTCGCGGGTCTACTACCGCCACCCGGAAGTGGTGCGCGAACTTGCCCGCTACAACGCGGTCGCGCTGATGCAGACCACCTCGCCACGCTACGAGTTCATGGGCAAGGGCAGCCCGCCCACCGATATCGCCGAGTGGTCGGGCAAGCGCGTGCGCGCGCCGGGCAACGTCGGCGCGGCGGTGCGCGCGCTGGGCGGCCAGCCGACCTCGGTGCCGACGCCGGAAATCTACAATGCGCTCGACCGCGGCATGTTCGATGCCGCCACGCTGCCGTTTCCGTACGCCTTCGGCGCCTACCGGATTCACGAAGTGGCGCAGTGGTACACGCTCAACATGACCGCAGCCATGCCCAACTGCTTTCTCGCGGTCGGGCAGAAGTCTTTGGCCGAACTGCCCGACGTTTATCGCGATGCTTTGATGGCGGCCGTGCCGGAGGCCGCGGCGGCGCAGATCGACCTGCTCAACGCGCAGGAAGCCGAATGGCTGGCGGCCTTCGATCGCGCCGGGCTTACGCGCATCGTCTACCGCCAGGACCAGCTTGACGGCCTGAAGGCGCGCTCGGCCAAGCGCATCTGGGCCGACTGGGTGGCCGACGCCAACCGCCGCGGCTTGCCAGGTCAGGCGCTGTTCGATTTCATCTACGCCGAGGCGGAGAAGGCGTCCGCCGCGGTGACGAACTAACTCAAGAGTACCGTTCGGGGGCTTCGCCATGCCGCGTCAGGCCGTGGGCGCACCGGGCACCTTGCCTGATGGCAGCGCCAATCCGTTGTCGACGGCCGTGCGCGCGGGCGATTTCGTGTTCGTCTCTGGCCTGATGGCCAAGGATGCGGCGGGGCGGATGGTGGAGGGCGACATCACCACGCAGACCGAGGCGATCTTCATCCGGCTCAAGGCCGTGCTGGCCGGCGCGGGGCTTGGCCTCGACGACGTGGTCAAGTGCACCGTGTGGCTGACCCGGGCGGAGGATTTCGCGGCCTTCAACGCAGCCTATGCGCGCCAGTTCGCCGGTCCGCCACCGGCCCGTTCCACCGTCCGCGCGGACCTGCTCTTGCCCGGGGCGCTGATCGAGTTGGAGGCGGTCTGCTATAGGCCCGTCGCGCCGCCATGATATCCGGATCCGCCCGACTGCTGGCGGCGGTCGATGCCGCGCTCGTCCGTCTCGAGCGCGCCGCGGCGCTGGCCGGCGGCGGACTGGTCTTCGCCGCCATGTGCCTCACCATGCTCGAGGTGGTGGGCCGGCGGTTGTTCAATACACCTGTGCCGGGCCTGATCGACCTGTTCGACCTGGCGATGGCCGGCATGTCGCTGTTGGGCGCCGCTTATTGCCAGAGCTTGGGCGGCCACATCCGCATGGACATGCTGATCGGTCGGCTGAAGGGCCGCGCGCTGTGGCTGGCAGAGTTCGCCACAACCGGTTTGGCACTTGTGCTCATTCTCGTCGTGTTGTTCACCAGCATCGAACACGCCGTGCGGGCGTGGCAGGTGGGCGACGTCACCGTCGACGTGCTGTTGCCGACCTGGCCGTCGAAAGCAGTGGCCAGCGCCGCCGTTGCGCTGCTCGCGCTGCGCCTGTTCGTCAACCTGTGCGGTTTCGTGCGCCTGATCGCCGACCCCGCCGCCCCGCCGCTGGCCGTGCCGACCATCGAAACGCACGACGACCTGGCCCGCGCCGAAGCGTCCGAGACGCTCAAGGCGCTCGATCATCGGCCGAACGCGCGCCCATGACCGAGTCCCTCATGATCGGCCTGGTCGGGTCCGCGGCGATGATCCTGCTGATCGTCGCCGGCATGCGGGTGGCGTTCGCCGCCGGCCTGGTGGGCTTCGTCGGGCTCGCTGTCCTGCGCGGATTCGAGCCGGCGGCGGGGCTCGCGGGCTTGTTGGTCTACTCCGAGGTCAGCCATTACGCGCTGTCGGTCGTGCCGCTGTTCATTCTGATCGGTTACCTGTCGTTTCACGCCGGGTTGACCCAGGGTGCCTTTGGCGCGGCGCGCGCCTGGCTCGGTCGGTTGCCGGGCGGGCTCGCCGTCTCCACGGTGTTTGCCGCCGCCGGCTTCGCGGCCGTATCGGGCGCATCGACCGCGACCGCCGCCGTGTTCGCGCGCATCGCCATCCCGGAGATGCTGGCCTCGGGCTACGATAAGCGCCTCGCCGGCGCGGTGGTGGCCGTCGGTGGCACGCTGGCGGCGTTGATCCCGCCCAGCGCGATCCTGGTGATTTACGGCGTGATCGTCGAGCAATCGGTCGGCGCGCTGTTGCTGGCGGGACTCATCCCCGGGCTGATCACGGCGGCCGTCTACGCCGCGGTGTGCATCCTGGTCGTGGTGCGCAATCCGGGCCTGGCCCGGCCGGAGCCGCGGCAGTCATTGCCGCAGAAACTGCGCGCGCTGACGGGCGCGAGCGGGCTGATCGCCGTCATCCTGATCATCGTGGTCGGTCTCTATACCGGCTGGCTGACGCCGACCGAGGTCGGCGGGGTCGGCGCGTTCATCATCTTCTGCATGGCGATTGCCCGGCGCGGCACCACGCGGTCGGACATCGTCCAGGCGCTGGTCGACACCGCCAAACTGACCGCCATGATCATGACGGTGCTGTGGTGCGCCATGATCTTTGTGCGATTCCTCGGCTTTACCGGCCTGCCGCCGGCGCTGACCGACTGGGTCACCGGGCTCGAGGTGCCACGCATCGCCGTGCTGCTCGCCATTTTGGCGGTGTATCTGGTGCTCGGCATGTTCATCGACGGGCTCGGCATGCTGCTGCTCACCCTGCCGGTGGTGTTTCCGGTGATCATCGGACTGGGTTACGACCCGATCTGGTTCGGGGTGATCGTGGTGAAGATGGTGGAAATCGGGCTGGTCACGCCGCCGGTCGGCCTTAACTGCTTCGTCGTCACCGGGGTACGGCCGGACATCCCGGTGACCACCGTGTTTCGCGGGGTGCTGCCGTTCGTGATCGCCGATCTGCTCACCGTTGGACTGTTGATCGCCTTTCCCGATATCGTCACCTGGCTGCCGCGCCAGAAGGCGACCACCGGCGAAGGGTGAACAGCGGGATCACGCGCCATGACCGATCAAGTGCCGTCCGAACAGACGCGAACCGAAAAATTCGTGTCGTACGAACACCTGCACGGCCCGGCGGTCGGCGCGGTGGTGGGCGACGGCATCGTCGACCTGTCCGACGCGGGCAAGTCGCTGCGCGCCATTCTGCAGTCGGGCCCGCTCGACAATCTGCGCGCGGTGATCGACCGGCGCAGGCCCGAGGTGCGTCTGGTCGACGTGGTGTTGCACCCGGTCATTCCCGACGCGCCGCGCATCCTGTGCGTGGGCAAGAATTACAGCGACCACGCCGCCGAGATGGGCGGCAGCGCCCCGGTGGACCCCAATCTTTTCGTGCGCACCACAAAGTCGCTGGTGGGTCACAACCAGTCGATCGTCTGTCCGTCGGCCTCGGTCCAGTACGATTTCGAGGGCGAGCTCGCGGTCATCATCGGCAAGGGCGGCCGGCGCATCGCCAAGGACCGCGCGCTGTCGCACGTGGCGGGTTACACCTGCTTCATGGACGGCAGCGTGCGCGACTACCAGAAGCATTCGTTCACCGCCGGGAAGAACTTCGACTCCTCGGGCTCGTTCGGGCCGTGGCTGGTTCCGGCGGGCCAGGTCCCCGACCCGCAGGCCCTGCGACTGGTCACCCGGGTCAATGGGCGGGTGATGCAGGACGATACCACCGGCTCGATGATCCATTCGGTCGCCGCGCTGATCGCCTACATTTCGGTGTTCACGCATCTCGAGCCCGGCGACGTGATCGCCACCGGCACGCCGGCGGGCGTCGGCGCGGGCCGCAAGCCGCCCGTGTGGCTGAAAGCCGGTGACGTGATCGAGGTGGAGATCGAGCGCATCGGCACGCTGCGTAACACCGTCATCGCCGAAAACCTTTGATCGCCATCTTCCCGCCATGGGCCCGCGGTCGCTGTCAGGCATGCGCGTCGGGTTGACGGCCCTGTTCGTCGTCGCAGCCAGCGCGCCCGCGGTCGCCCAGGGTCTGCTGCGCGTTGCTGTTCCGGAGATCCCGATCCTGCTCGACCCGCAGCGCGCCGTCACGTCGGCCGAACGGGCGCTGGCGGCCGAAGTGTTCATGGGCCTGGTGACCCACGATGCCGAGGGCCGCCCGGTGCCCGGAATCGCCGAAAGCTGGGCCGTCAGCGGCGATGGGCGCCGCTACGTCTTCACGCTGCGGCGCGGCCTCGCATGGTCCGACGGGCGCGATCTGGTCGCCGCCGACGTGGTCGCCGGGCTCGAACGCGCGCTCGACCCGGCCACTGCCGCGCCCGCCGCGCCGCTGCTCCTGCCGATCCGCAACGCCGCCGAATTCCAGCTCGGCACCTTGCCGCCGGGCGAAGGGTTGGGCGCGACCGCGCCCGACGACCGCACGGTGATGATCGAACTGGCCGGTCCGTCGGCCCGGTTCCTGCATATCCTGGCCGAGCCGGTCGCGATGCCGGTGCCGCGCCATCGCCTGCGGGCGCTGGGCGAGGCGTGGAGCCAGCCGTTCGTGGTGGTCGGCAATGGCCCCTTCGATCCGGTCCCGGCGGGCGACCGTTGGGCGTTGGTGCGCAACCCACGCTATGTCGGTCCCGACCCGCCCCAGGTCGAGCGGGTTGAACTGGTCGCGGCCGCCGATCCGCGTACCGCTGTCCTGGCCGCCGGGGTCGACATGGCGCTCGGTTTCGATGCCGAACCGCGGCGCAACGACGATCCGGCGGACGCGATGCGCGGCGAGGCCGGCCAGGACACCTACCGGCTGGTGGTGAACATGCAGCGTCCGCCGCTCGACCGGCGCGAAGTCCGCCACGCGCTGGCCATGGCCATCGACCGCGACGAAGCGATCGCGGAAGCCGATTTGGCTGATGCCGCGCCCGCCTACGCGCTGGTGCCGGCCACACCCGACGGGCGCTACCGCTCGCCGCGCGCGCCGTTCGCTCGGCTGTCGCAGGCCGATCGCATAACGGTGGCCCAAGCGCTGTTGCTGGACGTGGACCGCGACGCGCCGATCGCAGTGCGGCTGGCGGTGCCGTTCGGCGACACCCATCGGGCGATCGCGCGGGTGATCGCCGCGAACTGGCGCGAGATCGGATTTCAGGCCGAGATCAGCGAGCGTGCCGCCGCGGACCACGAGCGGGCTTTGCTCGCCGGCGACTTCGATGTGGCGGTCCTGACCGGCAACGGCCGCGATACCGATCCGTGGCCCTACCTGTCGCGCTTCAGTCGCGCCGCCACGGTCTGGAACGTGGCCCGCTATGCCGAAACGCCGTTCGACGAACGTTTCGCGGTCGCGGACCTGGAAACCGACGTCGAAAGCCGTCTCGGCTACCTGCGCAGCGCCGAAGCGGTGCTGGTCGAAGACCAGGTGGTCTGGCCGTTGTTCCAGTTCGCCGCCGTCGGACCGGTTGGCCCGCGCGTTGCCGGTTGGACTGGAAACCTCGTCAGTCGCCATCCGTTGCGGCTGGTGGCGGTGCCGTAACATGTCGCCGAATCGTCCCCGTCCGGCTGCCGCGCTCGCCAAAGTCGACGTCGAAAGCGTCGAACAGTGGCGGGCCTGGTTGCAAGCGCACCATCGCCAGCGCCAGAGCGTATGGGCCGTCACATACAAGAAAGGATCCAACGGACCCTACGTCTCAGCCGCCGAGATCGCCGAACAGGCGCTGTGCTTCGGGTGGATCGACAGCTTGCCGCGCAAGCTCGACAGCCAGCGCACGATGCTCCTAATCTCGCCGCGACGCACGGGCAGCGCCTGGTCGAAGCTGAACAAGGATCGGGTCGCGCGCATGATCGCCGCCGGGCAGATGACTCCCGCGGGCCTTGCCAAGATCGAGGCGGCACAGCGCGATGGGTCGTGGTCCAAGCTCGATGGGGTCGACGCGCTGGCGATGCCGGACGACCTGGCGCTGGCATTGGCGGCTTTGCCGAAGGCGCGCGACAATTTTCAGGCGTTCCCGCCCTCGGCGCGGCGCGGAATATTGGAGTGGATCGTGCAGGCCCGACGCCCGGCCACGCGCGCCCGTCGGGTCGCCGAAACGGCGCGCTTGGCGGCGCGCAACATCCGCGCCAATCAATACCGCCCGAAGTGATGTGGCCGATTATTTCACCAACGCCGTGTTCGCCCACGCCACCACGTCGGCAGTGACCCGGTCCTCCCAGCCGCGCAGCGAATGCGGCGCGCCGTCGTCGTACCAGCGGTACTCGGCCGGGCCGCCGGCGGCGCGGGTAAACGCCTTCATGAAATCCAGGTCGTCGAACGTATCCCGGTTTCCGGCAATCGCCAGCACCGGCACCTTCACCTTGGCGATCTCCCTGGTGTGTACCGTCGGCGCCTCGGGTCCCCACTCGGAGAGGAAGCTGTCGGCCATCTGCCGCTACGGGCGCGCCATGCCGGGCGGCGCCGGCGGCGGCATTACACCTTCGCCGGTGATCAGCGTGGTGCGGCCACGGCCGGCGGCGACGGCGTCCTTCGCCTCGGCCACCATGCGCCGGTACTGCTCGCGGCCCAGGCCCCGCTCGGCCCATTGTGGTGCGTCGCGGGTCGGCGCCAGGAACACCAGGCCCGCCACCCGCGGGTCGTTGGTGCTGACCTTGTAGTGGGTGGCGCGAATGCCGCCCCAACTGTGGCCGACCAGCACGACCTTGGAGAAGCCGAGCGACGCCGCGTAGTCCACCCAGGCGGCATGATCCTTGGCCACCTCGGTGAAGATCGAACGGAGGATCGCCGCGCCGTTGGCGCGGTCGGCCACACCCAGTGATGTGTAGCCCTCGCGCGCCAGCCGCGCCGGCAGCCACTCGCTGGATGAGCGGATGACGTCGCCGCCGTAACCGTAGATGACGATGAACAGCGGCTTGGACGTGTCGCGCCCGGCGGCCGGCTCGTACAGCACGCCTGGCTGTTCTGCGCCGTCCGCGGCCGTGATGTCGACCAGCCGGCTGATCACGCGCGGCGTGGGCGCCAGGCCCAAAT
This sequence comes from Rhodospirillaceae bacterium, assembly GCA_033764265.1. Classification (GTDB taxonomy): domain Bacteria; phylum Pseudomonadota; class Alphaproteobacteria; order Rhodospirillales; family Rhodospirillaceae; genus VGEM01. The sequence continues at coordinate 21,505 of JANRJB010000103.1, read as the reverse complement.
CGCTCAGGAACGCGAAGGTGTCGTCCGACGCGGTGTCGCGCACGCCCTCGAACACGTGGTTGATGCCGCCTTCGTACCATTTGACATCGACGCGCGGGGCATTGACGGCCGCCGCCTTCAGTTCGTCCAGGAACGGAATGGTGACGAAGGTATCCTTGTCGCCGGACAACAGAAGCTGCGGCACCTTCAGCGCGCGGAAGCCGACCGTGTTGCGCAGCTGCGCCGCCGGACCCCAGTGGTCCAGCCACGCCGCCGCGGTCTGGATGTAGCCCGACCGCAGGCCCGGCGCGGCCGGCGGCGACACCTCGAACGGTTCATAGGTCCAGGTGTCGCCCTTGCCCTCGGAGATCAAGGTCATGAAACGGTCGACCACGGCCTTGTAGCGTTCGTCGCCCATGTTGGCGCGCATCCACTGGCCGGTGTCGCGGGTCGGCGCGTAATGCACCATCGCCTTCACGCGCGCGTCCTGGTGCAGCACCATGTAGCGGGTGATGGTGATCGACCCGAAGCTGTGCCCGGCCAGGATGATGTCGGTGGCGCCCAGCTGATCCAGCCACTCCACCGCCGCCTTCACGTTCTTCACGCTCTCGTCGAACGGGGTGTTACCAAACTGGTCGGCGTGGCGGGCCATGATGCTCAAGGTCACGTAGCCCCTGGCGGCCAGCCGCTCGGCCGCCCAGCGCGGCGCGCCCAACGACCGGATCGGGTGCCCGCCCGGGCCGCCATGCTGGAACACGATGGCGCGCGCCCGCGGATCCAGTCCCGATTTGGGGTACATCAGCACCGCCGGCACCTCGGCGCCGTCGGCGGCGGTCAGGGTGATGACCTCCTGCACGATCCGGTCCACCGGCGACGGCCGGTCGGCAGCCGCGGCGACCGACGCCGCCATCCCGTAGATGATCGCGAACACCCAAGCGCGCAGGCGTGACATGTCATGCTCCCCCAAGCCGTTATCGTGGCCCGAGAACCATCACCGGATTTGTCGCCCCGCGAGTCAAGGCGCAACCGCCCTCGTCCCCCGGTTTTTCGGGGCCAATTCATCGGCGTGAATCCGCTTGGCGCTGCCGGGGGGCGCCACTAAGGTGAAGGCGCAGGGGCCGTCCGCGCCCCGGGCGCGCGCTCCGTCCCGGAAGATTTTCCCCCGATCATGCTGTCCTTCGTGTTGCGGCGTCTGGTGATCGTGATCCCCACCTTGTGGGCGGTCATCACCGTGTGCTTTTTCCTGATGCGCGCCGCGCCGGGCGGACCGTTCGACGCCGAAGCGCCGGTACCGCCCGAAATTCTTGCGAACCTGCGCGCCGCCTACAACCTCGATAAACCGCTGGTGCAGCAATATGTCGATTACCTCGGCGGCCTGGTGGTGGGGGATTTCGGGCCGTCGTTCAAGTACAAGGACTTCACGGTCACCGAGCTGATCGCCCAGGGCGCACCGATCAGCGCCCAGAACGGCTTCGCGGCCCTGTTGCTGGCCATATCGATCGGCATTCCGCTCGGCATCCTGGCGGCGCTGCGCCAGAACTCGGGTGCCGACCATGCCGTCATGGGCCTGGCGATGACCGGGATCGTCGTGCCCAACTTCATCATGGCGCCGATCCTGATTCTTCTGTTCGCCATCGCGCTCAAGGACACGCCGTTCCAATTGCCGGCCGGCACGCTGGGCGATGGCGGGCTCAAGCACCGCATCCTGCCGGTGTTCTGCCTGTCGCTGATCTACATCGCTTATCTCGCGCGCATCACGCGCGCCAGCATGATCGAGGCCCTGCGCCACAACTACGTGCGCACCGCCCGCGCCAAGGGCCTGCCCTATCGCGCGGTGGTGGTGCGCCACGCGCTCAAGTCCGCGCTGGTTCCGGTGGTCACGTTCCTGGGCCCGGCCACTGCCTTCCTGCTGACCGGTTCGATGGTGGTGGAAACCATCTTCCAGCTGCCGGGCATCGGCCGCTATTTCATCCAGGGCGCGCTTAATCGCGATTACACCCTGGTGATGGGCGTCACCATCCTCTCGGCCGGCCTGATCCTGGCCATGAACCTGGTGGTCGATGTGGTCTACGCCTGGCTTGATCCGCGGGTGCGTTATGACTAGCGCCACCGCCGCCATGGACGCGTTGTCGGCCGCGGTCGAAGTGCAGGGCCGCAGCCTGTGGCAGGACGCCATGCGCCGGCTGGTCGCCAATCGCGCCGCCATGGCCAGCCTGATCATGCTTGTGCTTGTCACACTCCTCAGCGTGTTTCTGCCGTATGCCCTGCCATGGAGTTACGAGCAGATCGACTGGGACCACGTCGAGGGTATCGGCCCCGATCTCGCCACCGGCCACTATCTTGGCACCGACTCGCTCGGCCGCGACCTGCTGGCGCGCGTGCTGGTCGGCGGGCGGGTCTCGATGTCGGTCGGCTTGTTGGCCACCGCCGTCGCGCTGGTGATCGGCGTCACCGTCGGCGCGGTCGCGGGCTACCTGGGCGGGCGGGTCGATCAGCTGCTGATGCGCTTCGTCGACCTGATGTACACCGTGCCGCTGACGTTCTTCGTCATCATCCTCACGGTCTTGTTCGGGCGCAATTTCGTGCTGATCTTTCTGGCGATCGGGCTGTTCGAATGGCAGACGATGGCGCGCATCGTGCGCGGCCAGACGTTGACCCTGCGCAACAAGGAGTTCATCGAGGCCGCGCGCGCCGCCGGCGGCGGGTCGTGGGCGATCATCGTGCGCCACATCGTGCCCAACGTGCTGGGCGTTGTGGCCGTCTACGTGACCCTGACCATCCCCCAGGTGATCCTGCTGGAAAGTTTTCTCAGTTTCCTCGGCCTCGGCGTGCAGGAGCCCTTGACCAGCTGGGGCATGTTGATCAACGAAGGCGCCGCCGAAATGGAGGTCAGCCCGCGCACCCTGATCGTGCCGGCGACAATGATGACCATCACCCTGTTCTGTTTCAATTTCCTGGGCGACGGGCTGCGCGATGCGCTCGACCCCAAAGACCGCTAGAGCGCCCGTGTCCGCCATTCTCAACATCAAGTCCCTGACCGTGCGCTTCGCCACGCCCGACGGCGAAGTGGCCGCGGTCAGCGACTTGTCGCTGTCGCTGGCCAAGGGCGAATGCCTGGGCATCGTCGGTGAGTCGGGCTCGGGCAAGAGCCAGACCTTCATGGCCGCCATGGGCCTGCTCGCGAACAATGGCACGGCCACCGGCGAGATCCTGTTCGCCGGCACCGACCTGCTCACCGCCACCGAAAGCCAGCTCAACAAGATTCGCGGCGACCGCATGGCGATGATCTTCCAGGACCCGATGACGTCGCTGACGCCGCACATGAAGGTGGGCAAACAGCTGGCCGAAGTGCTGATCCACCATCGCGGCGTCGATAAAGCGACCGCGCGCAGACATGCGCTCGACATGCTGAGCCGCGTCCACATCCCCGAAGCCGCGCGCCGGCTCGACATGTATCCCCATGAATTGTCGGGCGGCCTGCGGCAGCGGGTGATGATCGCCATGGCCTTGATGTGCGAGCCCGAGGTGATCATCGCCGACGAGCCGACCACCGCGCTCGACGTGACCGTGCAGGCGCAGATTCTCGATCTGATCCGCGAAGTGAAGCAGGATCTCGGAACCTCGATCGTGATCATCACGCATGATCTGGGGGTGATCGCGGGCCTGGCCGACCGGGTGGCGGTGATGTACGCCGGGCGTATCGTCGAAACCGGCAGCGTGCACGAGATTTTCGCCGCGCCCCGGCATCCGTACACCCAAGGACTGCTCGCCTGCACGCCGCGGCTCGACGACGTCGGCGACGGCCGCGCGCTCACCACCATCGCCGGGCAGCCGCCCAACCTGCAGCGCCTGCCTTCCGGCTGCGCGTTTCACCCGCGCTGCCCGCACGTGCTCGACCGTTGCCGGGCGGAGCGGCCCGCCTTGCGCGACGCGGGCGGGCGCGCCACGGCCTGCTTCCTGAACGAGGCGGCATGATGACCGGGCCGATCCTGCAAATCCGCGACCTGAAAGTGCATTTTCCGGTGCGCACCGGCGGCGCGCTGATCGGCACGTTCAAACCGCTCAAGGCCGTCGACGGCATCAGCTTCGACCTTGCCGCCGGCGAAACCCTGGGCGTGGTCGGTGAATCCGGCTGCGGCAAGTCCACCCTGGGCCGCGCCATCCTGCACCTGGTGCCGGCCACCTCCGGCACCGTCGCCTGGCTGGGGCGCGACCTGACCTCGCAGTCGAAGGACGAAATCCGGGCCGTGCGCCAGGACCTTCAAGTGGTGTTTCAGGACCCGCTTGCCAGCCTCGATCCACGCATGACCGCGGGCTCCATTATCGCCGAGCCCCTGCGCAACTTCTTCCCGCACCTGACCGGCGAGGACATCAAGGCCCGCGTGCGCGAAATGATGGAGCAGGTCGGCCTGCTGCCGACCATGATCAACCGCTATCCGCACGAGTTCTCCGGCGGCCAGTGCCAGCGCATCGGCATCGCGCGCGCCATGATCCTCAAGCCCAAGCTGATCATCTGCGACGAGCCGGTCTCGGCGCTGGACGTGTCGATCCGCGCCCAGGTGATCAATCTGTTGATGGACCTCCAGCGCGCCTTCGGCCTGTCGCTGATCTTCATCAGCCACGATCTCGCCGTCGTGCGCCATATCAGCCATCGCGTGATGGTTCTGTACCTGGGCCGGGTGATGGAACTGGCGGACCGCAAATCCATCTACGCCGCGCCGCGTCATCCCTATACCAAGGCCTTATTGGCGGCGGTGCCGATCCCCGATCCGGTCAAGGAACGCGCCAAGCCGCGCATCCTGCTCTCGGGCGATCCGCCGTCGCCCTTGAACCCGCCCTCGGGGTGCGTGTTCCGCACCCGCTGCCCGCACGCCGACGACGCCTGCGCCCGCGATGCGCCCGCGCTGACGGCCGCAGCTGACGGCCACGCCGTGGCGTGCCATCACTGGCGCGCCCTGCAGACCTAAACCGATCGTTTCACCAGTCAGGAATCACGACCATGAGTTCGTCCGCCGACCCGGCGCTGTTCTACGATTGCCACGTGTTCTGCTGCACCAATGTGCGACCCGAAAGCCACCCGCGCGGCAGTTGCGCGCGAAAGAATTCGGTCGAACTGCGCAACTACATGAAGGACCAGGCCAAGGCCATGGGACTGAAGAACGTGCGCGTCAACACGGCGGGCTGTCTGGACCGCTGCGAGCTGGGCCCCAACATGGTGATCTATCCCGAAGGCGTCTGGTACCGGTTTGACACCCAGGCCGACATCGACGAAATCCTCGAGGTCCACGTCAAGAACAAGGGACGCGTGCCGCGCTTGATGCTCAAGCCTGAAGACGGCCTCACGAAAGCGTGAACCACCGCCGGCGGCCGGCGCGCCTGTCCAGACGCAGGATCGCGTCGCGTTCTCCATCGGGCGCGAATTTTGATCGATCACCCCACCTGACCGGGGCTGAAATCTAGGCATGTCATGGGCCGCCGGCCGGGGTATAATCCTTTCCGGTACTGTCGTCGTTTCCGTCATCGCGAGGTCAGCACGCTCGTCCGTTAGGTCGGCATTTTTTCGGTTCCGTTCGGTTGTTTGTCGATGTGGCTTTCAAACAGGTGGGCCCGCTGCGGCGCACCAGGGAGGAACGAACATGACGACGTTGACCGCTGAAACCCTGTCCGCCCGCGACACGTCGGCGGACGGCCCCGACATCAAAACCCTGTCGTTCGCCGACCTGAAAGACGCCGTCAACCGTGGCATCGCCGATTTCGGCGACCGGCCCACGCACCTGGTGGTGCTGGCGCCCTTGTATCCGCTGCTGACGCTGTGCGCCTTCCTGTTCACCTTCAATCGCCAGCTCTTGCCGCTGGCCTTCCCGGTCGCCGCGGGGCTGGTGCTGATCGGCCCGTTCGCGGCCATCGGCCTGTACGAGTTCAGCCGCCGGCGCGAAAAGGGGCTCGACATCAGCTGGACCCACGCTTTCGATTTCTGGCACTCCCCCGCCTTGCCCAACGTGCTGTTCCTCGGCGTTGTCCTGGTCGGCCTGTTCTTCGGCTGGCTGGTCACGGCGTACGTGATCTACCTGGCCACCATCGGCGCGATGGAGCCGCAAGGTGTGGCGGAATTCCTGCGTCTCGTGTTCACCACCGGCGCCGGCTGGATCATGATCGTGGTCGGCAACCTGGTGGGCCTGGTGTTCGCCGTGGCCGCCATGGCGATCAGCGTGGTGTCGTTCCCGATGCTGCTCGACCGCAATGTCAGCCTGGCCCGCGCGGTCCAGACCTCGGTGCGGGTGGTGGCCAAGAACCCGGTCACCATGGCCGGCTGGGGCGTGATGGTCGCCGTCGGCCTGTTCGTCGGCGCATTGCCGTTGCTGGTGGGGCTGGCGGTGGTCATCCCCGTGCTGGCGCACGCCACCTGGCACATTTATCGCAAGGCGGTGGGCGCGTAGCGGTTGCCGCGGCCGCCGTTCACGCGATCGCGGCGGCCTCGCGCACCATGTTGATCAACGAGGCGTTCATCAAGAAAGCCTTGTGCCGCACCGGGTCCGCCGCGGCGCGGCGCATGTCCTCGAAGCGCGCGTTGGCTGCCGCCGGGTCCTTGGCCTGCAGCGTTTCCTTGTTCTGGATCGACTGGGCCTGAACGTACTTCTGCGCCAGCGGCCGGCGCTGGCGGTCGTACTGGTCGAAAACCGCTTCGTTGGCCGCGCCGCGCCACACACGCACCATCTTCTCGACCAAGTTCAGCCCATCGGCGATGCCGGAGTTCATGCCCATGCCGCCCAGCGGATTGTTGATGTGCGCGGCGTCGCCCGCAAGCATCACGCGGCCGGCGCGGAAGCTGGCCGCCACGCGCTGGTGCACGGTGTACAAGTTGCGGTGGATGATCCGGGTGTCGCGCGCGTAGGGAAAGCACTCGTCATAGCGGGCGCGGATCCAGTCGTCGGAGGTGACGACCTCTTCGGGCGCGTCGCCCATCACCGGGAACAGGTTGCGCCACATGCCGGTGCCGTCGGGCCCGGGAATCTTGAAGACCGAGCACCACAGTTCAGGGTCGGCGATGTAGTTGCGGTAGCGGTAGTTGTCGGCGGCCTCGAAGTCGAAGTATGTGGCGACGATGATGAAGCGTTCCTCCCAGGTGAACCCGGGAAAGTCGATCCCCTGCGACTTGCGCACGAAACTGCGCCCGCCGTCGCAGCCGATCACGTAGCGCGCGCGCCAGTCGCGCCGGGCGCCGTCGGGGGTTTCCGTCACCACCCGTACCTGGTCGGCGTGCTGGGCGATCTCGACCACATTGTGCAGGCGGTGCAGGGCGTGGTGCGGATAAGCCTTCAGCATGTCCAGCGCAATCGCCACCGTCTTGTGCTGCTCGAGCTGCACCGCATAGGGGTGGTTGGTCTCGCCTGCAAGCCGGTCGAAGTCGAACTCGGCGAAGATCTCGTTGGTGCGCCGGTAGCGGTACTGGAAATAGCGCGCCTTCAGGCCCTGTTCGATCACCGAGGCGGCCATGCCGACGCCGTCCAAGAGGTCGAGCGTCGAGGAATGCGTGGTGGCGGCGCGGTGGGCGGTTGGGGTCTCGGCCAGGGCCTCGAACTGCAGCACCGGAATGCCGGCCTGCGCCAGGGCCAGCGCGGTGACGCTGCCCACCGGGCCGGCGCCGACGACAATGACGCGATCTTGGTCTGACATGACGGACGTGGCTGATTTCTAAAGGGCGATATGAACCGACTTGGTCTGGGTGTAGCTCAGCAGCTCGTCCAGGTGTTCCTCGCCGCCGACGCCCGAGTTCTTGTATCCGCCGAACGGCAGGCCGACGAAGTGCATGGTGGTGTGGTTGATGGTCACCACGCCCGACTGGAAGCGCTTGGCCGCGCCCAGCGCCCGGCCGATATCCTGGGTGAAGATGGCCGCGGTCAGGCCGTATTCCACGGCGTTGGCCATGGCGAGCGCATCGTCGAAATCCGTCCAGCGCAGGAAGCTCATGACCGGGCCGAAAATTTCCTCTCGGCCGATACGCTGGTCCATGGTCACGCCGTCGAACAACGTCGGCGCCAGCCAATAGCCGCGCGTGAATGCCTCGCCCTTGGGCCGGTCGCCGCCGGTGACAAGCCTGGCGCCATCCGCCGTTCCGGCCGCTACATAGCCCATGACCCGCTGATAATGCGCGGCGGAGTTCAGCGGGCCCATCTGAGCGGCGGGGTCGAGCGGGTCGCCGACGCGGATTGCTTCCAGCTTGGCCTTGGTCAGCTCGACGGCGCGGTCATACAGAGATTCATGCACCAGGATGCGGCTGGTGGAGCCGCAGCTTTGGCCGGCCCAGGCCAGGTTCATGCCCGCGACCGCCGCACTGGTCGCCTTCTCCAGATCGGCGTCGGGGCAGATGATCAACGGGTTCTTGCCGCCCAGTTCCAGCGTGACGTGCTTCACGCCGGTCTCGGCGGCGGCGCGCTGGATGGCGAGCCCGGTACGCACCGAGCCGGTGAAACCGATGCGGCGAACTTCCGGGTGGCGGGCAATGGCGTCGCCGACCGGAATACCGAAGCCGGACACGATGTTGACCACGCCCGGCGGCAGGATGGCGTTGCAGATCTCGCCGACGATGCTGCCGCTCAAGGGGCTGGTCTCGGGCGTCTTCAACACCACCGCGTTGCCGGCCACCAGCGGCGCGGCCAGGCTGGCGGCGGCGAACATGAACGGATGATTGAACGGCACGATGCGTCCGACCACGCCGTAGGGTTCACGCAGCGTGAAGTGCAGGCCCTTGGCGCTGGCCGGCACCGTGTCGCCCTTCATTTCGGTGGCCAATCCGGCGAAGTATTCGAAGTGATGGGCCGCCTTGTGCAAGTCGCCGTTCAGGTTGGCGATGGTCAGGCCGGAATCGGCGGCCTCGATGCGCTTCACCTCGTCGCTGCGTGCGCGGATGGCCGCGGCCAGTTGGCGCAGCAGCGCGCCCCGCTCCCAAATCGACTTGGCCGCCCAACCGGGTTGGGCTTTGAGCGCGGCGTCGACCGCACGCTCCACATCGGCCTTGGTGCCGGCCGGCGCGCGGCCGATCGGGTCCTCGGTGGCCGGGTTGATCGACGTGATCCACGCACCATCGGACGCGGGCACCATCTGCCCACCGATCGCCATCAGCCGGTCGCCGAACACTAACGACATGATCGCCCTATAGCGCGATGTGGACCGACTTGACCTGGGTGTAGCTCAACAGCTCCTCCAGGCATTCCTCGCCGCCGACGCCGGAGTTCTTGACGCCGCCGAACGGCAATCCCACGGCGTGCATGTTGGACGAATTGACCGCCACCACGCCCGCCTGGATTCGCCTGGCCAGAGTCAACGCCGTGGTGACATCGCGTGTGAACACGGCCGCGGTCAACCCATAGGCCGTCGCGTTGGCCAGGTTGATCGCGTCGTCCAGGGTCGACCACATCATCGCCACCACCACCGGCCCGAAGATTTCCTCGCGCGCCACCGCCATCTCCGCCGTCGCGTCGGCGAACACCGTGGGCGCGATCCAATAGCCTCTCCTGAACCGCTCGCCAGCCGGCCGGCCGCCGCCGCTCACCAGCCGAGCACCGTCGCGGCGTCCCGCCGCGATCAGCGCTGTCACGCGTTGATAGTGCGCGGCGGAATTCACCGGACCCATCTCGGACGCCGGGTCGAGCGGATCGCCCAGCTTCAGCGCATCCACCTTGGCCGCCAGCAGCTCGACCGCGCGGGCATAGAGCGACTTGTGCACCAATAAACGGCTGGTGGAGCCGCAGCTCTGCCCGGCCCACGAAAAGTTCATGCCGGCGACGCAGGCGTTCACCGCGGTCTCGAGGTCGGCGTCGGGGCACACGATCAGCGGATTCTTGCCGCCCAGCTCCAGCGTCACGTGCTTGACGCCGGTCTCGGCGGCGGCGCGCTGGATGGCGAGCCCGGTGGCGACCGATCCGGTGAACCCGATGCGGCGCACCTCCGGGTGGCGCACCAGCGCGTCGCCCACCGGCAGGCCGTATCCCGAGACGATGTTCACCACGCCCGGCGGCAGCACCGCGCGGCACAGGTCGCCCAGAATGTGCCCGGACAGGGGGCTGGTCTCGGGCGTTTTCAGCACAACCGAGTTTCCGGCCATCAGCGGCGCCGCCAGGTGCGCGGCGGCGAACATGAACGGGTGATTGAACGGCACGATGCGCCCGACCACGCCGTAGGGTTCCCGCAGCGTGAAATGCAGGCCTCGCGCGCTGGCGGGCACCGTGTCGCCCTTCATCTCGGTGCCGAGCCCGGCGAAGTACTCCAGGTAACCGGCGGCGATCTCGACGTCGGCGCGCAGCTTGGCGATGGTGTTGCCGGTGTCGCTGGCCTCCAGCGTCAGGATCTCGGGCCCGCGCGCGCGAATTCGCGCGGCCAATGTGCGCAGCAGCGCGGCCCGCTCCCAGATCGACTTGGCCGCCCAGCCGGGCTGCGCACGCAGCGCGGCGTCGACCGCCCGGCCGACATCGGCCACCGTGCCCGCCGGGGCGCGGCCGATGGCGTCTTCCGTGGCGGGATTGACCGAGGTGATCCAGGCGCCATCGGACGCCGCGCAGAATTCGCCGCCGATCAGCATCGGCCGGTCGCCGAACGTCAGGCTCAATGGTCCTCCAGCAGGTTCTGCGGAAACTCGGCGAACTTCAAGGACGCCATCGTCTTGGGTTGGGCCAAGCCCAGCGCGCCGGGGTTCATCAGGCCCTTGGGGTCAAGGGTCTGCTTCATCGCGCGCACCATCGCCAGCGCCGCCGACGACAGTGCGCCGGCGTAGGGATAAAACGTGCCCAGGCCGAAGTGGCTGGCGCCGAACGCGCCCCAGAGCAGGGCCAGATCGCGCCGCAGGGTCGCCGCCGCCGATTTGGCCGCAGCGCCCGGATCGGTCCAGCGCAGGATCGGCTGGATCAGCACCGCGCGGTCCAAGCCCACGGTGATGGTGGCGATGTCGATGCCATGACGGGCGATCGCCTCGCGATGGCGGATGAAATACTCGTCGGTGACGCCGGCAATCTCAGCGGCGCGCGACAGCGGGAACAGGCCATGCAGCGTCGACCAGCCCGCGTCCTGTGACGGGCCGAACCACTCGGCGAACGCGGTGAAGGGCTGACCGCGCGCCTGTTGGGCGACGGCGCCCGGCAGTTCCTTCATGGCCGTGGGCACCAGCGTGCGCCGCACTTTGCCCAGCTTCAGCTCGATCTCGCGCTCGCTGTCGCCTTCCACCGCCACATGCAGCGTCCAGCCGCCGCGCATCACGGTGCGGTGGCCGTCCACCAGCACCTTGGCGGTGGCGATCACGTCGCGGGTGTAGGTCAGCCCCTCAAGAAACTTGATGCCGCGCGCGGCCAGCCGATCGTTACAGGCGGGGTCCAGCGCCCAGTGCGCCGCGGCCACATCGAGCCGGGTGATCGCGACCTGGGCCTCCATCACGTCCTCGAACCGCTCGAAGGCGAAGCTGACGCAGGCGTCGTGGGCCGAGAGGCCGCACAGCGGCAGGGTGACGTGGGCCTTGATGCCGAAGCTGCCGCAATCGCCCAGGAACAGCCCGGTCAGGTCGGGTCCGAAATGGCGCAGGAACGGCGTGCGACCCTCGGCGGCGGCGGCGCCGGTCTCCACCAGGCTGCCGTCGGCCAGCACCACGTCCAGGCCCAGCACCGCGTCGTTCGCGGTGCCGCGCGCGCCCGATCCCAGGCACACGGCATTGGTGCTGACGGCGCCGCCCACGGTCGCCGCGCCCGGGGCCAGCACCAGCGGTGCGCGCACGCCGGCACGCACGCGGCGCGCTTTCAGCGCGGCGTCCAACGCCGCCCAGGTACAGCCGGCCTCGACCGTGACGTAGCGGTCGGCCTCGTTGATCTCGACGATGCGGTTCAGGTCGGCCAGTTCGATCACCGCGGCATCGTTGACAGGCAGGCCATCGTCGTCCGCCGCGTGGGTTCCGCCGCCCTGCGGGAACATGGCCACGCCGGCCGCGCCCAAGGCCGCAACCGCCCGGCACAACTCCGCGACCGTGCCGGGGCGCACCCGCAACGCCGGATCGCGCGGCCGGGTGGGCCCCAACACCCGCGCCGGGCCCAGCAGGTCGCGCAGCTCGGCCGCGGCCGCCTTCAGGCGCACGGCGTTGGACTTGGGGTTGGACGCGCGGTTGGACTTGGCGATCGGTCGCGACATGACCGCCCCTTTTTAGCCGCTCAGCCGCCGCCGAGGTAGGCCTCGCGTACCTTGGGGTCCTTCAGCAGGTCGGCGCTGGCCCCGGCCGCCACCACCGCGCCGGTTTCCAGCACATAGCCGCGCGCCGCCGCGCCCAGGGCCAGCACGGTGTTCTGCTCCACCACCAGCACCGTCACGCCTTGGCGGGCGATATCGGCGATGCGTGCGAACACTTCGGCCGCCACCAGCGGCGCCAGGCCCAGGCTGGGTTCGTCCAGCAGCAGCACCTTGGGCCGGGCCATCAGCGCGCGGCCCACCGCCAGCATCTGCTGTTCGCCGCCCGACAGCGACCAGCCGCGCTGGTCGCGCCGTTCCCGCAGGCGCGGCAGGAAGGCGTAGATGCGCTCGAGGTCGGCGCCGAGATTGGTGCCCAGTCCGGCCCAGGCGCTGGCGGCGACCTTGAGGTTCTCCTCGACCGTCAGCGCGCCGAAAATGCGCCGGCGCTCCGGAACGTGGATCAGGCCGCGGCGCACGCGCGCCTCGGCCGACAGGCCGCCGATGTCCGCCCCGGCCATGCGGACCGCGCCCGCGCGCGGCCTGACCAGTCCCGACAGGGTGCGCAGCAGCGTCGTCTTGCCCGCGCCGTTGGCGCCCAACAGCGCCACGGTCTCACCTTCGGTCACGGTCAGGGATACGTCCCTCAACGCCGTGACAGGCCCATAGGCCACCGACAGGTCGCGCACCTCAAGCATGACCGCCGCCCAGATAGGCCTCGATCACGCGGGCGTCGGCGCGCACCTCGGCCGGCGAGCCCTCGGCGATCTTCTCGCCGAAGTTCAACACCGCGATGCGCCGCGACCATTTCATCACCAGGCCCATGTCGTGCTCGATCAGGACAACGGCCAGGCCACGCGCCGTCAGCGCGTTCAGCGTGTCCACCAAGGCCGCCCGCTCGCCGCTGTTCAGGCCGGCGGCGGGCTCGTCCAGCAGCACCACCTTGGCGTCGGCGGCCAGCGCGCGGGCGATCTCGACGTTGCGCTGCACGCCGTAGGGCAGTTCGCCGACCGCGCGCTCGGCATGGGCCGACAGGCCCAGCGCGGCCAGCGCGGCGTGGGCCCGGTCGCGCAGAGCGGTCTGCCAGCGGTCGTAACCGCGCCGGGCGAACAGCACCGACCCCAGCCGCGGCCGCTCGCCGGGGCAGGCGCCGGCCATGACGTTCTCCAGCACCGACAGGCGCGCGAACAGCCTGCCGCTCTGGAAGGTGCGGGCGACGCCGCGGGTGCGGATCTCGTGCGCCGGCGCGCCCGTCAGCGGCGCGCCGTTCAGAAGAATTTCGCCGGCGGTGGCCGGCATCAGGCCTGACAGCAGATTGAGCAGCGTCGATTTGCCCGCGCCGTTGGGGCCGATCACGGCGAAGGCCTCGCCGGCCCGCACCGCCAGCGACACGGCGTTGACGGCGGTCAGACCGCCGAAGCTCTTTGTCAGGCCGCGGGTTTCCAACAGCGCGGTCATAACCGGTCCGCCGAGGTCTTGCGCAGGCGCGCGCCCAGGCCGGCCAGTCCGCGCGGCAGCAGCATCAGCACGGCCAGCGTGATCAAGCCGTACACCGCCAGATAGCCGTCTTTCAGCAGGCGCGCGAGCAGGTCGCGTTCGCTGCCGCCGGCGCCGACATAGGCCGCCTGCAGGTCGCGCAGAATCTCGGGCAGGAAGGTCAGCGCCAGCGCGCCGACCACCGCGCCCATGATGCGCCCCTCGCCGCCGATCACCAGCATGACCAGCACCAGGATCGATTGCGCGACGGCGAAGTCGGTGGGCGAGACGAACCCGGTATAGTGCGCGAACAGCACGCCGCTCACGCCGCCGAACACTGCGCTCAGGGCAAAGGCGATGACCTTGGTGCGCGTGGCGTCGATGCCGCAGGTGGCCGCCGCGGTCTCGTCGTCGCGCACGGCGATCATCGCCCGGCCCAGGTGCGAATCGCGCACGCGCAGCGCCAGCCACACCGCGACCAGCGCGGTGGCTCCGGCGATCGCCAGGAAGGCGCGCTCGGGCGCGGGCGGGAACACCGCGTCGGCCAGGCGCGGAATGCCGGTCACGCCGTTGAAACCGTTGGTGACCTCGACCCAGTTGCGCGCGACCAGCTCCAGGATCACGTTCACGCCGACCGTGGCCAGCGCCAGGTAATGACCTTTCAGGCGCACCAGCGGCGCGCTGACCACCAGGGCAAACAGCCCGGCGGCGATCACGCCCGCGGGCATGGTCAGCGCCATCGGCCAGCCCAGCTTGGTGGTGAGCAGCGCGGTGAAATAGGCGCCGATGCCGACGAACGCCGCCTGGCCCAGGTGGATCACGCCGCAGTACCCGAACGCGAAGTTGAGTCCGACGACGGTGATGATGTTGAGCAACGCCAGCGTCAGCAGACGCAACGCATAGCCGTCGAGCGTCAGGCCCAGAAGGCCGAGCGCGGCGATCGCGGCGGCGAAGCCCAGCGCCTGCTGCGCGCGGCGGTTCATCCGCGATCTCCGCCGTACTCGCCAAAGATGCCCTGGGGCCGCGCCACCAAGAACGCCACCATCAGCAGGAAGACGATGGCGTCCTTGTAGGTGGACGACACATAGGCCGCGCCCAGGGACTCGGCCAGGCCGACGATCACGCCACCGACGATCGCGCCGGGCACGTTGCCGAAGCCGCCGATGATGGTGGACGCGAAGGCTTTCAAGGCCAACGCATCGCCCATGGTGGTGTCGACGAACCAGACCGGGCCCATCAGCACCCCGCCCAGGCCGGCCAGTCCGCCGGCCAGCGCCCAGGTCAGGGCGTAGATGCCGGCGACGTTAATGCCCATCAGCCGCGCCGCCTCGGCATCCTGGGCCACCGCGCGCATGCGCGCGCCCAGCACGGTCCGGTACAACAGCGCGTACAGGCCGGCGACGACGACCACGGTGATGGCGATGACCGCGATGATGTGGGTCGAGACCACCACGCCGCCCAGCGACAGGGGCTCGACGCCGAACGGCGAGGCCAGGCGCTGGGGCAGGGGCCCCCACACCAGCAGGCTCACATTCTGCACGATGATGCCGACCGCGATGGTGCCGACGACGACCGTGACCACCGGGCTTTTCTGCAGCGGTCGATAGACGCCGACGAAGAACAGCATGCCCAGCACCACCATGGCGGCGATGGCCGCCACCGCGCCCAGCGCCGCCGCGCCGCCCAAACTCGCGATCGACGAGACGCCCAGGAACGCGCCGACCACCACGAACTGCCCGGCGGCGAAGTTGACGACGCCGGTGGCCTCGTAGACCAGCACGAAGCCCAGCGCCATCAGCGCGTAGATGCAGCCGATCGCCAGGCCGTTGAACAGCGTCTGCAGGGCCGCGGTCAGGCGCGGCGAGCGTTGGCTCTCCGCCGGCGCCTGGCTCAGCGCCGCCTGCGCCGCCGCGGCCTGCGCCCCGGCGGTGTCGGCGGTGACGCGGAACTCGCGCACGAAGTCGTAATCCTTGGCGCCGGGGCGAAATTTCACGATGGTCGCCGAACTGCCCAGGTTGCCCTGGGCGTCGGCGGCGTAGGTGCGGGTGATGCCGTCGTATCCGTCCAGCCGCGCCAGGTAGCCGCGCAAAGCCTCCGGGTCGGTGCCGACCGCGCGCACGGCATCGGCCAGCAGGAGCGCGGCGTCGTAGTAGTTGGTGACGAACGACGGGTCGGCGGGAATGTTGAAGCGCTGCTCGTAGCGCGCCATGAAGCCAGTGCGATCGAATGACCGGCGTGCCGCAAGGTAGGAATCGACGATTCCATAGGCGCCGTCGATGTCCGCGGGCGTGACCAGCGCCAAGGTCGACGGCACCGCCAGCGTGGGGTTGGACACCACCGGAATTTTCAGGCCCAGTGTGCGGCGCGTGCCCAACATCAGCGCGGTGTCGCGCACGTAGCCGACCGAGAGCAGCACGTCGGCGCCCCGGCCGGTGACGGCCAGCAGGTGCGAGCCGAATTCGTTCTCGTCCACCGCAAAGGATTCAACGATCAGCGGCACGCCGGCAGCGGCGAAGCGCCGTTCGATCTCCGCCGCCATGCCCTGGCCGTAGTCGTTCTGGGCGTACATCACCGCCGGCCGGCGGGCCTTCAATTCGTTCAGCGCCACGTCGACCATGGCCGCGGCAACGATGCTGTCGGGCTGCTTGATGCGGAACAGCCACGGATTGCCCAGCGCGGCGATGCCGTCGGCCCCGCCGGCGTAGAAGGTGGGAATGGCCGCGCGCCGCACCTCGGCCTCGACCGCGAAGTTCTGGGGCGTGAAACTCGAGATGAACGCCGCCACCGGCTTGTGGTCCTGCACCACCTTGATGAACGCCGACACGGCGGTGGAGTTGGACGACTGCGCGTCCTCGAAGGCGAAGCGGAACGGCACGCCGTTGATGCCGCCGGCGGCGTTGATGTCCTCCTCGGCCATCTGCAGGGCGCGGTAGTAGAGCAGGCCCGAGCTGGCCGACGGCCCGGTGATGGGAATGGTGGCGCCGACCACCACCTCGGCCCGGTCGATCACCGCCGGCGCGGCCGCCGGCGCGACCGTCTGCACCTGGGGCGGCGCATCGGCCCCATAGACGCGCACCGGCGCCGGCGTCTTGGTGTCGTCGTAGCGCACGATCACGACGTCGGACGCCAGATTGCCCTTCTCGCCGGCCACGTAGCGCCGGGTCACGCCTTCGAATCCGTCCAAGCCGGCGATGTAGTCGCGAACCCTGGCCGGGTCCTCGCCGACGGCACGCATCGCCTCGGCCAGGATCATCACCGCGTCATACGAATTGGCGATGAACGACGGGTCGACCTTGAAGGGGTTGCGGGCCTCGTAGCGCCGCACGAAGTCGGCGCGGTCGAACGCGGTGCGCTCGGCCAACAGGGCGTCGGTCAGCCCGTAGACGTCCGCCAGTTCCTCGGCCGACAACAGGTCGACCGTGCCGGCCACCGTCAGCGCCTGCTGGCCAACCACCGGCACGTTCAGGCCGAGCGCCTTGCGTTCGCGCAGCACCAGGGCCGAATCGCGGTTGAAACCGGCGGTCACCAGCACGTCGATGCCGGCCGCCGCCAGGCGCTGCAGCTGCGCGGCCATGTCGTTGTCGGTGGTGCCGTAGGATTCCTCCACCAGCGGTATTCCGCGCTTGGCCAGCGCCTGTTTCAGCAGCTGCGCGAAACCCTGTCCGTAGTCGTTCTGCACATAGATCAGCCCCGGCTTGCGCCTGCCCAGGTCGTCGGCGATCACGCTGGCCACCGCTTCGGTGTTGATGCGGTCGTTGGGCTTCAGCCGGAACAGCCACGGGTTGCCCAGCTCCTCGATCTCGACCGCGCCGGCGGCATGAAAGGCGGGCAGGCCCAGGCGTGCGACCTCGCCCGCCGCGGCCAGCACCTGGGGCGAAAAGCTCGACAGGAACATCGCCGCCGGCTTCTCGGCCGCCACCTTGATCAGCGCCGTCACCGCCGAGGAACTGCTGGCGCCCGCGTCCTCGTTCACCAGCCGCAGCCGCTTGCCGTTGACGCCGCCGGCGGCATTGACGTCCTCCACCGCCATTTCCAGCGCGCGCAACACCGTCAAACCGGTCGAGGCAAGCTGGCCGGTCACCGCGCAGGTGGCGCCGATGACGATGTCCTCGCGGCCTGACGCCGATTCAGGTTGAGCGATCGCCGGCGCGCCGAACGCCAGCGCCGCCATCACCAGCCCCGCGATGCGCGCCGCTTGTCTCATCGGCCTACACCGCCTTGCGCAGTTCGGTCTTGAGCACCTTGCCGTTGGCGTTGCGCGGCAGGGCGGCGATGGTCGCCAGGTCTTTCGGAATCTTGTACGCCGCCAGCTTGCCCTCGCAGAACCTGGCGATGTCCTCGGCGACGATGGAGGCGCCCGGCTTCGGCACCACCACGGCCTTGAGGCGCTCGCCCCATTTTTCGTCAGGCACGCCGATCACCGCCACGTCGGCGACGGCCGGGTGAGTGAACAACACCTCCTCGACCTCGCGCGGATAGACGTTGACACCGCCGGTGATCACCATGTCCTTCTTGCGGTCGACGATGTAAATGTGCCCGTCGGCGTCGCGCTTGGCCAAATCGCCCACCGACACCCAACCGTTCTTGAAGGTCTCGGCGGTTTCCTTGGGGCGTTTCCAGTAGCCGTTGAACAGGTAGGGCGAGATGCTGAACAGCTCGCCGACTATCTCGGGCGGGCACTCGACGCCGCTATCGTCGACGATCTTGACCATGGTGTTGAGGAACGGCGTGCCCACGCAGCGTTGTTTCCGCAGCTGAAACGGCGGGCGCAAGTTGGTGACGATGCCGCCCTCGGTCGACCCATAGGTCTCGTGCAGCAGGCCCTCGCCGAAATAGGCGACGATCTTTTCCTTGAGCGCCTGGGGCAATGGCGCGGCGTTGGAAATGACCGACTTGATCGGGATGCCGCGGCACTCATCCAGGATCGCAGGGTTCAGGCTGAAGATCTGGTGGAACTGGGTCGGCACCATGAACACGCCGGAAAAGCCGCCCGACTTCAGCCGGCGCAGCAGGGTCTCGGCGTCGAACTTGTCCATGAACTCCATGTAGCCGCCGCTGTACAGCGCGGCCAGCGGGAAACAGATGCCGGCGCCATGGTGCATCGGCGTGGTGCCAAGGAACTTGTCGTCGGGCCCGTAGCAGCCGAACTCCAACGCCATGGCGATGAAGGTGAGAATGCGCGACCGGTGCGAGATCAACACGCCCTTGGGCTTGCCGGTGGTGCCCGATGTGTAGGGGATGGTCCAGACGTCCCACTCTTCCACCTGCGGGCGCGCGGCCGGCTGGTCGCCCTTGGCCAGCCAGGCCTCGTAAGCGGGGCCGATCTCGATGATGCGCCGCACGGTCTTGAACGTGGCGGCGCGCACCGCGGCGGCGGTGCTGGCGTCGCAGAACACCACCTTGGCCTCGGCGTCGTCGCACACCGCTTCCATTTCCGGCACGGTCAGCTTGTTGTTCACCGTCGCCACGGCGACCCCGGCCTCGGGCAGGCCGCACACGATTTCCACGTAGGCGATGGAATTGCGGGCGATGATGGCGGCATGGTCGCCTTTCACCAGGCCCAGGTCGGTGATGGCGGCGTTGGTGGCGCGGTCGATGCGGTCCACCAGGTCGCGGTAGGTCATCGCCACGTCGTTGTGGCGCACCGCCACCTTGTCCGGGTTGCGCAGCATGGCCGCGCGCAGGCCGCGCGCCATGGTCATGGACTGGTAGCCGATCGGCAACGTAACGCTGCGGGGCGCGGACATCGCGTGCGTCTCAGCGCGGAATTTTCTTGAAGACGCGCAGCGCGTTGTCGCGCATCAGCATCGCCTTGGCCTCGGGGCGGAAGTTCAGCTCGTCAACCTCGCGCACCGCCCGCTCGGGGTCGATCACCGGCCAGTCGGTGCCGAACAGCACCTTATGCCGGCCGTAGCTGTTGGCGTAGTGCACGTAAGACTTGGGCCAGTGCTTGGGCGCGTACGCGTCGCCGGCCGTGAAGACGTTCTCGTGCTTCCAGCACATCGAGATCATTTCCTCGGTCCACGGCACGCCGATGTGAATGCCGATCAGCGCCAGCTCGGGGAAGTCGATCGCCACCTGATCGAGCAGGATCGGCTGCGCGACCGAGGGCAGGCGCCGTTCGCGCGAATAGACCAAATTGTGGCCGACCTGCATCATGATCGGGATGTCGAGCTCGCAGCACTTGGCGTAGACCGGATAAATCTGGGCGGCGTCGGGGCGAATGGCGAACCAGTGCGGATACCAGTGGGCGCCGACGAAGCCGTATTCGCGCACCGCCTGTTCCAGCTCGCGCAGCTGTGCCACGCCGCGGGTGGTGTCGATGCCGGCCAGCCCCGAAAAGCGATCGGGGTGGCGTTTGCAGATGTCATGGACGGTCTTGTAGGGGATTTCGAACGAGCCCTTCACGCGCAGGTCGCCGGCGCGCACGGCGATCAGCAGCGAACGCTCGATCCCGGCGCGATCCATGCGCTTCAGGTAATCGTCGATACTCACGCCCGGGCGCATGTCGGGCGGCATGCGCACCTGGGCCTTGAACTCCTCGTCGAGGCCGGTGCGGCCCTCGCGCACCATCTCGGGCGTGTACAGGTTGCAGACGATGTCGATGGCGCCGGCCATGCTGGCATCCCCCAAGGTGGCGTTTGTGACGTTGCCCGCCGCGGCGGGATTGTCGCAGAATCAAATTCGTTTTCTAGCAGAGAAGATCGGCCTGCCAAGCACCCCGGCGCGCGGGTTTGCATGGCTATGGCAGCGCCGCGCCAGCCTACGCCGAGCGTTGCACGACGTAAGGCTCGCGCAGGCCGTTGGTGCGCACATAGCCCGACCAGCGGTCTTGGGCGATCTTGGCGCGCTGGGCGGCGATGTCGATGCGGTGGTAACGGGCCAGATTGGCGCCCAGGATCTTGGCCTTGTCGGCCTCGGTCACCGTGAAGGCCGCGCCCTCGGGCGGGGCATAGTCGAAGAAGCTGTTGATGATCCAATAGGGGTGCTGATTGACCGAGGTCGAGGCGTAGATCAGCCGGTCCTTGTCCACCTGGGTCATGAACACCGCCATCATCTGGTTGAAGGTCTTCAGGTCGAACAGCGGGAACAGCATCGGGCCTTCCATCACGGCGGTGATGTTTTCGCGCGCCTTCATCAGGGCGGCGGTTTCCTCGAAATTCTGCCAGCCGGCGTGGACCAGGTGGAACACCAAGTCGGGAAACGCTTCGGCGGCCTTGTACATGTCGTCGATGCCGAGCGCCGCGGTGGACGGCCCGACGTGGCCCACCAGCTTGTGTATGGCGACATGCTTGAAGCCTTTGCCGCGCAAGTCCTCGAAGATCGGGAACGCCTTCTTCTCGTCGTCCATCAGCCAGCCCTCGGGCTGGCGCGTGGCCGGGTTCAGGCGCGTGGGGTAGAGCTTGATGCCGTCAGCGCCCTGGTTGGCGAACTGCGCGGTCTTGGCCTTGATCTCGTCCAGGGGCGCGAACACGTCGAGCGCGGCGTACCACAGCACGCGGTCGGGATAACGGCCCTTCAGGTAGGCACCCTTCTCGTTCGAGACCAGGCCGTCCCAATACATGTCGTAGATCGGCGTGGAGTGCATGATCATCATGTCGGTGTGGCTTTCCAGGAACATGATGTCGGCCACTTCGTCGGCCTGCCAGTCGCGCGCCCATTGCTCGGGCGTCAGCCGCCAGCGCTCGGGCGTGCACGACACGTGGTAGCTGTAGGTGGTGTTGACGCTGGCGATGCCGGTGCGCTTCTCGCGCCGGTTCCAGGCGCCGTGATTGTAGCAGTGGGCGACGCCGTCGATCACGAACATGCGGCTGGCCATCGGGTGCGGCGTCGGCGACCAGCCGGCCTGGGCCAC
>JANRJB010000100.1:0-2972 GCA_033764265.1 Rhodospirillaceae bacterium | reverse complement strand
CGAAGTCGACGGCGATGCCGGCCGCGACGAAGCGCTCGCGCTGGTAGACCTCGGCGAAGTAGCCGCGCGCGTCGCCGTGGCGCGCGGGGACCACGACCATCGCTTCGGGCAAGTCTGTCTGGATGATCTTCATCGCGCGTCCACGGGCCAACGGCGCGCACCGTCGTTTGCGCGGGCAGCGATGTCAAGAGGCGGAATGCGGCCGTCGCGCGGGCCGCGCCGGCGACGATCGGGTGGCTACTTCCTGCGCGCTTTCGCGGCCGGCTTGCGGGCCTTTGCCTTTGCTTTGGCCTTGGGCGCCGCGGGCGTCTTGGTAGCGGTCGGCGTCGGGGCCTTCATCGCCGCCGTCTTCATCATCGGCCGCATCGCCTGCTCGCCCGCGGCCTCGGCGCCGCGCATCGCGTCCATCGCCCCGCGGTTCATCGTCGAGACGATCTCGGCGTTGTACTTCATCAGCAGCTCGGCCAGCTCGCCCAGATGGTTCATCGTCGTCTCGGCGACCTTGGTGAGCGTCTTCAGGTTGGTCTCGCTGGCGTCCTTGAACTGGTCGGGCCGGGCGAGCGCCTGGGCGTTGCCCATGAGCTGCCGGGTCGAGGTCTCGATGACGGCGGCCTGGCGGCGGGCGAGGTCCTCGAGATCCTTCACCACCTTCTGGCCAGCTTCCATCAGGGCTTGCAAGGTCGCGCCCGAGCTGGGCGTCAGCGACGTGCTGTCCAGGCCGCGATAGCGGAACAACGCCATCAGGCGCTCGAAGGACGAAGCGAAATCCTGCATGTTCGAATCCCCCCGGCTGGCGGGCCTCGGCGCTACCGGCGCCAATGCCAATGGACGGGACGATAGACCAGAAGCCACTGCCCCGCCATATGACCTGGATCACATTGCAAACGGGTAAAGGAAGTATTTACGGATTGCGGAAACCGGCCGGCCGTTACTCGCTCAGAGGGTGATTCCGCCGTCGATGATCATCGCCTGGCCGGTCACGAAGACGGATTCATCGCTGGCCAGGTACAGGCACATGGCTGCGATCTCCTCGGCCGTGCCCAGGCGCCCCATGGGCTGGCGGGCGATGAAGGCCTGGCGCGCCGCCACCGGGTCGGCGAAGGCGTTGATGCGGTCGTGCAGCGACGGGGTCTCGACCGTCCCCGGGCATACCGCATTGCAGCGCACGCCCTTGGTCACATAGTCGGCCGCGATCGACTTGGTCAGGCCGAGCACGGCCGCCTTGGTGGTGCCGTAGACGCAGCGGTTGACGATGCCCTTCAGCGACGAGGCTACCGAGGCGATGTTGACGATCGCGCCGCCGCCGTCCGCCACCATCTGCGGCAGGAAGGCCTTGGTGGTGTTGACCATGCCCAGCACGTTCAGGTTCCACGCGAAGGCCCAGTCCTTGTCCTGCGACTCCAGGATCGTGCCGCTGTGGACGAAGCCGGCGACGTTGACCAGCGACGTGATCGGTCCGACCGCGCGGGCGCAGGCCTGCACCGCGGCGGCATCGGTCACGTCCAGCCGGTGCGTGGCGACGATGCCCGGCGTCCTTGCCAGGTCGGCGAGCTTGCCCTGGTCGATGTCGGTGGCGATCACCTTGGCGCCCTCGGCGGCGAAGGCCAGCACGGTGGCGCGGCCGATGCCCTGGCCGGCGGCGGTGATGAACGCGGTCTTTCCTTCCAGTCTCTTGGCCATCGGCCCGAACCTCCTCGTTGGCGTCGCGTCGGCGCGCCCGTGCACAAATCAGCGGTGTTTGCTTCCCCCAATGGGGCGGCGTAGATTGCGCGGCAATCCAATCCCTGTCCAGCCGGAGCCAACGCGCCATGTCGACTGCGACGCCGCTGACCATTCGCCTGAGTCCCGCCGACAATGTCGTCGTCGCGCGGGCGGACCTGCTGCCCGGCGCCGAGGTCGCGGCGGAAAAGCTCGCTGCCAAGGCCCGGATCCCGGCCGGCCACAAGCTCGCCACCGCGGCGATTCCCGCCGGCCAGCCGGTGCGCAAGTTCAACCAGATCATCGGCTTCGCAAAGGAGGCGATCCAGCCGGGCGACCACGTGCACGTGCACAACATCGAGTTCAAGGCCTTCGACCGCGACTACGCCGCCGGAACGGACGCGCGGCCGACGCAGTATTTCACCGGCGACGCCAAGGCGACGTTCGAGGGCTATGTGCGGCCAAACGGCAAGGTCGGCACGCGCAACTATGTCGGCATCCTGACCTCGGTGAACTGCTCGGCCACCGTCGCGCGCTACATCGCCGACAGCTTCAACCGCACCGATGCGCTCGACGCCTATCCGAACGTCGACGGCGTCGCTGCCTTCGTGCACTCGACGGGCTGCGGCATGGCCGGGTCGGGCGAAGGCTACATGAACCTGCAGCGCACCTTCTGGGGCTACGCCAGCCACCCGAACTTCGCCTCGGTGATCATGGTCGGGCTGGGCTGCGAGGTGGCGCAGCTCTCCTACCTGCTCGATATGTACGGCATCAAGCCGGGACCGCATTTCCAGGTGATGACCATCCAGGACACCGGCGGCACCCGCAAGTCGATCGAGCGCGGCGTGGCGCAGATCAAGGAGATGCTGCCCGACGCCAACACCTACACGCGCCAGACCGTGTCGGCCGAGCACATCACGCTGGCGCTGCAGTGCGGCGGGTCGGACGGGTATTCCGGCATCACCGCCAACCCTGCCTTGGGCGCCGCCTCGGACCTGGTCGTGCGCCACGGCGGCACGGCGATCCTCAGCGAGACGCCCGAGATCTATGGCGCCGAGCACCTGCTGACGCGCCGTGCGGTGAAGCCCGAGGTCGCCGACAAGCTGGTCGAGCGCATCAAGTGGTGGGAGGAGTACTGCGCCAGGAACGACGGCGAGATGAACAACAACCCGTCGCCCGGCAACAAGGCCGGCGGGCTAACCACGATCCTCGAGAAGTCGCTGGGCGCGGCGGCCAAGGGCGGCACGACCAACCTGACCGCGGTCTACAAGTAT
>JANRJB010000093.1:0-6904 GCA_033764265.1 Rhodospirillaceae bacterium | reverse complement strand
GGATTTTCTGCCGTTCGTCACCGCCGGCTACAAGATCACGGGCGCGCCGGTCGGCTTGGCGCTGCGCGACGTGATCTCGGCCAGCGCCGGCGTGCAGTACGCCTGGAGCGAGCGGGTCGCCACCGGGCTCGCCTACGACTTTCGCCAGAGCGCGCTGCGCACCGCGGCCGATCCGCAGGAAGGCTCGGCCTATCTCAGCGTGCGCCTCACCGAACGCATCTCGATCAATCTCTACGGCGTGGTCGGCCTGTCGCGGAACAGCCCCGATGCCGGTGGCGGCCTGGTGTTCACGTGGCGCCCGGACCTCAAACCCGTGCCGCGCCCGCCAGGGTAGGGGCCTTCACTCAAGCCGCCAATTCGCGGTCCTGCCGCGGGTTGATGGTCGCATGGATCAGCACGTCCGCGGGAATGTCGAATCGCTCGCACAAGCGGCGGATCATCGACAGACTCAGGCCCCGCTTGCCGTTGATCACTTCACTGACCCGGCTCGCGCCGCCCATGATCGATGCCAATCCGGCCCGGCTAACGCCGTGCTGATCCATCAGGTATGTCAGAATCTCGGCGAGCGACGCTGCGCGACGAGGCCAACGGCTGCGTTCGTATGATTCGATCAAACGGGCCTGGGCGGCAAGGCGCGCGCGTGCGCCCGCGGAGCGCGAACCCATGAGCTTAGTTACCAGGGCCTTGGCCGCCGCGTGATCGCGGTCGCCCTCAATCACAATCAAGGTGGTTTTCATTACACACGCTCCGCGTCAATCCGGTCGTAATCGTCATGCGTGCCGAAAAACCGGATCATGACGATGCCATCCCGATAGGCAATCAGGGCGATCAGCCGATAGTCGTTGCCCTTGATATTGAAGACCACGCGACCGCCTTTCAGGATGCTGGCCTTGGGATGCGATCGTTTCACGTCCTGCGAGGTTCGCCAGCGGGCCGCCTCGGCGATGGATAACCACGTCCGGTATTGAGCGCGCGCGGCCGAGATACCCTGGTAACCGATGTGCATTGCGAAGTAGCGCTCGACAATGTCGGTTCCGATGACGATCATCAGGGCTGCGAGGAATTACCATTTTGGGAATTCTACGCGCATCCACGGGCGCTGGGCAAGCGCTTGGCCTCGCGCAGAGGCCGGCTCAATACTGCATTGAAAGTCCAATTCATGCCATCCCCCGCCATCCCCTTTCTCTCCCACGTCTCGGTCGGCGTGGCCGACATCGCCCGGGCCAAAGCGTTCTACGACGCGGTCCTGGCCCCGCTCGGCGTGAAGCGGCTGTTCGACGAGCCCTACGGCTGCGCCTGGGGCCATCAATTCCCCGCGTTCTGGGCGCAACGGCCCTTCGACGGACAGCCGCCGTCCGCGGGCAATGGCGTGCACGTCTGCTTCAACGCGCCCGACAAGGCCGCGGTGGATGCGTTTCACGCCGCGGCGGTGAAAGCCGGCGGGCGCTGCGACGGTGCGCCCGGCCTCAGGCCCGACTACACGCCCAACTACTACGCCGCGTTCGTGCGCGACCCCGACGGCAACAAGATCGAGGCCGTGCGGTTTCTGACGGGTGACGAGCTGGCGTCGCTGCCGCGCTGAGTTTCCGCGCCGGCCTCAGACCATCGGCGGCATGAAGTCGCCGGGGCGGTCGAGTTGCGGGCGTTCCCGCTGCGGACGGTCGCGGTCGGGCCGGGCCACCTCGGGCCGCTCGGGCGCCGCGGGGCGCGGCGGCGCGATGCGCTCGGGCCGGTCGGTCGGGCCGCCGGGGCGTACCGCGGCGGGCCGCATGCTGCCGCGCGCGCGCAGGATGGTGATGACCGTGCGCACCTTGTCGATGCTGGTGGCGGTGATCCGGTCGGCGCCGCTGACGCGGCCGGTGATGACGACGCGGTCGCCGGCGGCGGTGCCGGCGGGCAACGCCGCGCCGTCGACCGCGATGCCGTCGACGATCAAGCCGCTGGTGCCGTTGGCGGCGGCCGGCGCATAGGCCTCGATCGACACGTCCTTGACGTCGGCGTCGAACGGCAGCGCGGCCGAGCCGATCACGACATCCGGCACGAACGCGCCGTTGATGACGCGGCCCGAGGCGAACACGCGTCCGCCCTTGGCGACCGGTGAAACCGTGACATCCTTGCCGAGCGCGATGGTCAGCCCGCCGATGGTGACGCTGTCGGCGGTGACCGCGTCGGCCAGGCCGCGCACGATCAGGCGGCCATCGTCGGGGCGCTGGTCGACGCGGCTGGCGACGATGACACCATCGGGTTGGCGCAGGCCGGAGATGCTGACCATGTCGCCCACGGTCAGGGTCTTGAAGTTGTCGACCGCCGCCTTGTCGCCGCCCAGGTTCACGCGCACCTTCTGGCCCAGCACGGTCAGGGCTTCGCGGTCATGGTCGATGGCCTCGATCGGGCCGGTGACGGCGTGCAGCATCTCGACGCTGTCGAGGTAGAGCTCCTTGCCGCGCAGGCGCGCCACGCCCTGGATGACCTGGCCGACTTTCAGATCCTCAAGCGATGCCGGGCGGCCGTCGGTCTCCACCGCGGTGTCGCGGTCGTATTCGAGTTCGAGCCCGTTGACGATGATCGAGCCGAAGCCGGAGATGGTGCCCAGCACGCCGGTGCCGCCCAGGCCGTCGCCGCTTACGCCGCCGTCGGCCACGGCGGTGCCGTTGACTCCGGTTCCGCCGATGCCGTCGCCGGGCTTCGGCCCGTTGTCGGCCGTGCGCACCGGTTGGCTGGCGCACGCGGCGAGCCACAGGCACGCGAACGCCGCGGCCAAGCCCCGCGTCACCTTCCGCCCCTGAACCGCCCCTCGCGCCATCGTCGCCTTCACCAGCGTTTCGCGCGGCCACGTGCCGCGCACAAACACGTTGATTTACTTGCTCGAATCGGACTCCGACCGATCCCCCAAACTGGAAGGGCCGGAATAGAAATACAAGCCGAAATTGACCCGCTGATCCGCATCGGTCTTTTGCTTGTCCTGATCGGACAATTCCAGCGCCAATCGGTTAATGGCCAGCAAAGACTGCATCCCCAGGCGTTCGGCCGTGTCGGTCAGGGTTTTGACCGAGGCCGGCGTCAGATGGGAGTAATGAACGCTGCGGTCCATCAAGGGGTTGCCGGCCCCAAGCACGTTGTGTACGGCGCTGGCGAGGTGATCGTGGACGTTGCGGCCAAGGAAGAAGGCTTTCTCCTCAAGGCCCTTCTCGGGCACGAACGCGGCTCGGTTCAGCACCACGCGGCCCTGGTCGTCGAGTCGCGCCACGCCCAGCGCCAACCAGTCGTCCAGCACCGCGCGCGGACGGACGTCCTTGGACACACTTTCGATCAGCCCGTCGAACGATGGCGCGCCGGCCGACTCGGGCTGGCGCGGCAGCGGCAACGGTTGTCCCTGGGCGTCGGTGGTGGCGGCGGAGCTCATCCAGCGCGCCACCGCCAGTGCGCCGATTCCCACCGATTTTGGCGGGCTAAATGCATCCTCGGGCTGGCCCCGCAGGCGCTTGACGTCCTTGCGGTGCACGCCCGTGAGCAGACTGATGCGGCTGTCGGTGATCTTTTTGTCGCCGGCGGTTTTGCCTGGCTCGCCGAACGATTCGGCGGCCACGCTGATGTACACGCCCTTCAGAATTTCCATCAGCGCCGGTAGGCCCACGCCCTTGGCGATGAGCAGCCGGATCAGCGGCCGCAGCAGGCGTTTGACCGCCGCAATCAAGGGCTTGGGCGGGGCGGGAACGGACACGTCGGACATCGCGGGTAAACATCGACCTCGTTGATGAACTCCTCTATAACATTTCGTGGGAATCATTCCCACAAAAATGTTGACACGGCCGTCTTGTCACGTATGATTGTCTCATTCGTGGGAATAATTCCCACGTAAACCTGAGGAGCGCAGCAACCCGCATCGTGCACAAAGCCAACCCAGAGACCGTGTTCAGGAAGACCTAAGCAGTTCCGCCTTCGCGGCCACCGTCCACGAGCTTGTTCCTTACCCCGGTGACCAGAAGGCGTTTCCTTCCCCCGCCCGCTTCGGACCGCCGACGGGCGTTCCCAGGCCGGTGGGGGAAGGTTTTCCTAACGTTCCCGGCCACGGCTCGGCACGGCGATGTGAAGGCACGATCGGTCGGCGCCGACCTGCCCGCGGCGCTGTTGCGAAAGGACACTGAGGCCAGAGTCGAACGTTGCGTGTTGTTCCTGCCCGTCGCGCCAACATGCAGTCGACCTCGGCTCTGACCTCAATGCCCTGTTTGCACCAATGACCGATCCAAAGGCCGAAACGATGACCCGAACCGACCGCAGCACAACCGGTCGTCCGCGCCGATCCGCCACCGGCGGCCCCCAACTCGATGTCTCGACCAAGCTTCTCTTGTGCGGCTTCGCGGCCGCGGTGTGGGGCTGGCTCGAGGCGTCGCTGGCGGTCGCGCCGCCGTCCAAGGCCGAGGCGGTGGCCCATCCCATTGCTCAGGGGTTGGCGATTCCCGTGCTTGCGCCGGCGGAATCACCGGCTTTCGCCGAGCTTGCCGCCGACGGCGTCAACGCCACGCGCTGACCAACACGATCGGCGGGGCCGTGTCGGGTCCCGGGTGCGCCAGTCGCGCCGGCACCAGTGACACTTCGACCCAGCCCCACAACACCGCGCCCAACACCGCGCCGGCGGCACCGCAGCCGGCCAACCATCTCAAATCGTGCATGACCCATCCCCGTGGCGACAGCGCGCGCACGGTGCAGGGCGGCGATGGTGGATTGGTGGTGCAATTGTGGCGCCCGAAAGGCGCGACGCCGATGACAGCGGGGCGTCGTCAGAACGTGTAGAGCGCGCCGAAGCCGATCAGGCCCTGGAAACGGCTGCCGCTCGGCCGCGTCACCGGGCTGCGGCCGGCGTCGTTCAGCAAATGCGCGGCTTGCAGGCGCAGCACTGCCGACCAGTCTTCGTCGAAGCGATAGGTGCCGGTGAACCGGAACGCTACGTCGCGGAATCCGGCCCCGGCGTCGAACGCCAGCAATCCCGAGGTCACCGACCACGCCGGCGTCACGGTGAAAAAACTGTCCATGTACCCGCCGCTGGCCCAGGTCAGCGCGACTTCGGGGATCAGGGTGTAGGTCCGCGCGCGGTCGCCCAGCACCAAGCCCAGCGACGGCGCCGCGGTCAGCCCGCCGTGGCCGCCGGCCACTTCCTGGCGGGCGTTGAAGCGAAACGCCACCGGGCCGACGATGCGCCCCTCGAAGGTGGTGCCGATGTTCACGCCGCGATCCACCTTCGGCAGCTTCGACACGGCGGTGCCTTTGTTGGCGCTGCGGCTCTCGGCCAGGCCGACCACCACGCGCAGCCGGCAACAGTCGCTGCGCCACACGCGCAGGCGAATCCCCAGGGGATCGACGGTCAGCGTGTCCTTGTAGCGGATCTGGAACAGCGGCAGTCCGAGCGGTTTGTATTCGTCCGCGCCAAGATAGTCGGGTGCGATGCCCATGCCCGCGCCGACCGAGAACTGGAAATCCGCGAGTTTCAGGCTGCCGATCTCGGTCAGCCAGTCGTCAATGCCCTCGAACCACGACGTGGTGGTGTCCAGGGTCTGCGCCCGGACCGGAACCGCGAAGGCAATCAGCAACGCGGCAAGGCCGGCGGCGGCCAGGGTTTTCGTGACGCTCGGCACGTGGGGGGAATTGAGACGGGGGTGAGGTGATGACGGGCAGAACAGCAATCGCGGCGACGCACGGTCACTTCGCATAACAAGGCCGGCACATCAGTTCAAGCGCCCTCGCTTGCCAGCCGCGTCGCAATTCCGTCACACCCACTGCGGCCCTACACGGCTCGTGGTCCCATTCCAACATGCGCGTCTCGGTTCCGCCGCAACGGGGATGCGAATGTCAAATCCGCTCCACGACGCGTTTCAGGTCGCGCACCAGGAACCGGCCGGGAAGCAGCGCCGTCACCAAATCGCGCTCTACCGGCCACGGCTCGCCGGTGATGTGGCAGGCCACGATTTCCGCCGCCAACGCCGCGGTCGACAGGCCGCGCGCGCCCAGTCCACACAGCACGTGCAGCCCCGGCCGATAGGTCGCGGTCGGATAGCGCGCCCACGGATGGCCGTGGCGCAAATCGGCGAAGTCGCGCAGGAAAGCGCCGTCGTCGGGCACCGGGCCGGCCGCCGGCAGATGATCGGGCGTGACACAGCGCACGCCGGCCCGCCCGCCGGTGACGGCGACCGGGTCCAGTTTCAATTGCGGCAACGCCCGCGCCAGATCGTCCAGATTGCGTACGTGGTCGCCGTCGTCGACCGCTTGGGGCGCGGCGGGGTCGTCATCCGTCCAGTCGAACGTTGCGCCCACGGTGTGCGCGCCGCGATGGGCCGGCGTCAGGTAACCGCCGTAGACCAGCACGCTGTGCAGGCGCGCGGTGGCCGCGCCCGGCGCGACCTGGCTGATCTGGCCGCGCCGCGCCCCCAGCGGCAACCAGCGCGTTGCGGCGAACCCCGTCGCCGCGCCGGCGTTGGCCAACACCACCGCGTCGGCGGTTTCGATCACCGCGTCGTCGGCGTCGACCACGTCCCAAGCTCCCGCGCCGCGCCTTAGGCCCGCCGCCGCGCGGCTCAGGCGCGCCTCGGCGCCATGGGCCAGCGCCCGGCACAAGGCGCGCGGATCAAGCCAACCAGCCTGCGGGAAGTACAAGGCCGGGCGGTCGACTGCCACGCCGGCCAGTTCGCCGGACTCCGCGGCGGTCGCGCGAAACATCAGCGGCTCGGGCAGCGCGCCGCGCGCGGCGATCGCGGCCAGGCGGTCGGCCTCGGCGTCGTCGGTGGCCAGCTGCAGAACGCCACAACGGTCCCGCGTCAGCGGATGGCCGGCATCGGCCAGGTCCTCCAGCGCGTCGAGGCCGTACCGCCAGGCCGCGGCGTAGAAGCGCCCGTCGATGCTGGGCGCGGCCGTC
>JANRJB010000071.1:0-1627 GCA_033764265.1 Rhodospirillaceae bacterium | reverse complement strand
CCGAAGCTGATCGGCTTGCCCATCATGTATGCGATGGTCTGGCTGTTCGGGTCTGTTCTGGTTTTCCTTTGGGTCCAGCATTGGATCGTCGCGCTTGGCGCGGCAATCTCCTACCCGCTGCTTTGGCTCGCGGCAGATTGGGACGGCCACTTCCTGGATGTGGTCGCCACCAGCCTGCAGGAAACGCCGCCGACCAAGAACCGCAGATATCATGGGGGTGACAGTTATGCCCCGTGACGATCATGGCTTCGCCGCGCAGATGGTGCTGCCGCCAGAGGCCGCGCGTGAGCGCGATCTCGCGGCCATGCTGCCCTACGTGTCGCTGGTCGATGATGTGACCGTCAGGACCCGCGGCAATGAGCTGTTCCAGTGCATCCGGCTGCAGGGCATCAACAGCTTCACGATGGACGATGCGCTGCTCGACCGCACGAAGGGCCTGCTCGCGGCCGTTGTGGCGCAGGTTGGTACCGAGTTCTCTTTCTACGTTCACAAAGTGTCCGGGGCGGTGGCGCATGGCCTCCGCCCGATTTCCGGGGACGACTTCGCGGCCACAGTTGATGCCGCCTGGCGGGCTGGTCTCGAGAAAGCCGATCTCCGGGACCGCAGCCTGACGCTGACCGTGATCAAGCGGCCTTCCCTGACGTCGCGCGTGCCCTTCTTCTCGAAGCTTGCCCGAGCAAACCTTGCCGAGCAAACCGAACGGCAGATGCTCAAGCTGGGTGAGGTTGTCGGCTTCCTGCTGTCGAGCTTTGCCGCGATGCGGCCCCGGCTGCTTTCGGCGACGAACGGCGAACTGCTCGGCTTCCTTGCCGGCCTCAACACCGGTCGCGAACGCCCCATCTTTCCGGGGTCCCGGTTCGGCTACCTTGCGCAGGACGTCGCAAACACCCGGGTCACCTTTCGCGGCGCGGTCATCGAACTGACCGAAGGCAGCGCCGGGCGAGTTTTCGGCACCAGTTTCGCGATCAAGAACTACCCGCCGAAAACCAACGTGACGATGTTCGACGAGTTGAGCCTGCCCGTCGACATGGTGATCACGCACAGCTTCACGCCGATCAACAGCAACATCATGGCGGGGCGCATCAAACGCCAACAGCGGCTGATGCGCGCCAGCGATGATGGGGCGGTGTCCCTCCTCGAAGAACTGGAGGAAGCGCTCGACGATCTGGAGTCGAAACGCCTGAGCTTTGGCGATCACCACATGACGGCCACCGTCTTCGCGCCGAGCCGCGAGCAGCTTGAAGTCATCTCCGGCGAGGTGCGCAACATCGCTTCGTCGACCGGCGTGAACCTGATCAACGAACCGATGGCCGCACGCACGCATTACTTCGCGCAGCACCCTGGAAACATGAGCTTCCGCAGCCGGAAAGCCGCTGTCACCAACCGCAACTTCGCAGATTTTGCGGCCCTTCACCGCACCGCACTCGGCAAGACCAGCGCTGAACTACCCTGGGCAACGCCAATCACCATGTTCCCGACGCCTGAACGCAGCGGCTACTGGTTCAACTATCACGAAGCAGGCGACCCGACGAAAGAGCCGACCGGCGGCCACACGCTGATCCTCGGGCGGCCCGGGTCAGGAAAATCGGTTCTCGCGGCGTTTCTGATGACCATGGCCCGCAGGGCC
>JANRJB010000053.1:0-9362 GCA_033764265.1 Rhodospirillaceae bacterium | reverse complement strand
AAGCAGGGCTTGTGGCAAGCCCTGGTGCAGGAGCGCACCCAGCAGCTCACCGCGCCGCTGCGCGACCCCTCGCCGGCGGTGCACGACAATCCGCGCGAGGTCCTGCTGCAAATGGCGCGCAGCCTGATGAACCTGGTGCGCTCGCCCGAATGCGGCGGCGCCTACCGGTTGATCCTGTCCGAAGGCGGCCGCACGCCCGAACTGGCCCAGGCCATGTACGAGAACGGCCCTGCGGCGTGTCAACGGCAGGTCGCGGCGTATCTGCGCGAGCAAACCGCGCGCGGCGCACTCAATGTCCCCGACCCGGAGCTGGCCGCCGAACAGTTCGGCAACCTGGTCGGTGGCGACCTGGCTTTGCAGAACACCTGCGGCATGGCGCCGAAGCACACGCCTGCCGAGATCGAGCGCCGCCTGGCTGCCGCCGTCGACATGTTCCTGCGCGCCTACGCTTCGTCCGTGCCGGCGCATTGAAACCTGTGGGCCGCTTGGCGTGGGCAGCTTGGCCCCGCCGGTCCGCTCTGCCACACTGACCGCGCGTCAGCCGGGGAGAGCGACGATGAGTTACCTGCGTTTCGGCACTTTCATCCCGCCCATCCATCCGTTGCGGGAAAACCCGACCCTGTGTCTGGAGCGCGACATGGAGCTGATCGTCGCGCTCGACACGTGGGGCTACGACGAGGCCTGGATCGGCGAGCACCATTCGGCCGGCACCGAACTGATCGCCTCGCCCGAGCTGATCATCGCTGCGGTGGCCGAGCGCACCAAGAACATCAAGCTCGGCACCGGCGTCAGCTCGCTGCCCTATCACCATCCGCTGATCCTGGCCGACCGCATCATGCAGCTGCACCACATGACGCGCGGGCGGGCGATGTTCGGCGCTGGGCCTGGCGCGCTGGTGTCCGACGCCAAGATGATGGGCCTGGTGACGGAAAAGCAGCGCGACATGATGGAAGCCGCGCTCGAGTGCATCCTCAAACTGTTCCGCGGCGAGACCGTCACGCTCAAGACCGACTGGTTCGAGCTGAAGGACGCCCGCCTGCAGCTGCACCCCTACGGCGGCCGGCCGATCGAGGTGGCGACCGCCTGCATGGTGTCACCGTCGGGCCCGCGCGCGGCCGGCCGGCTCGGCACCGGGCTGATGTCGCTGTCGGCCACCGCGCCCGAGGCGCTGGCGGCGGCCGGTGCGAACTGGGACATCGCGGTCGAGATGGGCCGCCGGCACGGCCATACGCTCGACCGCAAGGATTGGCGCATGGTCGGGTTGATCCATGTCGCCGAGACGCGCGAGAAGGCGATGCAGGACGTGCAGTACAGCCTGCACGAATGGTGCCAGTATTTCGAGGACGTTGCCGTGCTGCCGATGGTGCCGCCCGAGCGCAAGGGCGATCCCGCCCAGTTCCTGATCGAGACCGGACGCGCCGTGATCGGCACGCCCGACGACGCGGCCCGTCAGATCGAGATGCTGCAGAAGGCGTCGGGCGGCTTCGGCACTTATCTCATCACCGACGCCAACTGGACCACCTTCGCCAACAAGCTGCGCAGCTACGAGCTGGTGGCGCAGTATGTGTTCCCGCGGTTCCAGAATTCCAATGTCAACCGCGAAGCGTCGAACACCTGGACGAAAGAGCGCCAGAAGGACTTCAAGGCCTCGCATCAGCGCGCTACCCAGCAGCAGATCGACCGCCACGCCGCCGAACAGGCCGCGCGCACCCACGATAAGAAATCCGCGGCCGAGTGAGCGTACTGCGCCGCCATCGGCAACTCGGAGATTGATCCACGTCAGTGTGGAATAGCGAGGACCTCCTCATACTTCACACATGACAGAACTCACCCCTATTGCCGCCCTCGTGGGCGGCCTACTGATTGGCTTGGCCGCGGTCTTGCTGATGCTTTTCAATGGGCGCATCGCCGGCATCAGCGGAATCGCCGGCCAGCTCCTGGCCCTGCCGCCGCCGGCCGATTGGCCGTGGCGCGCGGCCTTCGTTGTCGGACTGTTGGCGGCGCCGATCCTGCTCTCGGCCAGCGGCCTGCATACTCCGGACATCACGATCGCCACGCCGATTCCCATGTTGGTCGCCGCCGGCGTGCTGGTCGGATTTGGCTCGGCCTTCGGGAGTGGGTGCACCAGCGGTCACGGCGTGTGCGGCATCGCCCGATTGTCGAAACGCTCGCTGCTCGCTACCGCCACGTTCATGACGGCGGGTTTCGTCACCGTGTTCGTCGTCCGTCACCTGATCGGAGGCTGAGGCATGGCACGCAGTCTGGCTGCTTTGCTGTGCGGGCTCGTGTTCGGCGCCGGTCTGTCGGTGTCGGGCATGATCAATCCCGCCAAGGTGCTCAATTTCCTCGATCTGGCCGGAACCTGGGACGCGAGCCTCGTGTTCGTGATGGCTGGTGCCGTGGCGGTGACCGCGGCGGGTTATCGTGTGGTTTTCGGCCGCGACCGACCGCTGTTCGAGGGCCGCTTCGCATTGCCGACGGCCCAGGACATCGACGCCAAGTTGCTCGCCGGCGCGGCGGTGTTCGGAGTCGGCTGGGGTTTGGCCGGATATTGCCCCGGACCGGCGCTGGCCGGATTGGCCTTCGGACGCACCGAAACGGCAGTATTCGTGGTCGCCCTGGGCGCGGGCCTGATCGCCGGCCGGCTGGCGATGGCGGCGATCAACGCGCGGACGACGGCCACGGGAAAACCCTGACCCGGTCCGGAACCACAAGGTGCTCAGCACGTTTCCCGGCAAGCCCGGCAAGGTTCAACGATGTCCGTTCAGATCGACGCGTTCTTCGACGAGCCCACCAATACCGTCAGCTACGTGGTCGCCGATCCGGCGACGCGGCGCTGCGCCATCATCGATCCGGTGCTCGATTTCGATGCCGCCTCCGGGCGCACGTCGCGCGCCGGCGCGGATCGCATCGTCGCCTATGTTCGCACCCGCGGCTTGGCGGTGGATTGGATCTTGGAGACTCACGCCCATGCCGACCACTTGTCGTCGTCGGCCTACTTGAAGACCGCACTGGGCGGCCAGGTGGCGATCGGCGCGCACATCGTCGACGTTCAGAAAATCTTTGCCACGGTGTTCAACCTCAAGGCCGAGTTCGCCACCGATGGCCGTCAGTTCGACCGCCTGTTCGTCGAGGGCGATACCTTCAAGATCGGCTCGGTCGACGCCAAGGTGATGCACACACCCGGCCATACCCCGGCATGCGTCACCTATCTGATCGCCGACGCCGCCTTTGTTGGCGACACGCTTTTCATGCCCGACTACGGCACGGCGCGAGCCGATTTTCCCGGCGGCGATGCCGCCACGCTGTTTCGCTCCATCCGCCGGGTCTTGGCCTTGCCCGCGGGCACGCGACTTTTCCTGTGTCATGACTACAAGCCGGCCGGGCGAGATACTTACGCCTGGGAAACGACCGTGGCGGCGCAGCGCCAGCGGAACGTCCATGTCCATGACGGTGTGTCGGCGGCCGAGTTTGTCGCCATGCGCGCGGCGCGTGACAAGACCCTGGCCATGCCACGCCTGATTCTGCCATCGATCCAGGTCAACATCCGCGCGGGCGCTAGGCCGCCGGCGGAGGATAACGGCGTGTCCTACCTAAAGCTGCCCATGGACGCGCTCTGAGCGCGGGGTCATGCCGGACACGCGTTCACCAAAGGCCGCGTTGGCGGGTTTGCGGACCCGCATCCGGGAATCGCTGGCCAGCGATTTGCGCGCGGCGGTGATCGTCACTGTCATGCTTGTGCCGCAGAGCCTCGCCTACGCCCAGCTTG
Source organism: Rhodospirillaceae bacterium (assembly GCA_033764265.1). GTDB lineage: Bacteria > Pseudomonadota > Alphaproteobacteria > Rhodospirillales > Rhodospirillaceae > VGEM01. Next base: position 5,593 of record JANRJB010000053.1, on the reverse strand, counting down.
CGGGGCTGCCCGCGATCCACGGCGTCTACGCCAGCGTGGCGCCGCTGGTCGCGTATGCGCTGTTCGGCTCCAGCCGCGTCTTATCGGTTGGCCCCGTGGCGATCATCTCGCTGATGACCGCGTCCGCGCTGGCGACCGTCGCCGTGCCGGGCACGCCCGAATACGTCGCGGCAGCGGGGCTGCTGGCGCTGGTGTCGGGCCTGCTCATGGTCGTGATGGGCGCGGCTCGGCTGGGTGTCATCGCCACCTTGCTGAGTCACCCGGTGATGGTCGGTTTCGTTTCCGCGTCTGGCGTGCTGATCGCCGCCGGGCAGATCCGGCATGTCTTCGGAGTGGGTGGCGGCGGCGGCGAAACCCTCCAAGCACTGGTTGCCTCCTTGATCGGCAACATCGCGCAGACCAATCTGTCCACGCTGGCGGTCGGTGCCGCCGCGCTGGCATGGCTCGCGTGGTCGCGGCGCGGACTCGACCCGCTCTTGCGTCGCTCCGGCCTGGGCGCTTCGGCCGCCGCGTCAATCAGCAAGGCCGCGCCGCTGGTGGCGGTCGGCGCCGGCATCGCCGCCGTCGCCATCTTCGGCCTCGATTCGCGCGGCGTGGCGGTGGTCGGGCATCTGCCGGCCGGCGGGCTTCCGCTGACCGCACCGCCTCTGGATGCCGCCCTGGTCGCCGCCTTGCTGCCCAGTGCCGCATTGATCGCCCTAGTTGGATTCGTTGAGTCCGTTTCGGTTGGGCAAACGCTGGCGGCGCGCCGCCGCCAACGGGTCGATCCCGACCGCGAGCTCTCGGGCCTTGGTGCAGCCAATGTCGCCGCCGCATTCACTGGCGGCTTTCCCGTCACCGGCGGGTTCGCGCGCTCGGTCGTCAACGCCGACGCTGGCGCAGAAACTCAAGCCGCCGGGCTATTGACCGCGGCCGGCATGTTGTTGGCAGCCGCGCTGCTGACGCCGCTGCTTGCGTTGCTTCCCCAGGCGGTATTGGCCGCGACCATCATCGTTGCCGTGCTTGGTCTCGTCGATTTCGGCGCCATCCGCCATGTGTACGCCTATTCCCGCGCTGATTTCTCGGCCATGGCGGTCACGATGGGGGTGGTGGCCGGTGTCGGCGTCGAGGCGGGCATTGCCGCGGGAATTCTGGTCTCGCTGCTGATGTTTTTGTGGCGCACGGCGCGTCCGCACATCGCCGTTGTCGGACTGGTGCCCGGTACCCAGCATTTCCGCAACGTCCTGCGTCATCGCGTCGTCGACAGCGCGACGGTGCTCACTGTCCGCATCGACATGAGCCTATACTTCATCAACGCCCGCTATCTTGAGGACCGCGTCTTCGAGCTCGCGCTGGCCCGCCCCCAGACGCGTCACGTGGTGCTGATGTGCTCGGCTGTCAACTTCATCGACGCCAGTGCGCTCGACGGACTGGTCAGTCTGATGGAGCGTTTGCGCGCCGCCGGGATCGCCCTGCACTTATCCGAAGTGAAGGGCCCGGTCATGGACCGCCTGGATGGAACATCCTTGATCAAAGGACTGACCGGCCGGGTGTTTCTCAGCCAGTATGATGCGTTCGCGGCCCTCGACCCCGCTGCCGTGCGCGATGGAGTGGTCAACATTGATCGACCGTGAACCCCCCGCGAGCGCACCCCGAACGTGACCGTCATGAAAACCGTGCTTTCAACCCTGTTCCGGTCCGCGCCGCTGCCTTTGATCCGCGCCGGCCTGTGGGCCGCCAACGCCAAGTTCAACGTCGGCGTGGTCGGCGCGTTCTTCAATCCGGCCGGCCGCGTGCTGGTGCTGCGCCACGTCTATCGCCGGCGCTGGCCGTGGGGCCTGCCCGCCGGCTACCTGGCGGCGGGCGAGGTGCCCGAAGCCGGCATGCTGCGCGAGTTGAAAGAGGAAACCGGCCTCGACGGGCGGGTCGATCGAATCTTGAGCGTGACTGCCGTGCACGCCCGCCACATCGAGATCGTGTTGAGCGGCGCTGTGGAAGCCGACCATGTCGCCGCCCGCAGCGCTGAAATCTACGACGCGACGTTCTGCGATCCGTTCAATCTGCCCGCGGCCATCCAGCCCAATCACATTCCCATCGTGCGCGCGCTCGCGGAGGCGCGGCGCGCTTAACCGGGCATCTGCTCCATCAGGGCGGACATCGCGTGCTCCGGCGATGCGTGTCGGGCCTTGAGTTCAGCGATCACGCCGGCGCGGTCCGGCTCCGCCCGGTTCTGGCTCAGTTTGAACTTGCCCTCGATCCGCGCGATGGCGATCTCGATGCCGACGATCCCGCCCAGCATTTTGTCGATGTAGTCGTCGGGCGCGTCGCTGACCGCCCAGGCGTGCGCGAACGCGGACTCCTGCTGATCGGACAGTTCGTTCACGTTCGCGGCCAGCCACACCGGGTCGGACACCGCGCGCGCCTGCCCCGCGACATGCACGACCGCGTAATTCCACGTCGGCACGACACGGCCGTGTTCGCGCTTGCTGGGATAGGCTTGCGGCGTGACGTAGGCCTGCGGGCCGTTGAAGATGGCCAGCGTCGGCGCGCCGTCGCCGATCGCGCGCCAATGCGGGTTCGCCCGCGCGACATGGCCGCGCAACTGCGATCGGCCGAGGTCGAGGAACAGCGGAATATGGCTGACCTCGATCTCGCCGCTTGCTGTGATCAGGGTCGCGAACGGGTGGGTACGAACGAAGGCGTGCAGCCGGCCGGGCGCGCTGACGCGAAACTTGTCGGGAATGTACATGGCGCGCTCCGGATTGCGGAGCGCGCCATGCTAAGGGATCCGATCGCCGGTGTCGCGGCGCTCAATTGACGGTGGCCACCGTCAAGGCGACCACGCGGCTGACGTCGACGCCGGCGTCGTCCATGAACGGATAATCGGCGGCCACGAAATCGATGCGCGAGGTGTGCTTGGGCGTGGCCGAGCCATTCGACACCACCACATCGTGGTGGGCGATGGCCGCGCGGCAACGCTCGAACCAGTCGATGTCGGCGAAGGTCGGGCTGGCCTGCGTGACGCGCGTGCCGGTCAAGTCCTCGCCCAGCATGGTGGCCACGGCCGAGCCCATGAACTCGACCGTGAAGGCCGATCCGCCGTCGCACCGCAGCACCGTCACGTACGGCGCGATGTCCTGCACGTCGATCATGTGGAACAGCGACCAGCGCGGCGGTCGCGTCTGGCTCAGCCGCATCCAATAGCGGGTGAAGGCCAGCACTGCCGGCGGCATCAACGGATGGCGGGGGCGGTGGGCGCCCCGTTCCCGCGCCAAGGTCTTGACGTCGAGATGAAGGGCCTGATGGCTTGCGGTCTGCATGGCGTTACGTGTCCTCGGTCCAAGCGCGGACCCCCAACCACACCCGTGTTGCGGCCTTGTCGGCTCTGGTCGCCCTGCCGGTCGGACCGGCGGGCCGGGGTGCTTCTCCGTAACCGCAGTCGTCTAACATTTCAGAGTCGAAACTAGTTGCAAGGGAAAAGTTTCTCATGGCTAAGCCTCGGTTTTTGTTTACATTTCCCCGGCAGCATCGAATCGAACGGGGGCCTCCATGCGCGGTGTCCGGGCAGCAACGGGCGAATCGGTCCGCCGGTGGCGGGGGCTTCTCGCGCTTGTGATCGCGGTATTGGCGGCGGGCGGGGCGACCGCGCAAACCGACGATGCCCGGCTGTCGCCGGTGCGGCGCACCACCATCATGACTGCCGACCCTGACGCGTCGTTGCGGTTCTATCGCGACCTGCTGGGCTTCACGGTCGAGTACGACGTAACGGTGACCGACCCCGGACAACTGTCGCTGATCTCGCCGGGCGCCACGCGCGGTCGGTCGATTGCCTTGCGCCAGGGCGCGCGGCTGGGCGGGTCCATCGGCTTGTCGTGGACCGATAACCTGCAGCCCGGCGCGGGCGCGTGTGAAAAAACAGGGCGCGCCGGCGCGGTCGGCATCCTGATCCTGACCGACAACCTCGCCGCCTTGCATCGAACTGTAAAAGCCGCCGGCGTGCCTTTCCTGGCCGACGACGTACGCTACGATCAATCGCGCGGGCCGACCGACGCCTTCACCGTGTTTGACCCCAACTGCGTGCGCGTCGCCTTCGCCCAGATTCAACGCGAAAGCTTCGAGCAAAGCCTCGAGAAGTAGGGACGGCCCATGAGACTGATCGCGTTCGCCGCGCTGACCCTGTTGGTCGCGTTGCCGGCCAACCGGCCGGCGATGGCCCAGGCCCCGGCAGCATCGCCGACAGTGGCCGCGTGCCAGGGCCTCGCCCGGATCAACTTCACCGGCCTGCCCGACGCGCCCACCGCCATTCAAAGCGCGCGCATCGCCGCGGCCGAACGCGACCTGCCGGAGTATTGCAAGGTCAACGGCGTGGTCAGCCCGTCGGTCGGCTTTGAAGTGCGCCTGCCCACCACCACCTGGAACGGCAAGTTCCTGATGCAGGGCTGCGGCGGCATGTGCGGCATCCTGAACATGGAAGCCGCCGAGGACTCGCTGATCAAGGGCTACGCGGTGGTCAACACCGACATGGGCCACATCGGCACCGGGGGCATCGCGGTGTGGGCCTACAACGACCGCCAGGCCGAAATCGACTTCGGCTATCGCGCCACCCATGTCGTGGCCGTGGCCGCCAAGGCCATCGTCGAGGCCTACTACGGCAAAGCCCCGGCGCGGTCGTACTTCAACGGCTGTTCGACCGGCGGCCGCCAGGCGCTGGTGGCCGCGCAGCGCTTCCCATGGGATTTCGACGGCATCATCGGCGGCGCGCCCGTGCTGAACGAGATCGGCGACGGTACCCTGCACCTGTGGTGGAGCGCGCGCGCCAACCTGACCGACGACGGCACGCCGATCATGAGTTCCGCGAAGGTCCCGTTGCTGCGCAAGGCGGTGATGGCCAAGTGCGACACGCTCGACGGCGTCGAAGACGACGTGCTGCAGGATCCGCGGGCGTGCGCCTTCGATCCGGCGGAGCTGCAGTGCAAGTCTCGCGACCGGGCAGACTGCCTGACCGCCGCCGAGGTCGAGGTCGCGCGCAAAATCTACGGCGGCGCCCATGACTCGCGCGGCAATCGCATCTTTCCCGGCGGCATGGCGCCGGGCTCGGAATACGAGTGGGTGCCGGCGTTCATCGGCGCCGATGCGGCGAACGGCGCGCGCGCCAAGGGGGCCATCGCCCAGCCGACCTCGATGATCTACCAGTTCATGCAGTACCTGACGTTCTACGACGATCCCGGCCCGGCCTACGACCCGATGTCGTTCGATTTCGACGTCGATCACAAGCGGCTGATGCTGACCGAATCGCTCTACAACGCCCAAAACCCGGACCTGCGCGCGTTCAAGGGCGCCGGCGGCAAGCTGATCCTGTATCACGGCTGGGACGACATGGAGATCCCGCCCGGGCTGTCGGTGGACTATTACCAGACGGCGGTGAACACCATGGGCGGCCTCGACGCCACGCGTGAATTCGTCCGCCTGTTCATGGTGCCGGGCATGGCCCACTGCCGGCGCGGGCCGGGCGCGGATGCGTTCGATCCGGTCGCCGCGCTGGAAGCCTGGGTCGAGCGCGGCGAAGCGCCCGATTTCATCATGGCGCACAAGACGGTCAAGCCGCAGCCCTACA
>JANRJB010000049.1:0-8845 GCA_033764265.1 Rhodospirillaceae bacterium | reverse complement strand
GCGAAGGCGTTGCGGCCGTAGGTGGCGCTCTGCGGACCTTTCACGATCTCGATCCGTTCCAGCCCGAACAGGCCGGGGTCGGTCATGTAGTTGCGCGGCAGGTAAATGCCGTCGAAGAATGTTGAGACGTTGTTCTCGAGATCGTTGAGGTTGAGTTCGGCCAGACCGCGGATGACCGGCGTCGCCGTGGCGCCGTTGGCGTAGCCTTCGAACGTGAAACCCGGGGTCAGCATGCCGAGGTCGCGCAGGTCACGCACTTGCAGGCGCTTCAAGCTTTCCTCGGTGAAGGCTGAAACCACCACCGGCACGGTCTGCAGGTTTTCTTCGCGCTTGCGGGCCGAGACGATGATCTCCTCGATCATGGCCGCCCCTTGCGCCAGCACCGGCGCTTCGCCCAGCGTCACGCCAAGCAGGATCGCCGCGGCCGCACCGGCCCGCAACCGGCCGCCTCGCGTCACGCGCCTGCGCCGCGCATCCACTTGAACCGCCATGATCCCCTCCGTTGCCGGGCCCGCCTGGGCGGGCCGCCCCTGTATTTGCCAAGATACAGGTTAACTGAGACCGTCATCCCCCTGCAATGCGTAATGGCCGGGGCTGGGGCCGTGCTTGCAGCAATCCGCAAGGTGTCAGACCGGCACCAGGCGGGCATCGTAGGCGTAGACGTCCTCGGTGGCGGCGCGGCGCTCCTGCGCCTTGTCGCCGGTCACGCGCTGGTAGAGGTCTTTCGCGGCCCGCGAGCGGCGGACAATGCTGCTGGTGCGGTTGATGCGCGCGCGGTCGTAACGCGCCAGAGCCTCGGCCACCGGCACCGGCAGGGCCAGGCAGCGCGCCAGCACGCAGCCGTCCTCGATCGCCGTGGCCGCGCCTTGCGCCATCAACGGCAGCATCGGGTGGGCCGCATCGCCCAGCAACGTCACCACGCCGTAGCTCCAGCGCTCGACCGGCTCGCGGTCGAACAGCCCCCACTTGAAGCAGGCGCCATCGGGCGTGCCCATCAGTAGCGAGATCAGGTCGTGGTGCCATCCGGCGAAGCGGTCCACCAGTTCGCCGACGTGGGCGCGAATGTTCCAGCCCTCTTCCTCCCAGCGTTCGGTGGCGACGATGGCGACAAAGTTGATCAGCCGCCCGCCGCGCACGGCGTACTGGACGACGTGGCGATCGGGCCCGATCCAAACGGCGGACGCATGCGCCAGCATGTGATCCGGCAGCACGGACGCGGGCACCAAACCGCGATACGCCACTTGGCCGGTGAATTGCGGCCGCTCGGCGCCGATCAGGATCGCGCGCGTGCGCGAGTGGATGCCGTCGCAACCGATCACCGCGCGGGCGACGACCGACCCGCCGTGGGCGAACGCCACCTCGGCGGACCCGTCGCGCTGGGCGATCTCCGCCAGGGCGTGACCGGTGCGCATGCAGTCTGGGTCGCGCGCGTCGACCGCCCGGCGCAGCAGGTCGTGCAGGTCGGCGCGATGGATCTGGTACTGGGGCGCGCCGAACCGCGCCTCCGAGTCTTCGCCGACGCGGGCTTCGGTCATGATCTCGCCGTTATCGTATCGGCGATAAACGGTCGCGCGTGGCCGCGTGCCGTGGTCCGCCAGTCGCTCGCCGAGCCCGAGGTCGATCAGCACCCGCGAGGCGTTGGGGGTGAGCATGATGCCGGCGCCGACCTCGCCGAAGCGGTCGGCCTGCTCGAACACCGCCACCGACCGGCCGGCGCGCTGCAGGGCCAGCGCGGCGGTCAGACCGCCGATTCCCGCGCCAATGACCGCTACATCAACGTCAATGTTGGCCAAGTGTCCTCGCCTCATCAATCGCGCCAAGCGGCGCCCACTTGTATCTCCGCGAAAACAGGTTACCAACCCCTGTTGACGGAGCGAGCGGTTTGCCGAGCCGCGCACGCCAGGCGTTCGTCGCGCGGCGGCCCCGTCCCCCTCCGCTAGACCTCCTCGCGCACGGCGTTGGCGCGGCCGTTCCCGCGATCGAGCGAGATGCGGTAGCGGAACATGTCGGGCCGCGAGTACGATTCCGAGAACTCGACCGGTTCGCCGTCCTCGCCGACCGAGATGCGCTGCGCGGCGATCAGCGGGCTGCCGGCCGCGACCTCCAGCCGGGCGGCGACCGCGAGATCAGCCGGCACGGCCGAGATCAGCAAGTCGGTGTGCGTGATGCGCACCCCGCCGGCCTCGAGAATGCTCATGACGTGCTTGTTGCCGGCATCGCGCTTGGTGACGACATGCGCCAGATCGCCGGGGATATAACTGACCAGGAAGTGGACCGGCTGCGCCTTGAGCAGGCTCAGGCGCTGAATCTTGAGCACGCGGCGGCCGAGATTCAATTTGCGCGCCTTGAGAAACTCCGGCGTCTTGATGACCTCGTATGCCACCAGCTTAAGCTTGTAGGGCGCGGTGGTTTTGGTCAGATACTCCAGGTAGTCGTTGAACGGCAGCGCGAGATCGCGGTTGCCCGACGCCGACGGAAACGTGCCGATGCCCGGTTGTTTTTCGATCCAGCCCTCATCGGACAATTGCCTCAGCGCGCGTCGCACCGTCACGCGCGACACGCCGAATTCGCCCGACAAGTGATGCTCGCCCGGTAGCGGCAGGTCGGACGGGTAGCGCCCTTCCTGCAGCCGGCCGCGCAGAATGGAATAAACGGCGTGGTGCAGCGGGGCATGGGCCCCGCGGCGGAGCAGCTCGCGCGGTGTCGTCACGGGTCAACTCGCAAGGCTTTATACATCGGCGGCATTATAGAAACGCGCCGCGTCCGTTCAACGCGATGGCGGCGCGCGGTCACGGGAACCGCGCCGCGATCCAGGCCAGCGTGTCGGCGACGACGCGGTCCTCCCAGCCCTCGAAGCTATGCGGCGCACCGTCGTCATACCAGCGCATCTCGGCCGGGCCGCCGGCGGCGGCGGTGAACCGCCGCAAGTAATCGAGCCCGGCCAGATTGTCGCGGCTGCCGGCCATCGCCAGGATCGGGATCGACAGCCTGGCCACCTGTTCGGTGTGCGTGGTGACCGCGCCGGGCCCGAAGCGCGACAGGAACGCCTCGGCGGTATAGTCGAATTCGCGGATAGTGCCGGGCACGGCCGGCGGCGGCAGCGGACCGGCGCCCGTGACAATGCGCCGCGCGCCCTCGCCCGCGGCCACAAGCCGCTCGGCGTCGGCCACCATGGCACGGTACTTCTCCGCGCCCAGGCTGGCCTTCGCCATGGCCGGGTAATCGACTGTCGGCGACAGATAGACGATACCCTTGATGCGCGCATCGCCGGTCGAGACGACGTAATAAGTGGCGCGGATGCCGCCCAGGCTGTGGCCGGCCATCAAGAGCGTGCGGAATCCCATCGCCGCCGCGGTCTCGACCCAGCCGGCCAGATCGTGCATCTCGGACTCGATCGTGGTCGAGCGGATCAAGGGCCCGGCGGCGCGGGTGCGCGCGGCGATGACGGTGTGGCCGTGCTCGGCCAGACGCGCCGAGAACCAGTGGCTCGAACTCCACAGCGTGTCGCCGCCGCTGCCGTACAGCATGATGACGGCGGGCTCGGCCGGGTCGCGCCCGGTTGCCGGCTCGTACATCAGGCCCGACATCACGCGACCATCGCGGGAGGCCGAGTCCACCACCGATATGTCGATGTCGGGCGTCGGCGCGAGGTCTTGCGCCGCCAGCCACGCAAGCGCCTGACGCGCGATATCGCCGGTGCGCGAAGGATCGGCCGGGCCGGTCATGGTGTGTTGCGGCACGGCGATGCGGCCGGCGAACGCGGTCAGGCGTGCCGTCGAGTCCGGCCCCCACCAGTCGAGCCAGGCCGCCGCGGACTGCAGCAACCCCACGGCATCGGCGCCGGCCGGCGGGTTGAGCGGTTCGTAAACGTAGGCACCCGGCGTGCCGGCGTCGACCAAGGCCCGTGCGCGGGCGGCCACCGCATCGTAGCCGGCCGGTCCGAGGCGGCTTTTCATCCATGCGGGCAGGTCCGGCATCGGATCGAGATGGATCATCGCCTTGACGCGCCGGTCGCCGCTTTGGGCCGCGTAGGCCGCGACCCGCGTCGCGCCGAGACCCTGTCCGACCAGCACGATGCCGGCCGTGCCGTCGATCTGGGCCAGCCAATCGACCGCCGCCCGGATGTCGGCGGTGGCGGACATGAACGTGGCCCGCGGATAACCGGGCGAGCCGCGCCCCGAGAAGTGCCGCGAGAGCGGACTGAGCGTGGTGTAGCCGGCACGCGCGAACGCCTCGGCCAGCCAGCGCGCGGCATCGCCGGCATCGGTCGGATGCCCGATCGGGCCGTCATGGTCGAACACCACCGCCGGGGCGCGCGCGTTGAGCCCGCCGGGCGGGATTCGCAGCACGGCGGGGATTTCAACGCCGTCCGCGGCCCGCAGCGTGATCACCTGCATGGACTCCGCGGCGTGCACGCGGCCGTCCAATCCGCCGAGCATCGCCCAGGCTGCGAGCGCGCAACCCATCATCGCGCCCAGACCGGCCCGTCGTGGCCGACGCGCGAACTCACCGGTTAGAAACATGGCCCCCTCCCCCTCGCGACCGACATGTCTGCCGCAGCATACATGTTTGCGCGCTGGTGCGCTGCCGGAGGCTGAGTCCAAACAAACGCATGGCTTCGGTTGGGTAGACCTGATAGACCTGATCCCGTCACCGATCCGGGCGCAACTTGCGATGTTCTGTAATCCTGGCGCCCGCATTTGAGGTCCAAGCCCTTTATTCATCGAGCCGGCGCGACGGTGTGACGGGCTCGTCACATCGGACCATTTTCCCGAGGAGCGACATACATGGCACGCGGCGAACGAAAGAGCGGGCGAGAGAACAAGAAGCCCAAGCAGACCGGCGCCAAGAGCGCGTCCAAATCCGACTATCAATCGCGCAAGAACGAACACGTTGCGACGCCACTCAAGATCAGGACGAAGTAGTCGTCGCGGGGCCAAAGCCGCGTCGGCGGCCGCATCACGCCATGGCAGACGATCCCGTCGAACTTGATCGCCATCGCGGCATGGCGGCCCAGAAGCAGACCGATATCCGCCGGCGGCTTGCCGACGTCCAGGCGGACCAGGCGGCGCTGAGGTTCCGGCAGAAAGAGTTCGAGGATTTCCTGGAGTCGACGCCGGCCGTGTCGGCGCAAGAGGCCGTTACCAAGGCCAAATACCTGCTCCAGCTCTATGCCGCGACACCCGACGGCGCCGACCCCCGGCGGGCCCGCTTGATCGCAAGAACGCTGGAAGAGCTCGACCGCATCTTCAAATTGAGCGCCGACGTTCCCACGTGATTGGGGAGCGGAAGGCGTCTGACCGGCGCTACACCAGGCTTCCGGCGGCCAGCTGGATGTCCGCCGCCGTGAGTGTGGCGCCCGGCTGCAGGGTGGCCAGGATGGCGTAGCCGCCCGGCTCGGCGCCGTTGGCGTCGTAGTACAGCGCGTGCGTCGCGGTCGAGTACACCAGCGTCGGGGCATTCGCCGCGAACGCCGCGTTGGCCCCGGCGTTGGCGCCGTCGTAGGCCTGGCCGATCACCGAGAAGTTGGCGCCCTCGGCCACCGCGCCGGTCAACCCGAAGCCCGCGCCGTCGAGCCGGATGGCGTCCTCGCCCGACACGAAGTCTGTGATGATGTCGCCGCCCTCGGACGGCGCGCGGTACACGAACACATCCGCGCCGGCCCCGCCGGTGAGCGTGTCGGCCCCGCCGCCGCCGACGATGACATTGGCCCGGTCGTCGCCGACGATCAGGTCGTCGTGGCCGGTGCCGACGATGTTCTCCACCGAGATCACCGTGTCCACCCCGCCCAGGCCGTCGGCGATGCGCCCGGCCGCGAGGTCGGCGCTGATCGATGCCGTGGACGACGTGTATTCCGCCGTGTCGCTGCCCTTGCCGCCCACCAGCGTGTCGTCGCCCGCGCCGCCGAACAGCGTGTCGTCGCCGTCGCCGCCCAGCAGCAGGTCCGAGCCCAGGCCGCCCGACAGCGTATCGTCGCCGTCGCGGCCGACCAGGGCGTCGTCGCCATCGGTGCCGTTGAGCGCATCGTCGCCCGCGCCGCCGTCGTGCGTGACGGCCAGCGCCTGCAGCGTCAGGCCGTCGTCCTTGAACAGCGGCTTGAGCGCCACGCCGGCGTGCTGGTCGAGACCCTCGGCCTCGTGGAACATGCCGGACCGGCTGTTCCACTCGATCACGTCGAAGCTGTCGCCGGCCGCCGCCGCGAACGCGCCGTAGGCCGCCACCGCCAGCGTGCCGCCGAGGGCGAACCGCCCGCGCACGGCCAGCACATCGTACTCCGACACGCGATTGCGCCCGCCAATTTCGATCACCACCTTCGACCGGTCGTTGAAATAGATGTTGCCGTCGATGGTGAGCATGCCGGGCGAGTTGCCGGGGTTGAGCGTGACGCTGCCGCCGGCGGCGTTGCCGGTGAAGGTGCCGCCTTCCATGAAGATGGCGCCCGAGCCGGTGATCGAGCCGTCGTTCATCAGATCGCCGCCGTCGGCGCCGTTGTCGATCCCGTCGCCCATGAACAACGTACCATTGACGACCAGCACACCATCGTTGTCGATGTCGGTGCCGTTCATCTTGACGGTGCCGCTGGAGTCGATCGAGAACGTGCCGGAGGCAAAGTTATGGAACTGCGCGGTCGTTGAGGTGAAGTTCGCGGTCACACCGGCATTGACGTCGAACAGACCGCTGTTGTCGAGCGTCGTTGTTCCCAGCGCAAACGTGGTGTTGGTCTCCACATCGATCGTGCCGCCGGTCAGGTTGTTGATCTCGCCCGATATGGTCCGAGCGCCGCCGTTGCCGGCGACGATCGACAACAGACCCGACGAGTTATTGGTAAACGAGCCGCCGCCGGTGAAATTGGCGGTGACCGCCGCACCCGGACCGGCCGAAGCGGTCAGACGGAACAGCTGCGAATTGCTGACGCCCTTGGTGAAGTTGGCGGTGACGCTGCCGGCACCTTGGGCGTCGAGCAGCACAAAGATTCCGGTGTTGTTGATCGCCGCGCCGACGTTGGCCACCATTGCGTTGCCGGTGAAGTTAGTTACGTCGATGGTGGAGTTGTTGGTGATCGTGCCGGAGGTAACGTTGAACGTACTGGTGGTGGTGCCCGAGGTCTGGCGGATCTGGATGGCGTTCGGGTTGGCGAAGCCGTTCGCGAACGTCAGCGATGCACCGTCGTCGACCTGGATTACGCCCGACGCGCCCATCGTGAACGAAGAGGAGATCGTGCCCGTGGCCGCGCCGACAGCCGTCAGGAAGCCGTCGTTGACAATCGCCCCGCCGTTGACGAAACGCGAACCGCCGGCCCCGGCCATGATCTTGAAGAAGCCGTTGTTGTTGTTGGTCAGCGTCGCGCCGGTCAGGTCCAGGGTCGAGTTGGCCGACGTGCTCGAGGTCAGTTCGATCGTGCCGGTATTGCTAACGTTGCCGCTGATGTTCAGTTCGGCCGACGAGCCATTGGCGTTGACACGCAGGATGCCGCTGGTGCCGATGGTCACCGAGCCAGACAGCGTCATGGTGTTGGACTGTTCGGCCAGGATGACGCCGCCGGTGTTGACCACCAGTGCATTGGTGATGCGGCCCTGGTCGGCGTCGAGCGTGTTGGCCACGGTGATGACGCCCGTTCCGTTGACGGTGGCAGAGCCGGTGGCGCCGACGTTGAGCGCCACGGTCGAACTGGACAATGTAATTGCGGTGTTGACCGTGAGCGTCGAGCCGGAATCGATCGACAGCGTGCCGCCGCCGCCGAGCGTGGTCGAGCCATTCAGGATCATCGAGGGCGCGCCGCCCGAGTTGATCAGCGTCAGCGTCTTGCCCAAGGCAACGTCGATCGAACCCGAGTTGGTGATCGTCGCCGCGCCCTGGTAGGTCGTATCCTGGTCGATGTCGATCGAGCCCTGGTTCGAGATGGCGACCGCCTTGAACGTGCGGGCGCCGCCCGCGCCGATCGACGTGCGGATGACGCCACCGGCGGCGTTGTTGATGGTGCCGGCGGCGGTGAAGTCCATGGTGACGGAGCTTGCCGAGTCCGACGTCAGCAGGATCGTGCCCGAATTGAACAGGATCACGCCGCCGAAGTTGAGTTCGGCCGAGCTGCCGTTGGCGTTGACCTTGAGCTGACCGCCCGAATCGATGGTGATCGAGCCGTCGACCGACATCGTGTTGTTCTGTTCCGACAGCAGGATTCCGGTCGAGCCGATGGTGAAGTCGCCGGAAATGCGGCCCTGATCGGCATCCAGCGTGTTGTTGACCTTCAGCACCGCCGTGCCGTTGACGAAGAAGCTGGCCGAACCGTCCGAGCCGACGTTCACGGCCGCGGTGGTGGATGACAGCGTGATGTTGGTGCCGCTGTTGAAGTTGAGTTCCGTGCCAACCGCCAGCACCAGCGAGCCGCCGCCGGCGAATGACGCGCTACCGTTCAACGCCATGGTCGAAGCCCCGGCGGTGCTGGTCAGCGTCAGCGCCTTGGACGAGGCGATATCGACGGTTCCCGTGGTGACCACGTCGAGATTGGAGAACGTCGTATTCTGATCGATGTCGAGCGTGCCGGCGCCGGTGATGGTGCCGTTGCGGATGAAGCGCGTGCCGCCCGAGCCGGCCACGGCCTGGATGATGCCGCCGGCGTTCATCACGATCGACCCGGTCGAGAGCAGATCGAGCGTCGCGTCCGCGCCGCCCGACGAGGAATCGAGTTCGATGGCGCCCGAATTGGTGATCGTGCCGGACACGTTGGTCTCGGCCGCCGAACCGTTGGCGTTGATGCGCAGCTTGCCGGGCGTGCCCAGCGTGATCGCGCCGGACAGAGTCATGGTGTTGTTCTGTTCGGACAGGATCGATCCGCCGGTCTGAACGA
>JANRJB010000032.1:0-1689 GCA_033764265.1 Rhodospirillaceae bacterium | reverse complement strand
TCAAGCCGGCGCACGCCGGCCGCGACCGCGGACTCGCCCACGATCTTGAACAGGCCGATGTCGCCGGTGCGGCGCACGTGCGTGCCGCCGCACAGTTCCACCGAATAGGGCCGCGGCTGATGCTCCGCCGTCGTGCCCATGGCGACGACCCGCACCTCGTCGCCGTACTTCTCGCCGAACAGCGCCATGGCGCCGGCCTCGATGGCCGCCTCGGTGCTCATCAGGCGCGTGGTCACCGCTTCGTTGGCGCGGATTTCGGCGTTGACCTTATCCTCGATCGCCTTGATCTCGTCGGCCGAGAACGCCTTGGGGTGGCTGACGTCGAAGCGCAGCCGATCGGGCGAGACCAACGAGCCTTTTTGCGTGATGTGCTCGCCGACCAGCGTGCGCAGGGCGGCGTGCATCAGGTGCGTGGCCGAGTGGTGGCCGCGGATGGCCGCGCGGCGCGCGCCGTCGACCGCGAACACCGCTTCGTCGCCGACCTTGACCGTGCCCTTGACCACGGTGCCGAGGTGCACGTGCAGCACGTCGGCCTTTTTCTGCGTGTCCTCGACCTTGATCTCGGCGCCGCCGGACGTGCGGATGACGCCGGTATCGCCGATCTGGCCGCCCGATTCCGCGTAGAACGGCGACTGATTGGCGACCAGCGCCAGCTTCGCACCCGGGCCCGCGCTGTCGGCCGGCTGGCCATCGACCACCAGCCCAGCGATGCGCCCTTCAGCGGTTTCGGTGGCATAGCCCAAAAAGTCGGTGGCGCCGGCCTTGTCCTTGATCTCGAACCAGACCTTCTCGGTCGCCGCCTCGCCCGAGCCGACCCAGGCCTTGCGGGCTTCGGCGCGCTGGCGCTCCATGGCGGCGTTGAAGCCGTCGAGATCGACGCCGATGCCGCGCGGGCGCAACGCGTCCTGGGTCAGGTCGAGCGGAAAGCCGAAGGTGTCGTACAGCTTGAAGGCGACCTCGCCCGAAAGGCGGCTGCCCGTGGCAAGCGCGCCGGTTTCCTCGTCGAGCAGCTTCAAGCCGCGCTCCAGCATGGACTTGAAGCGGGTCTCCTCCAGCAGCAGCGTCTCGACGATCAGCGCCTGGGCGCGGTCGAGTTCGGGGAACTGCTGGCTCATCTGCGCCAACAGCGCCGGCACCAGCTTGTGCATGATCGGCTCGCGGCAACCCATCATGTGCGCGTGGCGCATGGCGCGGCGCATGATCCGGCGCAGGACGTAGCCGCGCCCTTCGTTGGACGGCAGCACGCCGTCGGCGATCAGGAAGCCCGAGGCGCGCAGGTGGTCGGCGATGACGCGGTGCGAGGCCTTGTGCGGGCCGTCGGGATCGGTCTTGGCCGCGCCGGCGACCGCCTCGATCAACGCGCGCATCAGGTCGATGTCGTAGTTGTCGTGCTTGCCCTGCAGCACCGCGGCGATGCGCTCGAGCCCCATGCCGGTATCGACCGAGGGCTTGGGCAAGTTGATGCGCTGGTCGGGCGTGACCTGTTCGAATTGCATGAAGACCAGGTTCCAGACCTCGACGAAGCGGTCGCCGTCGGCATTGGGGCTGCCGGGCGGGCCGCCGGCGATCTTGTCGCCGTGGTCCCAGAAGATCTCGGTGCAGGGGCCGCATGGGCCGGTGTCGCCCATGGCCCAGAAATTGTCGGAGGTGGGGATGCGCACGATCTTGTCGTTCGGCAGGCCGGCGATC
>JANRJB010000031.1:0-4124 GCA_033764265.1 Rhodospirillaceae bacterium | reverse complement strand
TTCTTGGCTTTGGCGACCAGCGAATCGACCGAATAACCTTGCATCCACGCACCGCCCACGACCCGCTCCACCAGCGCGTCGCGCTCGCGGGTCAACTCCCTGGCCAGTTCGCCGGTGGGCACGAAGTCGTCCAGGGCCTTGCGGCTGACCACGCCCTTATCCTGCAGCATGTGCTCCAGGATGGTGACGCGGTCGCGCAGAATCCACAGCTCCGACATCAGCTCGGTGTTCATGCGGATGACATTGTCGAGCATTTCGTCGCCGGTGTACGGCTCGCTCGGCGGCTTGACCATGAAACGACGCCCCTGACTTACGCCGGCTTGGAGCCGCGGACCACGTACGGGTAGCCCTGCGCGCCCAACGAATAGGCCTCGACGTTGACGAAACCGATGTCCTTCATCACATCGGCCCATTCGATCTCGCGGGTGACGGTGAAGAACGGCTCGCCGCGGTGTTCGGTATCCCAGTCCAGCACGACCGCTTGCAGCGGATGCACGGCGGCGAACGGCGGCGGATCGTTCATCACCAGGTCGCCGCCCGGCGTCAGGATGCGGAAGGCCTCTTTCAACGCGGCCACGTTCACGTCCACCGGCATTTCGTGCTGCAGGGCGTACATGATGATACCGTCCATCGAGTTTTCGGGTTCACGCGTGTCGCGCGCGTCGCGCTGCTTGAAGGTCACGGGAATTCCCAACCGCTCGGCGTTCATGTGGCCTTGTTTCAGCAGGTGCGGCGACAGGTCGCTGCCGATCAACTCGGCTTCGGGGAATACTGTGTGGACCGCCCACAGGGTGCCGAAGCCGCCGCAGCCGGGCTCGTAAATGCGCTTGTACGATGCCTTCGGAAATTGCTTGGCGACGTCGATGCGCTGCTGGCGCAGATCGTCGTCGACCTCGACCGCGGCGAAGCCGCCCCGGGCGAATACCAACGGCCCGACGCCGGAGCCCATGGTGATGCCCATCAGGTCGTAGCTGTCCCAGCCGCCCGGCATCAGGTGCCATTCAGTCTCGCTGTGATAGGCGGGAATTTCGATGGCGGGATCGAGTTCGAGAGTGCCGCCGGCGGGCTTGATCGGCACGGCATAGAACGCTTCGGCTTCCTTGCGGCGCTGCTCGGCCGCCGGCACGCCGCGCACATAGACCTCCTCGGCCACGTAACGCTGCATCAGCCGGTCGTAGCGGTAGGTCGGCGAACGCTCGGCAACCGCCTTGGCCTTAGCGATCCGCTCGGACCACGGCTCGTTGTGGCGATCGGTCCAGGTCCGCGCCAGGGCCACGCCCTCGGGGTCGGCGTTGAAGTCGTCGCGCGCGCGCTGACGCACGGCGCCGGCCACGTAATGCTGCAGCGAACCCAGGAACTCCATCCCCGCCCGGCCGCGCTGGACGAAAGTCACGGACCGAGGGTGGCCGGTAACGCTGGAATTGGCATCGTGCGCTTGGTCGGGCAAAGAGGCGTTGGACATGGCGGTCTCCGAACCGGTCAGGCTGAATCGCGAGGCTGGCATTTGAGCAAATGGCCGTCATGACGGCAAATGCGGAAAACGGAGCCAGCAATGCGGGAAAGTCATTTCCTTGATGCCACCGCCCAAAGTCAAACGGGGCCGGCGTCGCCGCCGGCCCCGTCCGCGACGTCGAAATCAGCTTTAGAACGTGTAGTTAACGCGAAGGCCGAACTGGCGCTTGTCCTGCGGGGCCACCGAGATGCCCTGGGCGAAGAACGTCAGGTCGCCCTGCACGCCGAAATCGGCGCGGTTGTTGGCGCCCGACCAGCCCTTTTCCTGCAGCAGGTTGCGCACGTACAGCTCGACACGCAATGCCTCGCGTTCCAGGCCGGCGCGGGCGTGCACCAGCCAATAGTCGTCGGAGTAGGACAAGTTGCCGATGTCCGACCACGCCTTGCCGAAATAAATGGCATCCGAACGCGCGAACCACGTCCAGTCGCCGACGAACGCGTCGGTGTAGGTCGCGCTCAGACTGCCCTGCCACTCGGGATAGCGGGTTTGTGTCTTGCCCTTGTAGTTTGTGCTGCCGTAGACCTCGGTGGTGAAGCCGCCCGTCAGGATCAGTTCGGTGTAGTGATTGTCGTTCCAACCGAGCGTGCCGCCGAAATTCCAGTTCTCCGACGGCGCCATCGCCACCTCGATCTCCGCGCCTTTCGACTTGGAACTGCCCGAGGTCTGGACGCCTAGAGTATTGGAGAAAGCGTTGGGAATGCGGTCGCGCAGCGCCGGGTTATCGGCGTCGCGGAAGTAGCGAATGGTCAGACCGTAGGGCTGATTTTTCCATTTGTAGTAATACCCGGTCAGGTTGACGCGGGCGGTGCCGTCCAGGAAGCTTTGCTTCAATCCGATCTCGCCGGCGTCGAGATACTGCGCCGGTGTCGATGGGATCAACGCGCCGCCGGGCAGTTGACTGGCGATCTGGGCGCATTCCGAGGCGGTCGACGGCGTGCCGGCGCCGGGCAAGCCGGCCGGAACAATGAACGGCACCGTGAACGCATCGTTGCTACAGATCGACACCAGACCGTTGATGACACCGGGCAGCGTCCCGCGCGAGGCTTGCGCGTAAATCGTCGTCGCCTCGGATGGCTTGTAAGTCAGAATGACACGGGGCGTTTTCTGTTTGAATTTCTCGGTGAACGCGCGGAACGACGTGCCGACCGCTTGGGTGTTGGTGCGTTCGTCCTGCATGTAGCGGAACTCAACGTCGATCGTAAGTTGTTCGACGATAATGTCGTAAGACAGCGATCCGTATACCGCCCACACCTTCGCCTTGTCGCCGCCGGTGATCGGCAGGCCGAAGTTGGAGGGGCCGACCGCGCATGTCGTGGTGGTGCAGGCGCTAATGGCCAGACCGCCAGCGCCGTTGGTGATGTAGGTCTGCTGGTAGTAGGTCGCGCCGGTCAGCCAGCGGAAACGCTCTTTGCCGGGCGAGGCAACCCGCAATTCAGCGCTCTTGTCCTTGCCTTTCTGCGGGTCGGCGGACCACCAGCTTTCAACGTCGTAGTTGTCGTAGTCGATCAGCCAGTTGACGCGCATGTCGTTGTAGCCGGCCGTCAAAGTGGCCAGATAGCCATCGGCGAACTCCCAGTTGGCATTGAGCGAAGAGCGGAAGGTCTCGCGCTCCATGCCAAAGCCATCCATTTTCGGCACACCGGGAATGTACTGGCGGTTGACCAGCTGCTCGATCAGAAACTCCGTGCGCGCCGCCGGCGGCAGGTCGCGGCCCAGTTCATTGTCGCGGCCCGGGCGGACCAGCGAGAAAATCTGCGGACGCAGGCTGGTGTTGGTGCTGACGCGCGGAATCGCGGCGCTGCCCAGCTTGGGAATCTTGCCGCAAATATAGCGGCGCGGGCTGATGGTGATCGGCTGCCCGGCCGCATTCAAGCCCTGCACGGTGGTACCGGAACATGAATCGTTGGTACGACCCCGAATGTAACCCTGGTTCGACGGCCCGTCGTCGTCCTTCTGGAAGAAGGCGCGCACTTTGACGTCGATGGAATCGTTCGGCGCGGCGAGCAGCGCCAGCGAGGCGGTTTTCGAGGTTTCTTTGCCCAGCTTGCCGCCATCGGTGGCGGTGTACATCGAGCCCTTGTTGTACAAGCGTACATTGGCAAGGTAGCCCAAGCGGTCATTCACCAACGGGCCTGTGTGCTGCAGGCTCACTTCGTAGGAATCGTAGGTCGCGCCGGAGAAGCTGATCTGGCCTTCGTAGGCGTCGAGCTGGGGTTTCTTGGTGATGTAATTGATCGCTCCGGCGAACGTGTTCCGGCCGAAAAATGCTGACTGCGGTCCGCGGATGATCTCGACCCGCTCCAGGTCCTGGATCGGCAGCACGGTCGCGCCGCCCATGGCGAACACGCCGTCGACGAACAGCGACACTGCCTGATTGTTGGCGAGCAGGCCGCCCTGGATACCGCGCATGCGCACGATCGAGTTCAACCGGCCGGCCTGGGTGCCCGACATGTTCGGGTTGAACTGGATGCCGGCCGACTGCAGCGCGATGTCGCCCAGGTTCTGGAAGCCGGCCTTCTTGATGTCGTCGGACGTGAAGGCCGAAATGGCGAGTGGGATCTCCTGCAACGATTCCTCACGCTGGCGGGCGGTGACGACGATCTCTTCGACC
>JANRJB010000030.1:0-12799 GCA_033764265.1 Rhodospirillaceae bacterium | reverse complement strand
TCGAAGTCGTTCGCCCAGTCGTAGTACTCCAGCCACCACACCTCGGCGTTCCAGCGGTGGTTATACCAGCTTGAGAACTTGGAATAGGCCGAGGTCGGCGGATTGCCGGTGGTGTAGATGTCCATCGGATACCAGATGCCGCCGGGCCGCAGCGTGCGCCACGCCTCGTGGATGATGGCGCGGCCGATCGCTTCCGGCACCTCGTGGTAGAGCAGGAAGTTGGTGATGATGTCGAAGTGATTGTCGGGGAACTGGCTTTGCTCGCACAGTTCGTGGGCGTAGTGGGTCTCCACGCCCAGGTCGACCGAGCGCATGTGGGCGAAGCGCAGCATCGGCGCGCCGATGTCGTTGCCCCAGGCCTCGGCCTCGGGGAAGCGCTTCTTCAGCTGCTGCACCAGCTGGCCGGAGCTGCAGCCCTGATCGAGCACGCGGCGCACCTTGCCGTCGGCCGGCACCGGCACGGTGGCGGCGCGGTTGCCCTGCAGCTCGTCGTGATAGTTGCCGTCGGCGAATTCCACGTTCAGGCCGTGATAGTAGATGTAGCCGGCGAACGCATCGCCGACGTAGCCGCCCGGCTGCAGGTGAATTTCGTAGCTGGCGAACTTGGGGATGTGCAGGTCCTTGCGCACCTGCAGCGTGCCCGGCCCCTGCTTGGCGGCGCGATCCAGTTCGTCCAGGTACTGGTCGGCGTGGGCGTGGTATTCGTCCTGGATCGCCTTCCACATGATCTGCTGGGTGGTCTCGCGCGCGTGCACGTTGTAGGCCAGGATCGGGTCGGCCTCGAGCAGCTGCACCACCTCGCGCACCGGCAGGTCGTTCTTGTTGGGGTCGAGGCCGCGCGCCTTGAAGATCGCCTCGGCGCGGCGGGCGGCCTGCTTGAACACGTCGTTGCGCACCCAGGTGCGGTAGCCGGTGTAGAAGTCGAGTTCGCTTTCCAGGTCCAGGCGCGGCAGGCGCTCGAAGATCTCGGTGGTGCCGCGGGCCTCGACGTCGAAGGCGAGCCCCTTCGCTTCGGCCTCCTTGGCCTGGGCCTTGAGCGCGGGCACGGCGGCCGACAGCGCGGCGGCGGCGGTGGTCATCAGGTGGCGGCGGTTGAGCATGGCGGGGTGCTCCTGCGGTCGCGGATTGGAGAGGATCAGGATTTCGGCCCGATCAGGATTTGGGCTTATCTTCAAGGACCGGCTTGACCGTCCAGTCGGTCGAGATCGGCATGTCGGCCTCGCGCGCCAGGTGCGTCATGGTGCGGGCCACAAAGGCGTCGCGCGCGGCGTTCATCTTGGCCACCTTCTCCGGCGACGCCACATAGGCCTCGATCATCGCCTCGGTGATGCCCTTCTCGGCCAGGAATTCCTCGATCACCATCAGCCGGCGGCGGGTGGACCAGACCTCGGCGCCCAGGGCCACCACCGTGGTCATCAGGTTGTCGATGTGCGGATTGCCCAGGTACATGGCCCGCGGCGTGTCGGCGGGCACGTACGGGCTGGCGAACGTCTCGCGCTTGATCGTCTTGGCGTTCTTGGGGTCGACCATTTTCTCGGTCATGGATGGCCTCCGTCGGGATGGCCATAACTGTACGCCGCGATGGCGCGCCCGCAAGCGCGAACGGCCGCGTTCATATCCGCGAATGCACGGTTATGGCGTCGGCAGGCGGATCGGGCCTACCAGGACGGCGCCATCAGGATGCGCGCCGGCAGGGCGTTGGACTTCACCGGCACCAGGTAAAGCTGCAGGCAGGTGGCGGCGATGCCGGCGGCGATGCCGATGCGCTTCAAGCCCGCGAGCGCGCCACCCCGGGCTTTCGCTTCGGCCATGGCTGCGAAGCCCTCGCGCAGGCGGTCCATCAGGGCGCGGAAGCGCGGCGAATCGGTGTCGAGGGTGACCGGAAATACCTGGCGCGTGATCTCGGTGCAGACGTTGAACACGCGGTAGCCGTACTCGGCCGGCGGCATGCCGAAGGCGCGGTAGAGCGCGGGCCGCGAATGGTCGCGGACGTACATGGTGGCGTACACCGACACCAGGAAGAACCGCACCCAGAAGGTATTCAAGCCCGACAGCAGGTGCGGATTGGCGCGCATTATCAAGGCGTAGACCTCGCCATGGCGGAACTCGTCGTTGCACCACTCCTGGAACCACTTGAAGATCGGGTGGAAGCGCAGTTCCGGGTGCCGTTCAAACTGCCGGTAGATGGTGATGTAGCGGGCGTAGCCGATTTTTTCCGACAGATACGTGGCGTAGAAGATGTACTTGGGTTTGAAGTAGGTGACGGCCTTGTTCTTGCTCAGAAAGCTCATGTCGACGGGGATTTCCAGGTCTTTCAGGATCTCGTTGATGAACCCGGCGTGGCGGCTTTCGTCGCGGGCCATGTACTTGAACACCGCCTGCATGTCGGGGTTGGTGACCCGCTTGGCGATCTCGGCGTAGAGCAGGCAGCCTGAGAATTCCGCCGTCAGCGAGCTGACCAGGAAGTCGACGAACTCGCCGCGCAGGTCGGCCGGCAGCGCGTCGAGCGCGGCGCGCCCGAACTTGGGCGGATCGCGGAAGTGGTCGCGGTTGGTGTCGGCCTCCAGCTCGGCCATCAGCGCGTCCCACTCGGCGCGCACCGGGCTTACGTCGATGCGGTCGAGCGCGGCGAAGTCGGTGGTGTAGAAGCGCGGGCTGAGCACGTTCTCGGTCAGCGCCATTTCGGTGGTGGCGGTCTGCGCCTTCTGGGTTGTCATGCTGCCCTCCGTCTCGCGCCGGGGCGGGGAACCTAGCCCCGCACCAGCTCCATCGCCTGGGATTGATAAAAGCCGCTCTTGATGCGCTGGGTGCGCGCCACCCGCCAGCCCATCAGCGCCGGGTGCGCGGCGATCTGCCGGCGCAGCGCGACTTCTTCGACCGGCACGATGGCCGGCGCGCGGTCGCCGCGCGGGAACATCCGCCCGACCGCGTGCATCAGCGCCAACGCCGGGGTGCGCGGGGCGAAGGTGAACGCCATCGCGTGCGAGACCCGCCCGGCCAGGCTGGCCAGCGCGCGCACCACGTCGGCGGTGTCGTAGTGGATCAGCGAGTCCATCGCCACGACATGATGGACCGGGCCATAGGCGGGGTCGAGCATGTCGCCGACATGAAACGAGACCGCGCCCGGCAGCGGCCCTTCGGGCGCGCGGCGGCGGGCAAGCTCGATCAGGCCGGCGGATACGTCGACCGCGGTGACGTCGGCGCCGCGCAGCGCCGCCTCGACCGCCAGCGCGCCGGAGCCGCAACCGGCATCCAGCACGCGTCGGCCGGTCAGGTCGTCGGGCAGCCAGGCCAACAGGGTCGCGCGCATGCGGTCGCGGCCGGCGCGCACGGTGGCGCGGATGCCGCTGACCGGCTCGGTCGAGGTCAGCTGCCGCCAGGCGTCGAGCGCGGTGCGGTCGAAATAGGTTTCGATCCGGGCGCGGCGGTCGGCATAGCCGCCGCCCAGGCCGTGATCGCGTGCGATGCTGGCGCCGCCGGTCATGGCATCGGCCTCAATCAAAGCCCAGGAAATCGAAGATCTCGCGGTCCTTCATGGGCGCCGCGTCGAAGAATTCCTCGCCGTCCCACAAGGCCTGCGCCAGGCGCAGGTATTCATTCTTGACCGCCTCGATCTCGGGCGTGCTGTCCATCTCGAACAGAACGCATTTTTTCAGCCGCGACTTGCGGATCGCGTCGAGCTGCGGGAAGTGCGCCACGCGCTTGATGCCGATGGCGGCGTTGAAGCGGTCGATCTCCTCGGTCGTCTCGCTGCGGTTGGCGATCACCCCGCCCAGGCGCACCTGATAGTTCTTCGACTTGGCCTTGATCGCCGCGACGATGCGGTTCATGGCAAAGATCGAGTCGAAGTCGTTGGCGGTGACCACCAGCGCCCGCTCGGCGTGCTGCAAGGGCGCGGCGAACCCGCCGCACACCACGTCGCCCAGCACGTCGAAGATCACCACGTCGGTGTCTTCCAGCAGGTGATGTTCCTTGAGCAGCTTGACCGTCTGCCCGACGACATAGCCGCCGCAGCCGGTGCCGGCCGGCGGGCCGCCGGCTTCCACGCACATCACCCCGTTGTAGCCCTGATAGACATAGTCCTCGGGACGCAGTTCCTCGGAGTGGAAGTTCACCTTTTCCAGCACGTCGATCACCGTCGGCACCAGCTTCTTGGTCAGGGTGAAAGTGGAATCGTGCTTGGGGTCGCAGCCGATCTGCAGCACGCGCTTGCCGAGCTTGGAAAACGCCGCCGACAGATTGGACGAGGTGGTCGATTTGCCGATGCCGCCCTTGCCGTAGATGGCGAACACCTTGGCGCCGTCGATGCGCACCGATGCGTCTTTCTTCGGGTCCATGTGGACCTGCAGGCTGCCTTCGCCGTCGGGGCGGCTAGGCAAATTGTCGGGTTTGTCGAGCGGGCTCATGATTGTGTCCTTTGCTTCACTCGGCAGCCATGACGACGCCTTCGAGGCGGTCTTCCAGTTCGTCGCCGGCTTCGCGCAAGGCTTTCAGCGTCGCGTCGTCCGGCGTCCAGAATTTGCGTTCGTGGGCCTCGATCAACCGGTTGGCCAGCCGCGACGAAGCCTTGGGGTTCAGCTTGGCCATACGGTCGCGCATGGCGGGGTCGAGCACGAAGGTCTCGGTGATCTTCTGGTAGACCCAGGGCGCGACTTCGCCGGTGGTGGCCGACCAGCCCATGGTGGTCGTGACCTGGGCCTCGATCTGGCGCACGCCCTCGTACCCATGTTTCAACATGCCCTCGTACCAGCGCGGGTTCAGGGTGCGGGTGCGGGTTTCGTGGGCCACCTGCTCGCCCAAGGTGCGGACCTTGCCCTCACCTTGCGTCTGGTCGCCGACATACACCGGCACGGCGTGGCCCTGGGCCTTGCGCGCGGCGCGGCTGATGCCGCCCAGGGTATCGACATAGTGGTCGATGGCGGTGACGCCCAGCTCGAGCGAGTCGAGATTCTGGTACGCGAGTTCGATGGTGCGCAGCACGTTGCCCAGCAGCTCGGGTTGCCTGGCGGGCTTGCCGTTGCGGCCATACGCGAAGCACTTGCGGCTTTGGAAGGCGTCGGCCAGTTCGTCGCCGTCGGACCAGCAGCCGGCGTCGATCATCTGATTGACGTTGGCGCCATAGGCCCCGTCGGCATTGGAGAAGATGCGCAAGGCGGCGGTCTCGACGTCGCAGCCCAGCACGATTTGATGAGCGAGCGTGTGTTTACGCACGAAGTTCATCTCGCTCGGCTCGTCGGCGGTGGCGGCCAGCAACGCCGCTTCGGCCAGCATCTTGATCTGCAGCGGCAACAGGTCGCGGAAAATGCCCGACAGCGTGATCACAACGTCGATGCGCGGGCGGCCCAGCTCGGCCAGCGGAATCAGGCTGGCCCCGCACAGCCGGCCGAAACTGTCGAAGCGCGGCCGCGCGCCCATCAGGTACAAGGCCTGGCCGATCGGCCCGCCTTCGCTCTTCAGGTTGTCGGTGCCCCACAGCACCATGGCGATGGTTTCGGGCGCGTGGCCGCTTTCGGCGACATGGCGGTCGATTAGCCGCTGGGCCTGGCGCGCGCCGTCCTGCACGGCGAAGGCGCTGGGGATGCGGAACGGATCGAAGCCGTGCATGTTGCGTCCGGTCGGCAACACGTCGGGATTGCGCAACACGTCGCCGCCCGGCGCGGGGCGGATGAAGCGCCCGTCAAGCGCGCGCAGAATGGCGTCGAGTTCCTCGTCGCGCGCCAGGTGCCGCGCGGCATGGGCCAGATCGCGGAACATCAGGAGGGTCGCCTCGGTCTGCGGCAACCCGCTGCGGGCCGCGGCCGCCTCGGCCGCCTCGCCCGCGACCAGCGCGGCGACGGCCGCGCGCTCGGGCCGCTGCGGACCGCGCACCTCGGCCATGGCCATCAGGAGCTCGATGCGCGCCGCCTCGGACATCGGCTCGCCGATCACATGCAGGCCTTCCGGGATCAGCGTCTGCTCGACCTCGTATAGCGTGCGCGCCAGCGCGCCGACCGCAGCATCGGCGTCGGCCTGCCACAGGCCCGTGTTCACCGGCAGGTCGAGCGCGGCGGCCTGGTCGCGGATCAGCGCGCCCAGGTCGGTGCGGTTGATCTCGTCGTCCGGGGCCGCGGTGCGCCAGCGTTCCACCGACGCCTTGAGGTCGGCCAGGCCTTTGTACAGGCCGGCCTGCGACACCGGCGGCGTCATGTAGCTGATCAGCGTCGCGCCGCCGCGGCGCTTGGCCAGCGCGCCTTCGGACGGATTGTTGCCGGCGTAAAGGTAGAAGTTCGGCAGGTCGCCGATCAGGCGCTCCGGCCAGCAGCCGGCCGACAGGCCGACGTGCTTGCCCGGCATGAATTCCAGCGCGCCGTGCATGCCGAAATGCAGCACCGCGTGCGCGCCGAAATCCTCGCGCAGGTAACGAGAGAACGCCGAGAACGCAGGCGTCGGCGCGAAACCCTTCTCGAACAAGAGGCGCATCGGGTCGCCTTCGTAGCCCAACCCCGGCTGCAGGCCGACCAGCACGTTGCCGAATTTCTCGCCCAGCACGAAAATGTGCCGCGAGTCCGTGAGCTGGCGGCCGGGGGCGGCGCCCCACTGGCCCTCGATCGCCGCCAGGTGCCGTTCGCGCCGCACGTGGTCATCCACGCCAATCCGCGCCAGCACGTTGGCATCGGTGCCGAAGGCGGCGGCATTGCCCGTCAAGATACGCGCGCGCAACGCCTCGACCGTGTCGGGCACGTCGACCGTGTAGCCTTCGGCCTTCATGCCCTTCAACGTGTTATGCAGCGATGCGAACACCGACAGATAGGCCGCCGTGCCCGCCGCCCCGGCGTTGGGCGGGAAGTTGAACAATACGACCGCCACCATTCGGTTCGCGCGTTCGGCCTTGCGCAGCGCGACCAGCTTGGCGGTGCGCGCGGCCAGTGTGTCGACCCGCTCGCCGCACGCCTGCATCAGCGGCGCGCCGCCATGGGCCGGGAACACGCACGCCCGCTCGCAGCCCTTGCACGCCACGCCCGCGCCGTCAGAGCGGCCGGCGAACACCATCGGCGAGATCGAGCCGTCGATCTCCGGGATCGCCACCATGATGGTGGACTCCACCGGCGTCAGCCCGACGTTGGACTCGGCCCAGCGTTCCAGGGTCTGGAACTCGATCGGCTGGGCCGCCAGGCACGGGACGTCGAGCTTGGCCAGCCAGTCGGCGGCGGCGTGGGAGTCGTTGTAGGCGGGACCGCCCACCAGCGAGAAGCCGGTCAGCGAGACGACAGCATCGACGATCGGCGCGTCGTTCTTCATGAAGAAGCGTTTGATGGTCTCGCGCGCGTCCAGGCCGCTCGCGAACGCGGGAATGACGCGCAGGCCCTGCGCCTCCAGCGCCGTGATGACACCATCGTAATGAGCGGTGTCGCCCGAGAGCAGGTACGACCGCAGCACCAGCACGCCGACGGTGCCCTTGGCCTCCTTGGGGGCGGGCAGCGCCTCAAGCCGGTCGGCGATGCGGCCCTTCATGCGCGGGTGATAGACGCCGACGTCGGGGAACTCCACCGGCGGGGCGGGCTTGAGCGCGCCGCGCAGGGCGGTGCGCGGGCCGGCGGCGTAGCGGTCGACCAGGAAGCGCACCATGTTGACCATGTTCGCTTCGGCGCCCGACAGCCAGTACTGCAGCGTCAGGAAGTAGGCGCGCACGTCCTGCGCCTTGCCGGGAATGAAGCGCAGGATCTTCGGCAACCGACGCAGCATCTTCATCTGGCCTTCGCCGGAGCTCGACGAATCCTTCTTGCCGCGCAGCTTCTTGAGCAGCGCGAGCGGGCCGGTCTGCGGCGCGTCCATGCGGAAGGCGCCGACCTTGGTGAGCCTGATCGCCTCGCCCGCCGACATGGCCATCACCATCGCGTCGCAGTCTTCGCGACGGGCCTCCAACGCCGGAACGATGGCGCGCAAGTGGTCGTCGAGGAACAGCATGGTGCCGATGATGATGTCGCCGGTGGCGATGTCGGCCTTGCAGCGATCGAGCGCCGCCGGGTCGTTGTCCCAGTCGGCGGCGGCGTGGACATTGAAGTCCAGCTCCGGCACGTCCCGGCGCAGTTCGTCGCGCGCCTTGCCGACCGCGTGCGCGAGGTGATTGTCGAGCGTGACCATCACCACGCGCACCGGCGGGCGCGCGGTCGGGCGGTCGATCACGTTGGCCTTATCGCGAGAGATGAGACTTGGCATCGTACAGGGTCTCGAGTTTGATGAGGGCGATGCCGCGTTCGGCGGCGAATTTCTCGGTGTTGCGGCGCGCCTTGCCGCGCACGAAGAACGGAATTTTCTTCAGTTCCTGCTCGGCGTCGGACGCCCAGACGATCGGGCCCGCGTCCGCCTTGCCGGGCGGTGCGGACGCGACCGGGGCGCTGGCCGCGACCGGCTCGACGTCGGCTTTGGCCGGCTTCGGCGCCTGCCCCAGATGAGATGCGCCGGAGGCGTCGTTGAACTCGAAGTCATCGCGGAACAGCGCAAGCAGGTGCTCTTCCAACCCCATCACCAGCGGATGGATCCAGGTGTCGAAGATAACGTTTGCGCCCTCGAAGCCCATCTGTGGGGCGTAGCGCGCCGGGAAGTCCTGCACGTGCACCGGCGCGGAGATCACCGCGCAGGCAATGCCCAAGCGTTTAGCGACGTGGCGCTCCATCTGCGTGCCCAGCACCATTTCGGGCTGCAGCGCCGCGATCCGCTCCTCGACCTCGAGGTAATCGTCGGTGATCAGGCATTCGACGCCGAGCTTCTCGGCGGTGGCGCGGACCTCGCGGGCGAATTCGCGGCTGAAGGTGCCAAGGCCGACGACCTCGAACCCCATTTCCTCGGTGGCGACGCGCGCCGCGGCCAGCACGTGCGTGGCGTCGCCGAAAATGAACACGCGCTTGCCGGTCAGATAGGTGCTATCGACCGAACGCGACCACCACGGCAGGCGCGAGGCATCCGCCGCCAGCGCCGCGGCGGGGTCGACGCCGGCGATGCGCGCGACTTCGGCGATGAAGTCGCGGGTGGCGCCGTAGCCGATCGGCACGACGCGCACGCACGGCTGCTTGAAAGTACGTTCCAGCCAGCGCGCCGCAGTGTCGCCGATTTCAGGATACATCAGCACGTTGAAATCCGCCTCACCCAGCCGGACGATGTCGGCCGCGCTTGCGCCCATCGGCGCCACCACCGCGACGTCCACGCCCAACTGAGTCAACAGCCGGGTCACTTCGGTCACATCGTCGCGATGACGGAACCCGAGCGCGGTGGGACCCAACAGATTGCAGCGCGGCCGGCGGTTGGCCTTGTCGGCGGGTTTGCGGGCCGGATCGGCCAGTTTGCGCACGATCTGATAGAAGGTTTCGGCCGCGCCCCAGTTCTCTTTCTTCGAGTACGACGGCAGCTCCAGCTTGACCACCGGGATCGGCAGATTGAGCGCCTGGGCCAGCCCGCCGGGATCGTCCTGGATCAATTCGGCGGTGCACGACGCCCCGACCAGCATCGCCTTCGGCTTGAAGCGGTCGTAGGCATTTTGGGCGGCGGTCTTGAACAGCTCGGCGGTATCGCCGCCCAGATCGCGCGCCTGGAAGGTGGTGTAGGTGACCGGCGGGCGGCGGTCGCGCCGCTCAATCATGGTGAACAACAGGTCGGCGTAGGTGTCGCCCTGCGGCGCGTGCAGCACATAGTGGACATCGGTCATGCCGGTCGCGATGCGCATGGCGCCGACGTGCGGAGGTCCCTCGTAGGTCCACACCGTCAGCTGCATGGCCTAGACCCTCACCCGTTCGCGCCGCACCAGCGGCCGGGCGAACAGCTCGGCCAGGTCGCCGGCTTGATCGAACCCGTGCACCGGCGAGAACACCAGTTCGATCGACCATTTGGTCGCCAGGCCCTCGGCCTCGAGCGGGTTGGCCAAGCCCAGCCCGCAGACGGTGAGGTCGGGCCGCGCGGCTCGGCAGCGGTCGAGCTGGCGTTCCACGTCCTGGCCTTCCGACAGGCGCACGCCGTCCGGCAACAGCGGCAGTTCCGCCGACAGGTGTTCGCGATGCAGATGCGGCGTGCCGACTTCAAGCGGAATCATGCCCAGTTCGCGCGCCAGAAAGCGCGCCAGGGGAATCTCGAGCTGGGAGTCGGGGAAGAAGAAGATGCGCTTGCCCGCCAGCCGCGCGCGGTACTTCTCGAGCGCGCGGGCCGCGCGTTCGCGCCCCGGCGCGATGACGTTGCGGAATTTCAGCTCCTCCACCCGCCAGGCATCGGCGGCGGCCTTGAGCCAACCGGTGGTGCCTTCGGCGCCAAACGGAAACAAGGCCGACAGCCGCTTGGCGCCGCGGTCTTCCAGCCGGCGGGCGGTGTCGGCCAGGAACGGCTGGGCCAAGAGAAGCGAGGTGCGCGGCCCCACCGGCGGCAGATCGCCGGCCTTGCGCGGCGGCAGAAACGCCACGGGCGCGATGCCGAGTTCGGCGAACATCCGGCGGAACTGATCCTCGACGATGTCGGGCAGCGTGCCGACCACCAGCAGGTTGGCGGGTGCCTCGGGCGCGGCGGCCGGCATGTCGGGCACCAGCGCGGCCAGGCAGGCGTCTTCGCCCTGGGTGAACGTGGTCTCGATGCCGCTGCCCGAGTAGTTGAGAACGCGCACGCGCGGCATGTGCTTGGCCGACAGGCGCTGCGCGGCACGCGACAGGTCGAGCTTGATGACCTCGGACGGGCACGAGCCGACCAGGAACAACAGCTTGATGTCGGGCCGGCGCGCGAGCAGCCGGTCGACGACGCGGTCGAGCTCCTCATTGGCGTCGGCCAGTCCGGCGAGGTCGCGCTCCTCCATGATGGCGGTGCCGAAGCGCGGTTCGGCGAACACCATCACGCCGGCGGCAGATTGCAAAAGGTGCGCGCAGGTGCGCGAGCCGACCACCAGGAAAAAGGCGTCCTGGATCTTGCGGTGTAGCCAGACGATGCCGGTGAGCCCGCAGAAGACTTCGCGTTGGCCGCGTTCGATCAGAACCTCGCGCGCAACCGCTGGCGTTTCGCACCCAAGCGCGGGCGCCATAGCGGGCGCGGGCTTCAGGGCGGGTGCGGGCGCCAGCACGGTCATTCCGCGGGCTCCGCGATCGCATCGAGCGGCGGTTGCGCGGTGCGGTCCCGCTCGGCCTGGAGCCGCGCGGCGCGCAGCTTGAGCAGGAATTGCGTCGCGTTCACGACATAGGTGGCGTAAGCCGCGAGCGCCAGCACCATCAGCTGCGTCGGCGTGCCGATGCCGAGCGCCAGCGCCAGCAGATAGGCGGTGTGCAGGCCCAGCACCAGCATGCTGAACACGTCCTCCCAATAAAAGGCGGGCGCGAACAGCCACTTGTCGAAGACCACTTTTTCCCAGATCGAGCCGGTGATCATGATGGCGTACAGCACCAGCGTCTTGATGACGATGGACGCGGTGGCGATGCCGTAGCCTTCGCCTGTGATCAAAAAGCGCACCACCAGCGCGGCGCTGACGATGAAGACCAGGAACTGCACCGGCGCCAGCACGCCCTGGACGATGGTCCATGGCGACTCATCGCGCCGGCGGCGTTCCTCGGGTGAATAAAGCGAATGAAGGGTCTGCGGAGTGTTCGGCATGCCTGCGGCGCGCGATGCCGCGGCCGAGCCCGCGTGCATCTGTCCCTCGCTTGCCACGCCATCACGAGCAGGGCGAAAATCGTGCCCTGCCCGTTGGTTACTCAGCATTCCTCGCTCCCCCGTCATGCTGACGGAAAAAAGCGTAGGGCGCGGGGTGAACGATTGTCAATTAATGCCGGTAAATTCGGAATAACCGCGCTGCAGATAGGGCGTACTACTTGCCCAATTCCAAATACGCATAAATTAAATGGTTTTTCGCGTCCGATGAGTCGAACCACGAAAAGCGCGTTATTGCAGGGTGAATTGGGCTCGGCTCGGTCGAACCCAGAGCGTCCGCGCATGCTGCATTGCAGCGCGGGGCTTTGGCTCAAGCGGCCTGGCCGCGCTGAGACGCTGCGTAAACCTGTTCCACACGCGCCAGGTTGACGCGAGTCTCGCCGGCCGCGCGGGCGCTGCGCTCGGCGGCGTCGCGCAACTGCTTGGCCGCCGAAATGCGCACCAGCACCGGCTGGGCGTCGACCAGTTGATCCAGGTAAGCCTTGGCGGCGGTGTCCCACGGCAGTTCGTTGATCAAGCGCGACGGCGTTGCCTCGACTTTGTCGAGATTGGTGCTGAGCGGCAGGATGTGGAACAGCGCATCGAACAGCGCGTTGCACACTTCCTGCACCAGATAGGTCGCGCCGGCGTAACCCATGAAAGGCGTGCCGGTGTGGCGGCGCACGATGGCGCCGGGGAACGAGGCCGGAACGTAGATCGCGCGTGCCCCGCATTCGGCCATGTACATGCGTTCGTTGTAGCTGCCGAACAGCACCAACGGCGGGGTTTCGCGGATCGCCTTCTTCACCGCTTCGTTGTCGGGCTTGACGCCGGCCGAGCGGCCAAATGCGAACGTGCACGGCAGGCCCATGTCGGTTTCAAGGAAATTGCGAATGCCGCGTGCATACGTTTCGTTGGCGACGATGGCGAAGCTGGCGGTGCCGAAGAAGTCTTGCGTCACCGAGCGCCACAGGTCCCACAGCGGTTTGATGGTGGTGTGCTTCTCGCGGGCGATGAATGGCTCGGGATCGATGCCGACCAGTTCACCCAGCTTGCGCAGAAACTTGGTGGTTGAGTCGAGCCCGATCGGCGCCTGGAGGTAAGGCCGCTCAAGGGTTTCGCACAGCTGACGGCCGAACTCGCGATACATGCAGACGTTGACCTCGGCGTCCGC
>JANRJB010000023.1:0-33165 GCA_033764265.1 Rhodospirillaceae bacterium | reverse complement strand
GGCCATGGCGACGATGCCACTGGCCACGGCCGCGCCCGCCCCGCCCGATGAACCGCCGACCGTGCGGGTCAGGTCCCACGGATTGCGCGTCTGGCCATGCGGCGTTGATTCCGTGGTCCCGGTCAGGCCCAGTTCAGGCGTTGTTGACTTGCCGAAGATCACCAGCCCCGCCTGCTTGTAGCGGGCGACGACGGTGCTGTCAGCTTCGGGCACATCGCCCTGGAAGAAGCGGCTGCCGGCACCCGTCGGGACACCGGCAAGATCGACCGACAAGTCTTTCAGCAAAAATGGCACACCGGTCAGCGGCCCACGCGGCAAACCGTCGGCGATCTGTTTGCGGCCGTGATCGAACAGCCGCTGGGCGATGCAGTTGACGCGGGGCTCCACCGTTTCCAGGCGGGTGATCGCGGCCTCCAACACCTCGCGCGGGCTGATGTCGCCCTTGGCGATCAGGCCGGCGAGACCGATGCCGTCATACGCCATGTAGTCGTCGACAGGCATCTTGCCGCGAGGCGCCGCAGCCGCCGACGGTTCAGCCGTCGACGAGGCCGCAACCGCACCGGCCGCCGACGCCTTCAATGCCTCTCGCCGATTGATGTCCTGCGCCGCCATGGCCGCATCCCAAGGCCGGCGATGCTACACCTGATGGCCGGCGCGGCCACGTGAAAACCCAAGTCGAACGAAACGAGGCGGCGGGCCATTTCGGCACCGCCGCCCCGCCTCGCGCAAGCGATCTCAGTTATAGTTGTAGGAGAACCGCAGGCTCCAGCGCAGCGGGTCCTGGAGGAAGCGGGCGTTCAGGAAGTGGGTGCCGATGATGCGTTCGTCGGTGCAGTTCTTGCAGCTTAGCGCCACGCCCCAGCTTTCATCTTCCGAGGTCCAACCGACTGAAGCGTTGACCGTGTCAAAGCCCGGATTGGCGTTGGCGGGGTCGTTCTGGCCGTTCCCGGCGAAATCGCTGACGTGCTGATAGTCGGCGGTGAAGGCCACACTGCCGCCCATGGCGATCGGCGTTTCGTAGGTTAGACCGATGTTCGAGGTGAAGTCGGGCGTACGATCGGTTTCGTCGTCCAGGCTGAATCCACCGGCGGTCACGCGCGGCCCCAGCACCAGGTACTTGCCCTTCTGGATGCCGAGGGTCAGGTTCCCGGTCAGTCCCTCGGCCAACAGCGCCGTGCCTTCGAACTCGACGCCGCGTACGCGCGACTTACCGGCATTGTCGGTGACAAAGATCGGCGCTTCGCCCACCGCCGGCGTGCGCAACAACGCGGGCAACTGCAGGTCGGAATAGGTGGCGCTGAAGCCTGTGATGTTGGTCCGCACGCGGTTGTCCATGAACTCGGCACGGGTGCCGATTTCGTAGGACCACACGGTTTCTTCGTTGAAGCGGGTAAAGGCGTTGGCCGCCGAAGCGCGGCCGTTCCAGCCGCCCGACTTAAAGCCGCGTGTGGCCGACACGTAGATCATCACATCGTCGCTGACGTTGTATTGAATGACGCCTTTGGGCGTCCAGATCACCGCGCTTTTAGCGGTGGGGATGCCGGCCGCGGCGATGTTGCCCAGGTTGAAGTTGCCGTTGGCGCCGCCGTGAGTGAACGATTTCAGCACTTTGCGTTCGTCGGTCCAGCGAACGCCGGCGATCAGCGTCAGCTTGTCGATGTCGTACTCGGCCTGGCCGTACCAGGCGAGGCTTTCCGTATCGTTTTCGAGGTTGCTGTCGTCGAGCACCAGAAACACGTTGGCCGGTGGCGCCGCCAGCGAGGTCTCGTAGCGCGTCAGGTTGTCTTCCTTCATGTAGAAGACGCCGGTGGTGTAGCGGAACACGCCGTCCAGCGCTTCGCCGGTGAGCTTGATCTCGTTGGAGAACTGGTTGTGATTGCCGTCATTGCTGAGCGGCAGTTCGAACCCGGCGCGCAGGCTGGCGAACAGCGGGCTGACGAAATCGTGGTTCAGGTTGCGATAGCCCGTGATGATGTTGAACGACAGCGAATCGCCCAGGTCCACCGCGATGTTCGAGTTCAGGTTATAGCCGGTGACCTCGTTGGCGGTGCAGCCGTTGCGCACCCACTGCAGCGGACCCGCGCCATTCTTGCAGTTGCGCAAATACACGTCGTTCTTGAGTCCGGAGCCCAGCGCCCACGGGCCGCTCTTGCCGGCCTTGGTGTTGGTGGCCTCGCGCGCCGGATCGACGATCGAAGCCAGGTTCTGGTGGTCCTGGGTCTGCCAGTCGCCCGAGAAGTCCCAGGTCACGTTGTCGGACGGCACCACGCGCACCGCGCCGCGCACGCCGTAGGCGTCGATGAAGTTGAACTTCTCGCCGGTGCGCACGCTTTCCTGCCAGCCGTCGTCCTTGACGTAATAGGCCGAAATGTTGGTGAACACCTTGTCCGACAGAGGAATGTTGGTCGAACCCTTGAACCGGAACTCGTCGTAGCGGCCGTAGCTGGCCTCGAACTTCGCGCTCAAGTCCTCGTTGGGCTTCTTGGTCACCACGCTGATGGCGCCGCCGGTGGTGTTGCGACCGAACAGCGTGCCCTGCGGCCCGCGCAGCACTTCGATGCGCTCGACCTCGAACAACTCGATGTTGTTGGCGTTCTGGCGGGCGATGAACACATCGTCGACGTAGGTGCCGACCGGCGGGTCGAAAGTGGGCAGCGATTCGGTCGAGCCGATGCCGCGCAGGAAGTAGGTGTTTGAGGCGCCCAGCGTCACGTTGTTGATGGCGATCAGGTTGGGCACGATACGGCCGAGATCGAGCGACTCGGTGAACTGCCCGCGCTCGATCTGCAACGCCGACAAAGCGGTCACCGCCACCGGCGTGTCCTGCAGGCGCGTTTCGCGACGCTGCGCTGTGACGACGATCTCCTCCAGGCCGATCGCTTGAGCTTCCTGTCCGGCCTGGGCCTGTTGCTGGTCGGCAGTCGCAGCCGTTTGCGCCAGCGCAGGACCACAGATCGCGACCACCGCCACGGTGACGGCCAGACTCGACTTCAGCGACACTTTCAAGACCATTGCGGCCCCCCACTGCATTCCGCGTTTTCGGTCCGTCGACCGGGGCGGTTCCCCACCAGCGCCGGTCACGAACGTTCACGCATATACTAGGGCGTTGGCGGGCCGAAAGAAAACGGGCCGGTTGCGACCGGCCCGATCGCCACAGACATTCTTTTCGGGTGTTGCCGAGTTGCACTGCACATGTATGTAATCGCTGACCAAGGCGATTGGGCGCGGTGGACTGTGTCAGCATTGAAAAAGACCGGATTGGTTGTACTGGCCACAGCCATCGCGGCTTACGGCGCGCTGGTGGTCTACGCGTATTGGCCGGCGCCGGAGGCGGTGTCGGTCGCGGCGCTAACGCAACCGGGCGACCAGTTCGTGACGGTGAACGACTTGTCGATCCGCTACCGCAGTTATGGCGAGCACGTCGCCGGCGGACCGACGTTCGTTCTGATGCACGGCTTCGGCAATTCGCTGCAGTCGTTCCGCAACCTCGCGCCGCTGTTGGCCGAGGCCGGATCGGTGGTGGCACTGGACTTGCCGGGTTACGGCTTGTCGTCGATCCCGGTCGACTATGACTACGGCAACGCCAACCAGGCCGCGACGGTGATGGCTGTGGTGCGCGCGTTGGGGATCGAGCGGCCGATCTATGTCGGCCACTCGATGGGTGGAGCCATCGCCGTGCACCTGGGCGTGCAGGACAAAACGACGGTCGGACTGGTCCTGATCGACCCCGGCATTTTCGCCACCGGCGTCCCGGCGGCCACGCAGTTCCTGCCGTTTCCGTTTCCGCGCATTTCCGCCAAGTTGTTCGGCAACCGCGACTGGCGCGCGCAGTTTCTCAAGCAGTCGTTCGTGGACCCGTCGGTGGTCACCTCCCAGGTCCTGGACGATTTGATGATGACGGCGCGGCGTGAAGACTACTGGGCCGGCGCGACGGCGATGATGGGATCATTCGCCCCCGGTGGAGAGCCCGCGTTGTTACCCGACGTCAAGACACCGGTGTTGCTGGTTTTCGGCGAGGCCGACCGCAATCATCCCGACGCTTTGCGCCGGCAGTTGCATGACGCCCTGCCGGGCAGCACCCTGATCGTGATCAAGGGCGCCGGGCACTATCCGCACGAGGAAAAGGCTGTGGAAGTGGCCGAAGCGGTCAAAACCATGGCGAAAGTCTGGGCCGGTGCGGCCACGATCGGCGGAGCGGCGGTACCGTAGTGGCGATCGATATGTTAGAATACGCGTGAAAGTTGGGAGGACTGCCATGCATCCATGGACGAAAACCCTGGCGGTGCTGGCCTTGGCGGCGACGGTCGTGCCCGCGTCCGCGCAGATGTTCAGTCGAGGCAATGGCCTGGTCAACGACGCGGCCTACGCACTGGACCGCGAGGACTGGGACCGCGGTACGGCACTGGCGCGCGAGGCGCTGCGCTCGGGCGAGCTGATGCCGGGCAACATCCCGGCTGCCTACAACAACTATTGCATCGGCCTGACCGGCCTGGGCCGCTACGACGAGGCGAAGGAAGCCTGCGACAAGGCCATTTCGCTGCGGCCGCGGCAATGGTCGTTCTACAACAACCGCGGCAACATCTATTTCTATCTGGGCCAGTTCGACCGGGCGCTGGCCGAATACTACAAGGCCATGACCTTCAGCCCGGGCGACGACGTACTAATGCAGAACATCTCGCTGACGCTGCGTGTGCGCAAGCAGCGCAATCCGCAAGCGCCGGCCACCGACCGTACCAGCTGACCGCGGGCCCGCGTCGGCTTTCATGTGCGCTCGCTACGAGCTGACTACGCCGCCCGAACGCATGATCGAACGGTTCGGGTTACGAGTTCCGCCAATGTCGGACGGCGGCTGGGGGCCGCGCCCATTCGAGCGCGGCGAGGTGCGCCCGACCAATATTGCTCCTGTCATTCTACCGGGCGGCACGGTCGTGGCCTTGCCGTGGGGATTGGTCGTGACGTGGCAAGACCAACCGCTTATCAACGCCCGTGCCGAGACGCTGGACACCAAGCCGACCTTCCGGCCGCTTCTGGAATCGCGCTGCCTCGTGCCTGCCACGGCCTACTTTGAATGGCGGCGAGACGGGAAAAACAAGATCAAGACCCGCATCAGTACCGCCGACGGTCTGTTCGCGATGGCCGGCTTGATCGACGCGCGCGGCGACACGCAACGCTTCACCATTGTGACCTGTGCGCCGGCGCCGGAGATCGCCCATATCCACGACCGAATGCCGGCGGTGCTGGACCCAGCCGGTCAGTCGGCATGGCTGTCGGCTGCCCCTTTCGCCGATGTCAAAGGCGTGCTGATGACCTATCGCGGGGCGATGGCGTTCACCGAACCCGCCGCCATACCTCCGCGGCAAGGCGCGTTGCTGCTATGAGCCGGGTAGTTCTCAGATCAAGCCGAAGTGCCGGCCGGCGGCCCGCAGTACTATCGCCCACAACGCCAGCGACGAGGCGATATACAGCGAGAACCTGACCAGGACACGATTGAAGGTGCAGTGCACCAGGCTGTGCAGCGCGCGGAACGCGACGAACACCCAGGCGGCCGCTACGTCCACGGCGTCGACGCGGCCGGTGACGAACAAGTACAGCGCCACCGCGTAAAACAGCACCGGCAACTCGAAAAGGTTCTTCAGGTTATCCGACGGGTTCGACACTGCCGCCGGCGACAGGCGTGCCAATTCGCCGGGGACTTCAAGGTCGCGCGGATTGATGCTTTGGCCGCTGATGAAGCTGATGCGGCGTATGTACATGTAAATCCAGACGGCCAGCGTCAGCGTCATCATCGCGAAGACCGGCCCGAAGATGGCG
Source organism: Rhodospirillaceae bacterium (assembly GCA_033764265.1). Lineage (GTDB taxonomy): Bacteria > Pseudomonadota > Alphaproteobacteria > Rhodospirillales > Rhodospirillaceae > VGEM01. Next base: position 27,354 of record JANRJB010000023.1, on the reverse strand, counting down.
TCACCGGTCATGACGCGCCCCCGCGGCAAGTTCACCGGCTTTCAGTGACACAACAGCACCGGTAGGATGGCCTGTTCCATCACGTAGCCTGTGACGCTGCCCAGGATCAATTGGCGCAGCTTCGAGCGGGTATAGGCGCCCATCACCATCATGTCGGCGCCGATGTCGCCGGTGGCAAACAGGAGCGACCGGCCCGTGCGACCCTCGCGCGGCAGCACTTTCGATACCACAGTATGCACGCCGTGATAGGCCAGGTGCGCCTCAAGGTCGCCGGTTTCGGCATACCACTCCTCTTCCTCGACGCGCAGCACGGTAACTTCGTCGGCCTTCACCAGGAACGGCATGGCCGCCTGCACCGCGCGCGTGGCCTCGGTCGAGCCGTTCCAGAACAACGCGATCTTCGAGAAGCCGCCCTTGCGCGGCGCCCCGTCCTTCGGCAGCGGCGGCGCGGCGATCACGGCGCGGCCGCTTTGCATCAACGCCGCGTTCAGGGTCATCAGCGCGGCGGTTTCATGTTCGGGTGTGGGCCGGGCGACGACGATCAGGTCGGCGCGGCAACCGCGCAGCGCGACCACCTGTTCCTCGATGCCCGAGGATTCGATCCATGTGACCGAGAACGAGGTCGCCGCCTGCGGCGGTCCGCCGGCGTCGCGCAATCCTTCGCGGGCCAGAACCTCGTCGTACGCGGCGCGCGTGCGGTTGGCGCGCTGGCCGGCTTCCTTGTCGGCAACGCCCATCATCTCGTCGACCATGGCGCCCGACATCGCCTCGCCCACCAGCGGCAGCGCGGCCGCCGGATCGGACCGCACATGCAGCGCATCGACATGGCAATCGAGGAACCGTCCGACGCGCAAGGCCGTGTCGAGCGTGGCCCGGCCGGTGGCCGGATCGCTGACCACCGCGAGGACATTGCGAATGCTGGTGAGGTTCATGGCCGTTCCGGTGCCTGTCACTGTGGTTTCAAGGGTGATCGGTTCAACGGGTCGTGCGGCGCGGGCAAGATGGTACCAACCCCGGCGGCGCGACGAAAGCACGCGGCGCGTGCGCTCGGGCTCACAAGTCCGCCCCGACCGGGCGGTGGACCTCGACGATCCCGTCCGGGTCCTCGTGAATGATCACGTCCGCGCCCGGGAACTCCGCCATCACCGCCTTCTCGACATCGTCGGAAATCCGGTGCGCCTGCAAAAGGGTGAGTGAGTTGTCGAGCACCAGGTGCATCTGGATGAATGTCTGCACCCCCGACTTGCGGGTGCGCAGTTCATGCACGTTACGCACTTTCGGATGCTGGCGCGCGATCGCGATCACGCGTTCGCGGTCGGCTTGCGGCAACTCCTGATCCATCAGGTCGCCGGTCGCGCGGCTGGCGATGCGCCAAGCGTTGAACACCAGGAACACGGCAATGCCGATGCCAAACACCGGGTCGGCCCAGCTCACGCCGAGGCGGGTCGACAGAACAATGGCGACGATCACGCTCAGGTTCATCAAGATGTCGCCGGTATAATGCAACGCGTCGGCGCCGATCGCGGTCGACCCGGTGCGGCGGGCGACGAATTTCTGAAAAGTGACCAGGGCCAGCGTCACGGCCATCGAGAAGACCATCACGGCCACGCCGATGTCGCCGCGTTCGACCGGCGCGTGCTCGCCGAAGCGCGAGGCACTTTCCACCACCAGCAGGACCGCCGAGCCGGCGATGAACGCGCTTTGCCCCAGGGCGGACAACGGCTCGGCCTTGCCATGGCCGAACGTGTGGCCTTCGTCGGCGGGCGTCAGTGCGTGGCGTACCGCGAGCAGATTCACCATCGAGGCCAACAGATCGAGCGCCGAGTCCGCCAAACTGGATAGCATGGCCACCGAATTCGTGATGGCGTATGCGGCGCCTTTCAGCCCGACCAATGTCACGGCGCAGCCGACCGCGGCGAACGTCGCCACGCGCATCAGCGTCGCGGATCGCACGGGTGGCGTCGGCAACGGCAGTGGCTCGGTCACGGGTATAGCCGGTGGTTGCGCCACCCGGCGTCCGAGCGGGTGTAGACCAGCCGGTCATGCAGCCGATTGGGCACATCGTGCCAGAACTCGATGGTGTCAGGTCGGATGCGATACCCGGTCCAGTGCGGCGGTCGGCCGACGCTGCGGCCTTGGAACTTCTTCTCAACTTCGGCAAGTCGCGCGATCAAGTCCTGACGTGCCGGCAGCACGCGCGACTGATCGGACGCCCACGCCCCCAGCTGGCTGCCGCGCGGGCGGCTGGCGAAGTAAGCGTCGGCTTCCTCGCCGCTCACCGCCGACACCGGACCTTCGGCGCGCACCTGCCGGCCAAGCGATTTCCAGTACAGGCACAATGCCGCCCACGGATTGCGGCCCAGCTCCAGCCCCTTGCGGCTGTCCGCGTTGGTATAGAACACGAAACCATCGGGCCCGGCCCCCTTAAGCAGCACCATGCGCACCGAGGGGCGGCCGTCGGGGGTGCAAGTCGCCACGCTCATCGCATCGGGCAGGCTGGGTTCGGCCCGGTCTGCGGCCTTAAACCACTGATGAAACAGGGTAAAAGGGTCGTCGAGGGCAGTGATCAAGGGGGCCGAATCGATCATGGATGCAGGGCCGGTCTGGCGTCGGAATTTGAGGCCGCTAAGTGACCGCGCAGGGGCGAAAATGTCAATCGCCGCTAAGGGTTAGACCCGCCCTCTTTTCGCCAACATTGCACGGTGAAATGGCACGGTTGGATGGCAACCAGGGCAAAGGCTTGCCCGTTCAGTCCAGCGCGCGGGCCGGCCGGTCATGTTTGGCTGCACCATCGGAACGCGACGCGAGGCTGTCATCAGTAGAGGGATCAAGGACCGCGCCATGCGCAAGTACTCTCATCGTTCAATGTCCGTCGTCGCCGCCGTCTCGGCGATTCTTGTGCTGGGCGGTTGTGCCGCCGACGGGACCGCCGACAAACAGGCCTGGGGCACGATTCTCGGCGGCGCAGCCGGCGCGTGGGCCGGCTCGTCGATTGGCAAGGGCGACGGCAAGGTAGTGGCGACCGCGGTCGGCACAATGCTCGGCGCGGCGGTCGGCAATCAGATCGGCAAGACCATGACCGAAGTGGACCGCATGAAGGCCCGCCAGGCCGAACAGCGCGCTTACGCGGCGCCAATCGGCGAAACCATCGTTTGGAACAATCCCGACTCTGGCAACTCCGGCCGCATCACGCCGGTGCGCGACGGCCGCGCGGTGTCGGGCGAGTATTGCAGAGAGTTCCAGACTCAGGTCAATATTGGCGGGAAGCGGGAAGACGCTCACGGCGTCGCCTGCCAGCAACCGGACGGCTCGTGGAAGATCGTGGAAGGGTAATCCCAGATAAAAACCAACTTCGGGCGGCCTGACGAGGCCGCCCGTTTTATTTCCGGGATCTAGGATTCGGCGTTGCCACCCTCGCTTTTGTCCGGACCATCGGTCTCGGCGCCCACACCGATCACCTTCGCCAGGCTGACGCTCAGCACCGTGCGCTCGGAGTCCGCCGCGCGCTGCACATAGGTGGCCAGCCGCCGGCCGATGTCGCCGCCCGGCGTTGCGGTCCCGAACGCCAGACCCAGCCCGAACTGATGCAAGAGATCGGCGAGCGCGGTGCGCTCGGTATCGCGGCTGAGGATCCAGTGGCCATCCTCGGCGACCGTGACGAAACGCCCCGCCTTCAGCGCGTCCAGCACTTCGGCCAACGCCAAGTCGGGCAATGACAGCGCCGCACCCAACTGCTCGGTCGACAGCCCGCCGCCCCGTCGTTGCGCCGCGGCCAGCCGGGCGATCACCTCCAGCGCCGCCTCGATGCGCGTGAGCGGCGAAAGCGCCCCACCGACGCGCATGAAGCGCCACTCCGGCAAGGTGGCGGTGATGACCGCGCCCGCCAACATCACGATCCAGGTGACGAGCAACCACACCAGGAACACCGGAACCGCGGCCACCGCGCCGTAGACGGTTTCGTAACTGGTCATCGAACTGACGTAGAGCGCAAAGCCGTAGCGCAGTGCGCCGAACGCCAGCGCGGCGCACGCCGCGCCGAGTGCCGCGTCGGGCAACCTGATCCGACGGTTCGGGACCGCCAGGTAAATGAACGTCAGCGCCGCCCATGTCAGTACCGTCGGCGCCACTTGACCCAGCGCGAAGTCGCGCACCGCGCGGGTGCGTTCGCCCAAAATGTCGTCGGGCATCGCGAACGTGCCGAACAACGTGAAGCTGAGCCCGATCAGGAACGGACCGACGGTGATCACCGCCCACAGCACCAACAGGCGCATGTAGAGCGGTCGTGGCCGGCGCACCCTGAAGATGCGATTGAACGCGCTTTCGATGGTGAGCAACAGCGCGATCGAGGTTGCCGCCAGGCCGGCGACACCGAACGCGGTCAGCCCGCCGGCAGCGGCGACGAAGCCCGACAGTTGCTCGCTCATTCTCAAGCTGGTCGAGGGCAGGAAGTTGGCGAAGATCGCCTCCTGCACCGAAGCGCGCACGCCTTCGAACGCCGGAAACGCGGTCATCATCGCCAGCACCAGCGCCAGAGCCGGCACCAGCGCCAGGGTGGTGGTGAAGCTGAGCGAGGCGGCGGCGCGCGTGACGCCGTCGTCGATCATCCGCGTCAGCATGAAGCGCGGGAACGACTGGGGCCTGATCAGCGTCTGAAGACGGCGGTTCAACCGCGCTGTGGCGGCGGGTTCGACCATGGCGGGTGCCTTGCCCCTTGTGCGGTTTTGTGTAGGATGCCGCAAGTCGCGTGTTCACGGAAGATTCTCTTTGAAAATCAGGGTTTAGGGCACCTCGGGCATGTCGCACACGGGCTCACTGCTGGCCGGGAAAAAGGGCCTGGTCATGGGCGTCGCCAACGACCGCTCGATCGCCTGGGGCATCGCCCACCAGGCCGCCCTGAACGGCGCGGAGCTGGCGTTTACCTACCAGGGCGAAGCGCTGGAGCGCCGCGTGCGCCCGCTGGCCGAAAGCATTAAATCCTCGTTGATTCTGCCGTGCGACGTCACCGACCCGGCGTCGATGGACGCTACGTTCGCCGCGCTGGCCAAGGCATGGGGCAAGCTCGACTTCGTCGTGCACGCCATCGCCTTCTCCGACAAGGAGCAGCTCAAGGGCCGCTACATCAATACCACGCGCGAGAATTTCCTGCGCACCATGGACATCTCGTGCTTCTCGTTCACCGACGTGAGCCGCCGCGCCGCCGCGCTGATGCCCGACGGCGGCAGCCTGCTCACGCTGAGCTACCTGGGCGCCGATCGCGTCACGCCGCACTACAACGTGATGGGTGTGGCCAAGGCCGCGCTCGAGGCCAGCGTGCGCTACCTGGCCGCCGACCTGGGCCGCGACAAGATCCGCGTCAACGCCATCTCGGCCGGGCCGATCAAGACGCTGGCGGCCTCGGGCATCGGCGATTTCCGCCATATCCTGAAGTGGAACGAACTGAATGCGCCGCTGCACCGGAACATTACCATCGAGGACGTCGGCCGCAGCGGCGTCTACCTTTTGAGCGAGATGTCGAGCGGCGTGACCGGCGAAGTGCACCACGTGGATTCAGGCTACCACGTTGTCGGCATGATGGATGTGCAATCCGCGCCCGAGATCGCCGAACTGGTGAAAGGGGTCAACCCGGACAAGTAGCGCGGCGGCCTCGCCCCCCGCGCCTGTCCGCAGCGGCCGTGATCCGATGTCGAGCAACACCTTCGGCGTCCTGTTCCGCTTCACCACCTTTGGTGAAAGTCACGGCCCCCTGATCGGCTGCGTGGTCGACGGCGTGCCGCCGCTGATCCCGTTGGCCGAGGCCGACCTGCAGGTTTGGCTCGACAAGCGCCGGCCGGGCCAGTCGCGCTTCACGACCCAGCGCCAGGAACCCGACGCGGTGCGCATCGTCTCGGGTGTATTCGAAGGCAAGACCACCGGCACGCCGGTCGGGCTGCTGATCGACAACGTCGATCAGCGCAGCAAGGACTACGGCGACATCGCCGAGAAGTTCCGCCCCGGCCACGCCGACTACACCTACTGGAAAAAATACGGCATTCGCGACTATCGCGGCGGCGGCCGGCAATCGGCGCGCGAGACGGCGATGCGCGTGGCCGCCGGCGCAATCGCGCGCAAGGTACTGGCCTACCGGCTGGGTGCGGGGGTAAGCATCCGCGGCGCGCTGATCCAGATGGGCCCGCACGCCATCGACCGCGCACGCTGGGATTGGGCCGAGGTCGACCGCAATCCGTTCTTCTGCCCCGATGCCGAGGCCGCCGCGCGTTGGGAAGGCTACCTCGACGGCGTGCGCAAAGTGGGCTCGTCGGCCGGCGCGGTGATCGAGGTCGTCGCCGACGGCATTCCGGCGGGCTTGGGCGCGCCAATCTACGGCAAGCTGGACGCCGACCTGGCGGCCGCGCTGATGAGCATCAACGCCGCTAAGGGCGTCGAGATTGGCGATGGTTTCGCCGCTGCGGCCCTGTCGGGCGAACAGAACGCCGATGAAATGCGCATGGGCGCGGACGGCGGCGTCGAATTCCTGTCCAACCACGCCGGCGGTATTCTGGGCGGCATTTCCTCCGGACAACCGATTGTGGCGCGGGTGGCGATCAAGCCCACCAGTTCGATCCTGTCGCCGCGACGCACGGTCGACATTCACGGCCGCGACACCGAGATCTCCACCAAGGGCCGCCACGACCCCTGTGTGGGCATTCGCGGCGTGCCGGTGGCCGAGGCGATGATGGCGGTGGTGTTGGTCGATCATCTCTTGCGCCACGAGGCGCAATGCGGTCCCCTTTCGGTCTGACCATCCCCAACGCGAACATCCCCATGCGCACCCTCGGTAAAATTCTGCTCGGCTCCCTGGCTTTTATCGGGTTCATGGTCGTCGCGTTGACCGGCTTTGGCATCTACGCCGTGATGAACGCCGAAGACTTCGCCGCGCCGCGTCCGACGCCGCCGGACAAGATGGCGCTGGCCGTCGACCTGGACCGGCCGTTCGTCGAAGGCCCCACCGGCCGGCGCTTCGATGGGTTCGCGCTGCGCCGCAGCACGACGCACGAAGACGCGCTGGTGGCCATTCGCCGCGCCAAGGACGACCCGCGCGTCACCGCCCTGATCGCCACGATCAGCGAACAGGCCCACGGCCTGGCCCAGACGCAGGACCTGCGCGATGTGATCGCCGAGTTTCGCGCGAGCGGCAAGCCGACCATGATTTTCGCCGAGACCATCGGCGAAGGCACCGCGGCGACCGGTGCCTATTACCTGGCCTCGACCTTCGGCGAAATCTGGGTGCAGCCGTCGGGCACGGTCGGGCTGGCCGGGATCGGCATCGAACAGCCGTTCTTCAAAGACCTGTTGGACCGCTTCGGCGTGAAAGCCAGCGTCATCCAGCGCAAGGAATACAAGAGCGCGATGGAGAACCTGACCAACGCCGCCATCTCGCCGGCCAACCGCGAAGCGCTGGAAGCGTTGCTGGGTTCGTTCTACGGCCAGTTCGTCGACGGGATCGCCAGATCGCGCGAACTGACGCCGGACGCCGTGCGCGGTCTGATCGACCGCGGGCCGTTGCTGGCGCAGGAAGCGCTCGACGCCAAGCTGATCGATCGCATCGCCTATCGCGACGAATTCAAGGTCGCGTCCGAGGAAAAGGCCGGCACCGACGAAATGGTCGGGCTTGACCGCTACCTGGCGTTTCCGCCACCCGAGGACAAGCCGGAACCGACCAAGCGCATCGCCGTGATCCACGCCATCGGTCAGATCGCTCGCGGCGAGAATGGCGGACCGTTCGGCCAGCACGACGGCATCGCCTCCGAGACCATGTCCAGGGCCATTCTCGACGCCGCCGAGGACGAGGACATCGATGCCATCCTGATGCGCATCGACAGCCCCGGCGGCAGCTACGTTGCCTCCGACACGATCTGGCGCGAAGTGGTGCGCGCTAAGGCCAAGAAGCCCGTGATCGTGTCGATGGGCAATACCGCGGCTTCCGGCGGCTACTACATCGCCATGGCGGCCGACCGCCTCTTCGCCCAGCCCGCGACCGTGACGGGTTCGATCGGCGTGATCTTCGGCAAGCTGGTGTTCGAAGGTGCCTTCGACAAGCTCGACATCAACTGGGACAGCGTCGCGTTCGGCGAGTCGGCGGGCATGTTCAGCGCGGTGCGCGATTTCTCCGAAAACGACCTCGCCCGCCTCAACCAGATGATCGACGCGGCCTATGCCGACTTCACCACCAAGGCCGCGCAAGGCCGCGGCAAGGACGTGGCCGACCTGGAGCGCGCCGCGCGCGGCCGCATCTGGACCGGCGCTGACGCGCTGAAGGCCGGGCTGATCGACGAACTGGGCGGCTATTCCCGCGCCATCGACTACACCAAGGAACGCATCGGCCTGAACGCCACTGATCCGGTGTGGCTCGTGCCCTTCCCGCCGGTCGAGGACCCATGGAAAGCCCTGCTCAAGGCCCTGGAAGAGGGCGACCTGCCGTTCGGCATCGTGAACTTCGTGGCGACGCTGGCGCGATGGTCCGCCACCGTCGCGCCGCTGATGGAAGAAGCTGAATCAATGCGCGCAACCGGCGTGCGCGCCTACGCCGACCCGGTGGCAGTGAGATAAGCCGCGCCGTCAATCCCTCGCCCCGGCGATCAGGAACTCAATGTTTCCCTCGGGCCCGGTGATCGGGCTGGGCACGACGCCCAGCACCCGCCAGCCCGGCTGCGTCGCCAGCCAGGCCGCGATGGTGTCGCAGACCTCGGCATGCAACGCCGGATCGCGGACCACGCCTTTCTTGCCGACACGGGCCCGCCCCACCTCGAATTGCGGTTTGATCAACGCCACCAACCGCGCACCCGGCCCGCACAGGGTTAGCGCAGCCGGCAGCACGGTGCGCAGCCCGATGAAACTCGCGTCGCACACCACCAGGTCGACGGGATCGGGCACCTGGTCGCGAGTAAGACTCCGCGCATTGGTGCGCTCCAGCACAACCACGCGCGGATCATCGCGCAGCTTCTGCGCCAGTTGACCGTAACCGACATCAACGTCGTACACCTTGGCCGCGCCGTGCGTCAGCAGCACGTCGGTGAAGCCGCCGGTGGAGGCGCCCACATCCAGGCAAATCCATCCTTGCGGGTCGAGCGCAAAGGCCTCCAGCCCATGCGCCAGCTTGAGGCCGCCACGCGACACCCAAGGGTGCTCGCGACCGCGCACGTCAAGCTCGACATCAACGGGATGTTTTTCGCCGGCGCTGGTGAGCCGCGTGTCTTTGGCGAACACCAGCCCCGCCAGAATCAGAGCCTGGGCCTTCGCCCGCGTTTCGGCCAGGCCGCGCTCGACCAGCAACTGATCGAGGCGGCGCTTGTCGGCGGCCATGATCGCGGTTCAGGTTCCAGTGACCGCCCGGGCCAAATCCTGGTCGGCGTCCATGCCGAGCGCGCCAACCGCTGCTGCGGCGATGTGGAAAGCCGACAAGCCGGCGGCAAACAGCTGTTCCTCGGGCTTGGCGTGCTCGAAGAACGCATCGGGCATGGTCAGCGTACGGATCTTGAGGCCGCGATCAAGCCGCCCGGCCGCGGCCAGATCGTGCAGCACCGCCGCGCCGAAGCCGCCGGCGGAACCTTCCTCGACCGTGATGAGGACTTCGTGGTGGTCGGCCAACTGGCGGATGAGATCGCGGTCGAGCGGTTTGGCGAAGCGCGCGTCGGCCACCGTGGTCGACAACCCGCGCGAGGCCAGCGCGTCGGCGGCTTTCAGGCAGTCCTGAACGCGCGTGCCAATGCCGAGCAAAGCCACCGATGTGCCTTCCCTGAGAACACGCCCTTTGCCGATGGCCAGTGGTGTCCCGCGGTCGGGCAGCGCAATCCCGACACCGTCGCCGCGCGGGTAACGAACGGCAATCGGGCCGGCGTCGTGGGCCCGGGCGGTCGCCACCATGTGCATCAGTTCGGCTTCATCCGACGGCGCCATGATGACAAAATTCGGCAGGCAGCCGAGATAGACCAGGTCGAACGAGCCCTGGTGCGTGGCGCCATCGGCGCCGACGAAACCAGCGCGGTCGAGCGCGAATCGTACTGGCAGGTTTTGCACCGCCACGTCGTGCACAACTTGGTCGTACGCGCGCTGCAGAAAGGTGGAGTAGATCGCGCAGAACGGCTTGTAGCCTTCGGTGGCGAGCCCGGCGGCGAACGTCACGGCATGCTGTTCGGCGATGCCGACATCGAAACAGCGATCGGGGAATTTTTCCCCGAATTTGTCGAGGCCGGTGCCACCCGGCATGGCGGCGTTGATGGCGATGACCTTGTCGTCAGCCGCGGCCTCGGCGATCAGCGCCTTGGCGAACACCGACGTATAGCTGGGCGCCTTGCTGACCGCCTTGACCTGGGTGCCCGACACCACATCGAACTTGGTGACGCCGTGGAACTTGTCGGCGGATTCCTCCGCCGGCGTATATCCCTGGCCTTTCTTGGTGACGACATGCACCAGGATCGGCCCGTCACGCAGGGATTCGCGGGCGTTGCGCAAGACCGGCACCAGATGGTCGATGCGATGGCCGTCGAGCGGGCCGACATAGTAGAATCCCAGTTCCTCGAACAGCGTGCCGCCGGCGACCATGCCGCGCGTGTATTCCTCGGCCTTGCGCGCGGCTTCACCCAGCGTGCGCGGAAAGTGCGAAGCCAGCTGCTTCATCGCCTCGCGCAGCGTCAGGTACGACTTGGACGACAGGATGCGCGACAGGTAGGCGCTCATCGCGCCAACCGGCGGCGCGATCGACATGTCGTTGTCGTTCAGCACCACGATCAGGTTGCGCTTCAGGCTGCCGGCATTGTTCATCGCCTCGTAGGCCATGCCGGCGCTCATGGCGCCGTCGCCGATCACGCAGATGATGTGGTTGTCGCCGCCCGCCAGGTCGCGCGCCACCGCCATGCCGAGACCGGCGGAGATGGAGGTCGAACTATGGCCCGCGCCGAAAGGGTCGTATTCGCTTTCCGAGCGCGAGGTGAACCCTGACAAACCGTCCTTCTGCCGGATCGTCCCCATCCGCGAGCGGCGGCCGGTGAGAATTTTGTGCGGATAGGCCTGGTGGCCCACGTCCCAGATCAGCCGGTCACGCGGTGTGTCGAACACATGGTGCAAGGCCACCGTGAGTTCGACCACGCCCAGCCCGGCGCCCAGGTGCCCGCCGGTTCGCGAAACCTGCGAGATGGTATCGGCGCGCAGTTCCTTGGCCACGTCGGCCAGCTGCTCCAGACTCAAGTTGCGCAGGTCGGCCGGCGAACCGATGCGGTCCAAGTTCGGCGTTTCAGGATGAGAGAACGCTTGCGTCACGAAAGAATCCTACACCACACCCAACGGGAGCTCTTGTTTTGGCCTGCTGTCTGGTCACGTGCGCCGGGAGACGGCGAAGTCGGCCGCGGCGCGCAGCAGGTCGGCTTTCGGCCCGAGCCTGTCGAGACGACTTTTGGCCCGGGAAACCAACAGTTTGGCATAGTTTTTCGCCCCGTCCAAACCGAGTCGCGAGACAAACGTGGCCTTGCCGGCAGCGGCGTCTTTCTGGGTGGCCTTGCCGATGGCGGCGGCGCTGCCTTCCACATCCAGGACGTCATCATTGACCTGGAAGGCCAGCCCCAAATGCCCGCCGTAGGCCGCCAGATCAGCCTCTGCGGCGCGGTCGCCCGCCAGAATCGCCCCGGCTGCGGCCGCACAGGCGATCAGCGCACCCGTTTTCAACGCCTGGAGCCGTTCAAGACCTGCGGCGTCTATGTCCATACTGGCGGCCTGGAGATCGATCATCTGGCCGCCGACCATGCCGGCGGCCCCGGCCGCGCGGGCCAGCGCCGACACCAGCCGTGTGCGGACTTGGGCGTCGGGGTGGGTGGCCGGGTCGACCAGCACCTCGAACGCCAGAGTCTGCAGGGCGTCACCGCACAGGATGGCGGTGGCCTCGTCGAACTGCCGGTGGACCGTGGCGCGACCGCGGCGCAAGTCGTCGTCGTCCATCGCCGGAAGATCGTCGTGCACCAGCGAATAGCCGTGCACCATCTCCAGCGCCGCGGCGACCCTGAGGGCATAACGGCGATCAACCCCGAGCGCCTCGCCACCGGCGCACACCAGAAACGCGCGAAACCGCTTGCCGCCATCGAGCACCGCGTAGCGCATGGCCTCAACCACGCGCGCTTCGGGTCCGGACACGGTCGGAATCAACCGGTCGAGTTCAGCATTCACGTCGGCGGCAACGGCAGCGAGCGCGTGGGAGAACGGGTCGGCGGTCATGCCGGCGCGCAACGCATGCTATTGGGAGTCGACCGGCGCGAGGCCTTTGCCGCCGCCAGTGATTTTCTCGACCTTCATCTTGGCGTCGGCCAGCTTGGCCTCGCAATGTTTGCGCAGGGCCGCGCCGCGCTCGTAGGCCGCGACCGCCTGATCCAACTTCACTTGTCCGCTCTCCAGCTTGCGGACGATGTCCTCCAGCTCGCGCATCGCGTCTTCGAAACTGAGCTGCGCGAGGTCGGCGGTGTCGGCTGCGGTCGGGGCCTTGGCCATGGGCGACATCCTAATGATCTTTCAGTGTCTGGACATGAGCCACCACGCTCTCGGCCAGCGCGCCCAGGTCATAGCCGCCCTCGAGCGCCGAGACCACACGGCCCTGGCAGGTTTGACGCGCCACGTCCATCAGCTGCGCTGTGGCCCAGGCAAAATCATCCTCGCGCAGCGCAAGGTCCGCTAGCGGATCGCGACGATGGGCGTCGAAGCCGGCAGAGATAATCACGAAATCGGGCTTGAAGGCCGTGAGCGCGGGCAAGATGCGATCGGTCAAGCCGGCGCGAAACAGGTCACTGCCGCTGCCAGCGGCCAGCGGCACATTGACGATGTTGTTGTGCGCGCCGGTCTCGGTGGCCGCGCCCGTGCCGGGGTAATACGGATACTGGTGGGTCGAGGCATAGAACGCATCCGGGTCGTCCCAGAAAATGTCTTGCGTGCCGTTGCCGTGATGAACATCGAAGTCGATCACCGCCACCCGCCGCAAGCCGTGGGCGGCGCGGGCGTGCAGCGCACCGATCGCCGCGTTATTGACGATGCAGAAGCCCATGGCGCGGTCGGCCTCGGCGTGGTGGCCGGGCGGTCGCACCGCGCAAAACACGTTGTCGGCCGCGCCGTCCATCACCGCGTCGACTCCGCGCACAACCGCGCCGGCGGCGCGGCGTACCGCGTCGGCCGAGCCCGGCGAAACCACCGTGTCGGGATCGAGATTGCGCAAACCTTGGGTTGGCATTGCAGCCATGACGCGCTCGACAAACGCGCGCGGGTGGGCGAGCGCCATCTGCTCGACCGTGGCCGCCGGCGCATCCTCGCGCACCAGACCGCTCATCGACGCCTGGTCGAGTGCCTTCAGCACGCTGCGCAGTCGATCCGGCCGCTCCGGATGATGCGGGCCGGTGTCGTGGGCCAGGAAGCTGTCGTGACTGATGAAAAGCGTGGTCATGGCCGCGCGCACGCGCCCTACATGGCGTTCAGGGGAATCTTCAGATAGGCGACGCCGTTGCTTTCGGCTGGCGGCAGCTGTCCGGCACGAATATTGACCTGGACCGAAGGCAGAATCAAAGCAGGAAGCCCCAAGGTGGCGTCGCGCGCGGTGCGCATGGTGACGAACTCGGCCTCGGAGATTCCCTGGCGAACATGGACGTTGGCCTCGTTCTGGGCACGGACCGTGGTTTCCCAGGCGTGCGCCCGCCCGCCGGGGGCGTAATCGTGACCGACAAACACGCGTGTGGCGGGGTCAAGCGCGAGGATGCGGCGAATCGACCGGTACAGCGTGGCGGCGTCGCCGCCGGGGAAGTCGCAGCGGGCTGTGCCGTAGTCCGGCATGAACAGCGTGTCGCCGACGAACGCCGCGTTGCCGAACAAGTAGCTGACGCAAGCCGGCGTGTGGCCGGGGGTTGCCATGACCCGCCCGGAAATGCCGCCGATGGACAGCGCTTCGTCGGCGGCGAACAGGCGGTCGAAATCGCGGCCGCCGGGCGCAAGCGTCGCGGCAATGTTGAACACGTCGCCGAAATGCCGCTGCACGGCGATGATGTTGGCGCCAATGCCAACCGGCGCGCCCAGTTTCGCTTTCAGGTACGGTGCGGCAGTCAGGTGGTCGGCGTGGGCGTGGGTTTCGAGAATCCACGCGACCTTGAGACCGCGCGCGGCGACCTCAGCCAACAACGCATCAGCCGACTGGGTCGAGGTCCGCCCCGAGCTTGCTTCGTAATCCAAAACTGAATCGATGATCGCGGCATCGCGGCTGACAAGGTCGGCCACCAGATAGGTAACGGTGCTGGTCACGGGATCGAAAAAACCTGTCACGTCGGGAGATACGGGCATTCAATTTCACATACGGCTGTCGCGATAACGGCGTTATGGCCATGCTAACCTAGGGCCGTCATCCAGGCTACTGGCCCGCCGCCGCACTCACCTGACCCATGAGCGAAACGCCGAACCGTTCTCAACCGCTCACCGCGCGCATCGGCGTCGATCTGGGCGGAACCAAGATCGAGGCCATCGTACTCGACCGCAGCGGCGAGGTACGGGCGCGTCGGCGCGTGGCCACGCCGCGCGAGAGTTACGGCGCCATCGTCGCGGCCATCGCTGACCTGGTGGCAACGTGCGAAGCCGATGCCGGCATCGCCGGACTGGCGACGCCGGTTGGTGTCGGCATTCCCGGCACGATTTCCCCGGCGACGGGCCTCATCAAGAACGCCAACACTGTCGTGTTGATCGGCCACGCGCTCGACCGCGACTTGACTACGGCGCTGGGCCGGCCGGTGCGCCTGGGCAACGACGCCGATTGCTTCGCCCTATCGGAGGCCAGCGACGGCGCCGCCGCGGGCGCGGAGATCGTGTTCGGCGTGATCCTCGGGACCGGCACCGGCGGCGGCTTGGTGGTCGCGGGCCGGTTGGTTAAAGGGCCCAACGCCATCAGCGGCGAGTGGGGTCACAACCCCCTGCCCTGGCCGCGCGGAACCGCGGACGCGACGCACAACGAGGTGCCCGGTGCGCGCTGCTACTGCGGCAAGGATGGCTGCATCGAAACGTTTTTATCGGGCCCCGGGCTCGAACGTCAGTACGCGGCGGCGACGGGGCAGCCGGCGACCGCGGCCGAGATCGCCACGCGCGACGAGGCCGGCGAACCCGCAGCGCGCACGGCGATGGACCTGTATTGCGACCGCCTGGCGCGCAGCCTGGCCACGGTCATCAATATCGTCGATCCGCACATGGTGGTCCTGGGGGGCGGCCTGTCGAAAATTGACCGGTTGTATCGCGATGTCCCCGCGCTGCTGCCGCGCTACGTGTTCTCGGACACGGTGGTGACGCGTGTGGTCGCGCCCAGGCACGGCGATTCGAGCGGCGTGCGCGGCGCGGCGTGGTTGTGGCCGTGAACCGTCAGCCGCAGGATGGCGCCGGCAGTTCGGTCAGCCGCTGCAGGTCGGCGCCGATACGGAAGTCGTCGAATTCCTGTTCGAATGAGCGGGCGATCCCGTTGGCGAGATAGCGCTGGAAAACTTCGAAGTTTGGCGTTTCGCGCCGTTCGATCAGGTTGTAGAACGCGAGGCTGAGGTCGTAGGCCGGTCCGTCGAGCAGGCGCGAATTGATCGCCGGCGCGGTGGACCCATTGGGCCCAATCGACGACACATCGACGCGCGGACCGATGGCCGCCGACAAGGTGCGCGGGCCGTAGGATGACGCACCGCTGAACACCACCGACTGGAACATCGACTCTCCGCGCCGGGCATGGTCGAGCAAGGCGTTCAGGTACGCGACCGGCAACAGCGTGCCGCGTGGCAGCCGCACGTTCAATTTACGCGGCTTCTTGCCGCCGGCATCGCCCGGCAGTTCGTAGGCCACCGTGCCCGATCGGGACGTGATCACGGCGTTGCCCTTGAATGCCTCGACCGGAATGCCGCCCTTCAAGGTACGCACGGCGAAATTGTAAGCGCTGCCGTCCTTGGCCTCCCACGAGGTGAAGTTACGCTCGTTGTCGAGTGCGGTTCCGTCGCGAAAGGCCAGCGTCATGCGCACGTTCGAGACGGTTTCCCAGCCATCGCAGGTCTCGCGGAACTTGAATTCGAGCGTCCCAACCGCCGCGCGAGGCCCCCGCTGCGCGCTCGCCTCCAAGAGCCGGATGGAATAGGTCGCGTCGTACGACGGCAGCGCGGATGCGGGCGCCGCGCCGGCGAGAACGAAAAGAATTGCAGCGCGCTTCAACATCCCAGGTCCTCGATCGCGGTCAGCCCGACCGGCCGGAAACCGAGCGTGTAAGCCCCGAAATCCTGCGTCAGCCCGGTCACGACGCCATCGCTCCGGAGGTGAAGGGTCATCTCGTAGGATGGAGTTTCCGACGGATCGTTCAAGGGGAAATACGCCAGCGAGATCGGCCACGCCGGCCGCGACAGGTCGAGCGACCCATCTTCGCCGACGATCGCCTGGGCCGCCTCGCCGCGCACCGACGTACGCGTATCGGCCGGCGCGATCACGCCGGTGACTCGGTGTGGTCCGTCGGTGAACGCCCCGTCCATCACCACTTGCGAGAAGAACTGCGGCCCCTGCGCGGCCAATGCGATCAGCGCCTTGATCTGAGCGGTCGAAATGAGCGTGCCCGCCGGAAGTTCAAAATTGGCCGGTGCATCGCCTTCGTAGCGTGCGTGGCCCGCGCCATCGGCGGCCAAGGTCACCGCACCCCGATAACTTTCGGACACGGTGCCATTCTCCACCGATTGCATGCGGAACGACGCGGTTCGCCCGTCCTTCGACTCCCAACCGGCATAGGCCTGCCGCACGACCGTGTTCAGGCCATTGGAAAAACTGAATTGGGCGTTCAATTCGGTCTCCACGGTGTAACCATCGCAGCGGTCGACCAGAACATACCGCAGCCGGCCACTCGCCCCGCGCAACCCGTCCTGCTGTTGGGCCCGCACCAGGCTCATGCGGTAAATTGCTTCGTGCGACCGGAGTGCGATGCCGTCCCCGCCGGCTAAGCCGGCCCCAGAACCTGAGATTGCGCCGATCGGGCCGGGCGGGGCGCCAGCCGACACCGCCTCGCCGGCCAGGATTAGGCGTGCAGCAACAGCCCACGCCAACACCCCCAGGGCCATGGCCAGCACGCGACCAAAACGCCAGTGGAGCGAATCGCGGTATCGGTTTGGTTTTCGGTGAAAACGATAATCCATCGTCGCGGGACTGCCGCTTGGTCGCCGATTGGGCCCCATCGCGATGTCGAAATAGACACCTAATAGTTGATATATTCGTTGGGGTTAGCCTGCATTCTACGCCAGAACCATGCACCTTAACAATTGAAAAGATTAGATTTTATGTTGCCCTTGACAGGCGTGCTGGTCAGACTGCGCGAACTTTTGGGGGATGTCGCTGGCGTCGGTGGTGGTTTTCACCACCGGTTGCGCGTGCCGAATGATGCACGCGGGCCGGCGAGACAGGAGACGCGTTGATGGTGGCTCAGCCCGAGCGCGCGCAGAACGAGTCGCTTGAGCCCAAGTCGGGCGGCGACAGTGCCCCCATTGTCACCAAACTGACTCAACTGGTCCGCTTCACCGAGCAGGTGCAGCCCAACCGTGAGTCCGACACGGCGGCCTCAATCCGGCAGATCGCCGCACTCGCGCACAATCTGGTCGAAGAAGTCACCGCGCACCTGAAGCGCCAGGACCGGCGGATCGCCGAGCTTGAGAACCTGGCCACCACCGACGCGCTGACCCGCGTGTTCAACCGTCGCGGATTTGAAGAAAGCCTGGCGCACGAACTGTCGATCGCCAAGCGTCACGGCGTCGGCGGGGTATTGATTTTCGTCGACCTCGACGAGTTCAAACCGATCAACGACACCTACGGCCATGCCGCCGGCGACGAAGTTCTGGTGACGGTGGCCAATCTGCTCCGGGTTCATGTGCGCGAGTCGGACTACATCGGCCGGCTGGGCGGCGATGAATTCGCCATCCTGTTGCCGCGCTCCAACAAGCGCAACGGCGTGCGCCGGGCCGAGGAACTCGATCGCAAGCTCAACAACGCCTATGCCTCGTGGAATGGCCAGAGTATTCCGATCAAGGCCAGCTGCGGCGTGCACATGTACGCCGCCAAGGCCGAGGTCAGGGAACTGCTGGAAAGCGCGGATGCGGCCATGTATCGCATCAAGCAGGAACGCAAGGCCAAGTTCGGCATCAAGACGCGCTGATCACTCCTTCCGCGCCAACGCGGCGCGAAGGTCTTTCATTAGCAGGAACAGGTGCATTGGATCTGTCGGGCTCGGCTCAAATTCGAACC
Organism: Rhodospirillaceae bacterium; assembly: GCA_033764265.1. GTDB lineage: Bacteria > Pseudomonadota > Alphaproteobacteria > Rhodospirillales > Rhodospirillaceae > VGEM01. The sequence goes on along the minus strand of JANRJB010000023.1, from coordinate 9,081 downwards.
CGAGGTACCACCGGCGCGCGGCCTCGTCTTTGGCATGGACTAGAACAGCGCGTATTCCCGCAATATCGGCTGCTGCCGCGGTGCGCACAAGTGCGTCTTTGAGCAGCGCGCGCCCCACGCCACGACCCTGATCGCGTCGATCAACGGCCAGTCGCGCCAGCAGCATGATCGGAACGGGATGACGCGGCAGTCCTTTTCGAATCCTGTCCGGCGCCGATTGCGGCTCCACCGCGCCGACAGCCAGACTGTAGTATCCAACGACGCGCGCGCCGCTCGACCGCACCACATAGGTTTGGGCGCTGCCAGCGGCCGCGTTAACCAGCGCATAACGGCGCAGGAATTCGTTGAGCGGTGGCGCGCCACAGTCAAAGTCGGCGACAACGTCCGACGCCGATAATTTTTCGACCCCCAACAGGGCGTCGGCCGAAGGCGTCACCCGATCACGCTGGAGCCAGTCAACAAACGATTCAATCTGGCTTTCCGCTTTACCGGGCGATCAAGGAAGTCTTGGAACTCCCGCCATTGAGTCGCGTTGAGACGAAATACACGTCGCTCGAGAAGCGCTTGTTCGGCCGCCCGCAAGGCCGAATCGATCAGAAAGTCGCTCATGTTCTTGTGGCTGGCCGCCGCCGCCCGTTGCAACAGAGATTTGGCGCGACGGGTCGTGCGTAGCTCGATTCGCTCTGATTTAGCTTCGGCGACAGCCATGATCACACTCCACAGGCGGCATCGTTCCGGCAATTGTACGGACCGAGCCAAGCGAGATCAATTCTGTTTCTCGACCGCCTTGGGCAGGTCGAGCTTGATGTGCAGCTCTTTCAGCTGCTTGGCCGACACCGTGTTCGGCGCCTGCATCAACACGTCCTCGGCGCGGCCGGTCATCGGGAACACGATCACTTCGCGCAGGTTCGGCTCGTCGGCCAACAGCATGACGATGCGGTCGATGCCGGGCGCGGAACCGCCGTGCGGCGGCGCGCCGTATTTGAACGCGTTCAGCATGCCGCCGAAACGGCTTTCCACGTCGTCCTTAGTGTAGCCAGCGATCTCGAACGCGCGGTACATGATGTCGGGCCGGTGGTTGCGGATCGCGCCAGAGGACAGCTCCACGCCGTTGCAGACGATGTCGTATTGGTAGGCTTTGATGGCGAGCGGATCCATCGTGTTCAGCGCTTCAAGCCCGCCCTGCGGCATCGAGAACGGGTTGTGGCTGAACTCGATCTGCCCGGTGTCGTCGTTGCGTTCGTACATCGGGAAGTCGACGATCCAGCAGAACTTGAACTGATTCTTGTCGGCCAGGCCGAGTTCGTCGCAGATCTTGGTGCGCACCTGGCCGGCGAATTTTTCAGCCACGGCCTTCTGATCGCAGACGAAGAACACCGCGTCGCCATCGGCGGCGCCGATCGCGGCCTTGATCGCGGCCACGCGCGCGGCATCGAGGTTCTTGGCGATCGGTCCGCGCCCCTCGCCGTCCTTGAACTGGATGTAGCCCAAGCCACCGGCGCCGTTCTCGCGCGCCCACTCGTTCAGTTTGTCGAACCAGCTGCGCGGTTGATCGGCGGATTTCGGGGCCGGCACCGCACGCACGATGGCGCCCTTCTCGATGTTGCGGGCGAACAGACCGAAGTTCGACCCTCGGAAGTGCTCGGTCACGTCGGTGATCAGCAACGGATTGCGCAGATCGGGCTTGTCACTGCCGTACTTGAGCATGGCGTCGGCATAGGCGATGCGCGGGAATGGCGGCTTGGTGACCGGTCGACCTTTGGAAAATTCCTCGAACACCCCGGCCAGCACCGGGGCGATGGTGTCGAACACATCGTCCTGCGTGACGAAAGCCATCTCGAAGTCGAGCTGGTAGAACTCGCCGGGCGAGCGATCGGCGCGGCTGTCTTCGTCGCGGAAGCAGGGCGCGATCTGGAAATACCGGTCAAACCCCGAGGTCATGATCAGCTGCTTGAACTGCTGCGGGGCCTGCGGCAACGCGTAGAATTTGCCGGGATGCAGGCGCGACGGCACCAGGAAGTCGCGCGCGCCCTCGGGCGAACTGGCGGTCAGGATCGGCGTCTGGAACTCGACGAAACCCGCCGCCCACATGCGCCGCCGGATGCTGGCGATGACGGCGGAGCGCAGCAGGATGTTGTCGCGCATCTGTTCGCGGCGCAGGTCGAGGAAGCGGTACTTCAGCCGCGTCTCCTCGGAATACTCCTGCTCGCCGGCCACCTGCATCGGCAGCACGGCGGCCTCGGACAGCATTTCAACCGACGACACGACCAGCTCGATCCGCCCGGTCGGCAGCTTGTCGTTGACCGTCTCCGGCGAGCGGGGCACCACCTTGCCTGTGACGCAGATCACGCTTTCCGGACGCGCGGCTTCCAGCGCCTTGAACACCGGGCTCGCGGTGTCGGCCACGCACTGGGTGATGCCCGACATGTCGCGCAGGTCGATGAACAACAGGTTGCCATGATCGCGCTTCCTGTGGATCCAGCCCGACAGGCGCGCCTCGGTTCCGGCGTGCTCGTGGCGCAGCGCGCCGCACGTATGGGTTCGATAGCGATGCATGTGCCGAAGTCCTGGCAGGGTGCTGGGAAGGCCCGAAACGGGCGCGAGAAACCACACCGAACGGCCTGCTTTGTCAAGGCTGCCGCCGGCCCCGAAATCGCGAGTCGCATGATTGCCCAAGCGCGGCGAAGCCGCTAAACCGGCGCCATGTCAGCCCTTTCGCCCGCCGAATCACCCGCCCCGTCAACGCCGGGGCCCGCCAGCCCCGGCCTGATCACCGACACCGCCACCCTGGCCGCCTTCTGCCAGCGGCTGGCCAGCGCCGAGTTCATCACCGTCGACACCGAGTTCATGCGGGAAACCACGTTTTGGGCGCGGTTGTGCCTGGTCCAGGTGGGCGGCCCAGATGAGGCCCACTGCATCGACCCGCTCGCGCCCGGCCTCGATCTGGCGCCGTTGTACGCGTTGCTGGCCAACGAAAATGTGCTCAAGGTGTTCCATGCCGCCCGGCAGGATCTGGAAATCTTCCTGCATGAATCGGGCCGCCTGCCCAAGCCCGTGTTCGACACCCAGGTGGCGGCCATGGTGTGCGGCTTTGGCGATCAGGTCGGCTACGAGACATTGGTGGCCAAGCTGGCCAACGCGCGCCTGGACAAGTCACAGCGGTTCACAGACTGGTCGCGCCGGCCGCTGACCGACCGCCAGGTCAAGTATGCGCTGGGCGATGTGACCCATCTGCGCAAGGCGTTCACGGCGCTGGTGCACCGCCTGGAGCGCACCGGCCGGCTGAGCTGGCTGAACGAGGAAATGTCGCTCCTGACCGACGAACGCACCTACACCATCGAACCGCGCGAAGCGTGGCGGCGCATCAAGGCACGGGTGCGCTCGCCGCGCATGCTGGCGGTGCTGCGCGAGCTGGCCGCATGGCGCGAGGAGACCGCGCGCAGCCTCGATTGGCCGCGCCAGCGCGTCGCCAAGGATGATGCGCTTCTGGAACTGGCCGCCCACCCGCCGGAAAGCGCCGACGACATCAAGCGCGCCCGCCTGGCCAAACCGTTGGCGGCGGAGCGGTTCGTGGCCGCGGTGCTGGCGGCCGTCAGGCGCGGAAAAGAAGTTCCCGACGCCGATTGCCCGCGCCTGCCCGCCTACGACGACCAGGATCAGGGCCCGCGCGCCACCGTCGAATTGCTCAAGCTGTTGCTGAAGATCGAGAGCGAGCGCCACGACGTGGCGGCCCGCCTGATCGCCTCATCCGACGACATCGAGGCCATCGCCGTGTCCGACACCGCCGACGTACCGGCCTTGCATGGCTGGCGGCGCGAGGTGTTCGGCGAGGCGGCCCTGAAACTGAAGCACGGCAAGCTGGCCATCGGCCTGTCGCCCACCGGCAAGCAGGTCGAAGTGTTCGAACGATGACCACCCCGGGCGATGCCGACCGCGCACAGCTGCTGCAAGACGACGTGCTGTGGGTCGGCCGGCCGTTCGACGTTCTGAACAATCCGCGCGCCATACAGGCCAACGCCCGGCACCTGGCACTGATGCTGCGCAATGCCGCCGACCCCGCGCGGGCCACTCGCGCCGCGTCGTTCATGGGCCACTTGCTCGACGCCACCATGGCCGCCCACGGCAGCGCGCAAGTGGCCTGCAGCAAGGGCTGCCATTACTGCTGCAAGACTTACGTCAGCGCCACCATCCCGGAAATCCTGCTGTTGGCCCGGGCGGTGCGCGGCAAGACCGCGACCGAAGCCCGCGTCGCCGAAGCCGCGGCCAAGTCGGTGCGGATTCCGCAAGACCAGCGCGAGGCCAACCGCTTCGTCTGCCCCATCCTGCACGACAAGGTGTGCTCGGAGTACGCCCAGCGCCCCCTGGTGTGCCGGGCGGTGCTGTCGAAATCGCTCGACACCTGCCTGCGGATTTTCGAGCTGAGCCAGAACGAACCGATGGCCCTGACAGACAATTCGGTCAACGTGCGCAGTTGCATGGTGATCATCTGGCGCAGCGCGCTGATCCTGGCCGGCGTGCCGCACCAGCATCATGAGATGAATCACGCGCTCGCCATCGCGCTTGCCACGCCCGACGCCGAGCGACGCTGGCTGGCGGGCGAGCCGATCTTCGCCGCGGTGGCAATGGACAAAGGCGAGGACGGGCCATCGAAGCTGTCAGGGCTGGTTGACCACCTCGTTCAATTCCTCCGCCCGACCCTGTGACGGCCGCGACTTAACGTCCTTTCACGACCAGCGGTGTCTTGGCCTCGGTGTCGATCAACAGCCTGAGGACTTCGGCGCGGGCATAGTGGCCGGCCGAATCGTGCTGTAGCTTGGCGGTCTGGATCTGCTCCAGGTCGATCTCGGCGATCACCAGCTTTTCCTCCGCGCCGGTGTGGGCCGGCGCCAGCAGGTCCTCGCGCGGTCCATAGACGGCCGAGCGGCCGCCGCCCGGCTGAAGCATGTCCTGGCGGCCAAGCAACTGTTCCATGCGATCGAGATTGGCGCGCGTGATCGGGTCTTGCGCGACGATCACGAAGCACGCGCCGGTGTAGGCGTGCACCTTCGACAGCGCATCGACGTGCGGATCGAACCAGCCCTCGTGGCCCTTCATGGTTGCGAAGGTCGGCCACGCCGAGACGTGAATCTGCTCGTGCTGCAGAATCAGCGCATGGCGGGCCAGGTTCATCGAATGCTCGCCGCAGATCAGGCCGCCGACTTTTCCCACGGGCAGGTCGAACACCTTAAGCGTCGAGCCGTCGCCCTGGCCCCACACCGTGCGCTCGGACATGGTCGGTTGCAGCTTGCGATGCACGCCGACCAGCGCCCCGGATTCGTCGATATAGGCCTGGCTGTTGTAGAGCGTGCCGCCGGCGCGTTCGGACAGGCCGAGTACGACGTTGACGCGCGCGGCCGCGCAGGCCGCCTTGACGTCGTCGAGGTCGAGACCGTTCAAATCCACCGATTGCGCGGCGTATTCGCGCAGCACGCCCATCTGCGAGATCGGCGGATAGAGGCCAAGCCAGTACGGGTAGCCGGGCACGAACGTCTCGGGAAATCCGACCAGCCGCACCCCGGCGCGGCCGGCCTCGGAGATCAGCGCACACACCTTGGACAGCGTCGCGGCCTTGTCGAGCAGCACGGGCGACGCATGCGCGGCGGCGACTTTGAAGCGCATCTGCGAAGGCGCACTCATGCCGGCCTCACTTGGAATCGATGCGGTGGTCGAGACCAAGGTGCGCGGCCAGCCGCTGTAGCCGGCGCGGGTAGGACCCGGCGGCGAACAGCGGTTCGCCCTCCTTCAACGTCAGCACCAAGGTCTTGCCCAGCACCGAGAGCCTGGTGCGCTTCAAGACGCCTACCGCGCCCGGCGCAAGCACATAAGACAGCCGCAGCGCCTGGCCGATGGCCTGAACACGGGCGATGCGATTCTCTGGCAACAGGGCATGGGCCTGCTTGACGATCGGCTCGCTCATCTGGGTGCCGTAGCGGTAGAACAGCGCCAGCGCCAACCCGGCGCGATCCTCGTGGTTCAGACCCAGGAACGGCAGCCGGAGCACCCGCAGGAAGGCCTGTTCGGCGCGGTAGTCGGGGTGTTCCATCCACCACGCATCGCGCAGGATGCACGCCGCCAGCCGCAGCTTGCTCTGGATCGGCGTTTCCTCGGGAAACAACGGCGACATCCACGCGGCGATTTCGTGGCCCAGTTCGGGCAACCGGCCGGCGTTGCGTGCCATGTCTTCGGCCAGGCCGATCAGCGGGTCCTGCTTTTTCACCGTGTCGGGCAGCGCGCGGAAGAATTGGCCCTCCCGCATGCCGTAGATGGAAAAGCACAGGTTGCGCGGGCGCGTCACCTCGATCAGACGCTCGAGCACGGCGGCCACGAGCGGCAGCGTCGCCAGCCGGCTTTTCGACACGCCCTTGATCTGTTCCAGCGTGCGCGGGCTGAGCCTGGCGATCAACTCGAACAGCGCCACGGCCTGGCCGCGTTCCAGCGTGAAGCTGTCGAGCACGTGCAGCGGATAATTCATCTGGGCGATGCAGACGCGCGCCAGCGCGCGCCACGCGCCGCCGACGGCGTACAGCGTCTGATCCTTGGCGCGGCCGAACACCCACTTCTGCTTCTCGAGCGCCTTGTTGATGATGCCGATGGCCTTTTCGCGGTTGCCGTCGGCGGCCTCGGTCAGGCGCAACAGGCCGAGCGGCATGGTGGTGTGCTCGCTCATGGCGCCGTCCTCGATGTGCACCAGTTCCAGGCTGCCGCCGCCGAGATCGGACACCACGCCCTGCGCGTCGGGCATGCCGCAGATCACGCCCATGGCCGAGCGCTTGGCTTCCTGCTTTCCGGTCAGGATCTGTACCTTGATGCCGCACCGTTTTTCGACAAGACGCGCGAAGGCCTCGCCGTCTTTCGCGTCGCGCACGGCCGCCGTGGCCAATGCATCGAGTCGCGAGACGTTGAACCCCTCGGCGATCTTGACGTAACGGGCGATGGTATCGAACGCCATGCTGACGCCGTCGGAGTTGAGCAGGCCGGTCTTTTCCAGGCCCTTGCCCAGGGCACAGATGGCTTTTTCGTTGTGCAACGGCACAGGGGTGCGAGTCTGGGCGTTGTAAACCACCAGGCGCACGGAATTGGAGCCAATGTCGATAATGCCGATCGGACGCTGGCGAACGGGAATGTCCTGGCTCATGGCCGGGCGGGCACGCGGGCGAAAAGGGGCGAACGCGCGCTTGATATCAGCTTTAGCGGCGGGTGGGAACCAGCTTGGCGACGCGCGCCCTGCTGCGCTGCAGGGCGCTGCCACGGCCCGACAGGCTGGGATTGGTCATGAAGAATTCGTGCGCCGAGAACGGCGAGCGGCCCGGTTCCTCGCGCAGATAGACTCCGTCGGGTTGCAGTTGCCAGCTTTGCAGCGTGTCGTTGAAGTTGGCCATCATGATCTGATCGAGCACCTGCTGGTGCACGGTCGGATTCTCGATCGGCACGAACGATTCAACCCGCGCCAACAGATTGCGCGGCATCCAATCGGCCGAGGAGATGTAGACCAGCGCGTGGCGCGACGGCACCTCGTGGCCGTTGCCAAAACAAATGATGCGCGAATGTTCCAGGAACCGCCCGACGATGCTCTTGACGCGGATGTTCTCCGACAGGCCCGGCACCCCCGGGCGCAGACAACAGATCCCGCGGATCACCAGGTCGACCTTCACCCCGGCGTTCGACGCGCGGTACAGCGCGTCGATGATGTCGGGATCGACCAGGGAGTTCATCTTGGCCCAGATCGTGGCCGGCTGACCGGCACGGGCGAAAACGATCTCGGCGTCGATCAGCGCGAGCAGCTTCTCGCGCAGGCCGAGCGGCGCGATCGCCAGCTTTTCCAACGAATCCGGCTGCGCGTAGCCGGTCATGAAGTTGAACACCTTGGCGGCGTCGCGGCACAACGTGCGATCGCAGGTGAAGAACGACAGGTCGGTGTAAATCTTGGCGGTGACCGAATGGTAGTTGCCGGTGCCGAAGTGCACATACGATCGGGTTTCGCCGCCCTCGCGACGCACCACCAGCGAAATCTTGGCGTGGGTCTTCAGATTGACGAAGCCGAACACCACGCTGGCGCCGGCGCGCTCCAGGTCGCGGGCCCAGCGGATGTTGGCTTCCTCGTCGAAGCGGGCCTTCAGTTCGACCATCGCCGTGACCGACTTGCCGGCCTCGGCCGCCTCGATCAACGCCTTGACGATCGGGCTGTCCTTGCTGGTGCGGTATAGCGTCTGCTTGATCGACAGTACGTTGGGGTCGCGCGCGGCCTGGCGCAGGAACTGCACCACCACGTCGAAGGATTCGTACGGATGGTGGACGATGATGTCCTTCTGCCGGATCGCGGCGAAGCAATCGCCGCCGAAATCGCGGATGCGCTCCGGGAAGCGGGCGTTGTAGGGCGGGAACAAGAGGTCCGGGCGCGAGTCGATGATCAGCTGGCGCAGATCGGTCTGGCCGATCATGCCCTCGATGCGGAAGGTGTCGGCGGGCGAAACCTGCATTTCGTCGCAGATCAACTTGACCTGGTCGTGCGCCATGCGCCCCGACAGTGCGAGCCGGATGCAGGTGCCCAGGCGACGGCGCTTGAGCGCGGACTCGAAGCTTAACACCAGGTCCTGGGCCTCTTCGTCCACTTCCATCTCGGAGTCACGGATGACGCGGAAATGGCCGGCACTGTGCACACGGTAACCGGGGAACAGCCGGTCGCTGAACAGCTCGACCACCTTCTCCATCAGGATGAACCGCGTGCCGGCGCCGTGCAGGCGCACGAAGCGTTCGATCTGCGGCGGGATCAGCACCAGCGCGCGCATGATCTCGGCGTCGGCGATGCGCACCAATTGCAGCACCAACGCGTGAGCCAGGTTGGGAATGAACGGAAACGGGTGCGCCGGATCGACAGCGAGCGGCGTCAGCACCGGAAAGATGTGATCCATGAACCGCTGCTCGAGCCACGTCCGGTCGGCGGCGGTCAGATCATCGGGATCGACAACGATAATGCCTTCGTCTGCCAACAGGGCGCGCAGCTCGGTCCAGATTTCGTCCTGCAGCTTGAACAGGTCGCGCACA
>JANRJB010000020.1:0-29629 GCA_033764265.1 Rhodospirillaceae bacterium | reverse complement strand
GCCCAGAACGGCTCGTTGTTGTACCAGCTGTCCCAGTCGCGGCTGAAGCGGTCCCACACCGGCGTCTCGGGCGTGAAGTTGGGCTGCTCGATGTTCAGGCACAGCCCGCCGGGCTTCAGCAGTTCGTGGATGCGCGTCAAGCCCCGGGTCAGCGTCGCCGACGAAGTTTCGTGCCAGAACATGGTGGTCTGGATCCAGTCGAAGCTGCCGGCATCGAAGCGCAGGTCGTCGGCGCTCATCTGCACGAACTGCACGTTGGAATAGCCCAGGCTCTGGGCGCGGGCGTGGCCGTAGCGCAGCGTCGGCGCGGCCACGTCGACCACAATTACGTCGGCCTCGGGAAAGGCGGCGGCCAGCGGCAGGGTGTTGACGCCGATGCCGCCGCCCAGGTCCATGATCCGCCTCGGGCGGAAATCGGGATGGGCCTGGCGCAGGTATTTCACCAGCGCCCGGCCGGCGCCGTCGCCACGCGCGCTCATGGAGCCGGCGGTGGTGACGAACAGCCCGGCGTCGTAGCAGGCGCCCGCCGTCACGTCGCCGGGCACGACCTCGGTGTAGTAGCTGCCCGGCATCCAGTGGTTGTCGACGGCGGCGAGGTAGTCGGGCACCGGCACCGACGGGTCGAGCTGCAGGGTGTTCTTGCCCTCGTTGTAGGCGGCGGCCTTGGCGTTGAGGCGGTCGAGCTGGCGCAGCACCACCGCGCGGCCGCTTTGCTGGCGCATCTCCATGGTGTTGCGGCGCAAGGCCGCCCACATCTGATAGGCCGGGTCGGCGCGCATGGCGGCGCGCACCTCGCGCTGGTCGGCGACTGGCCGGCCGTGCGTTTTCTCGAACGACGGCCGCACGCGATTCTCGAACGCCACCTTGGTGCCGGGGAAGATGCGCTGGCCCAGGTGGACGTTGAAGCTGGTCAGGACATTGAATCGGGCAATGTCGTCGTGGCCGACCTCGGGCGACAGGCCGTGCCGGCCGACACGGTCGTAGGTGGGGGGCAGGAGATCGGCCATGGTGGGGCGCCCTCGTTCAACCGATGACCCCGCCGACTTAGGCCGAACCGCCGGGCCAGACAAGTCCCGCCGCGATTGCCCGGCGGCCAAAACCGGCGATTGCCCCACTTCCCGCTTGCCCGCCGCGCCGCCGCTCGCTAAGTGAGCCCGTTCACTTTGGGGTACAGGCACAGCCGCCATGACGGTCATTCACGTCACCAACCGCGCCGGACAGAAGCACACCATCCAGGCCAAGGCCGGCCAGACGCTGATGGAAGCGCTGCGCGATCACAACATGGACGTCGAGGCCATCTGCGGCGGCTGCTGTTCGTGCGCCACCTGCCACGTGTTCATCGACGACGCCTGGACCGGCAAGCTGCCGGCGCGCTCGGACGACGAGCAGGAACTGGTGTCGGAAACCGAGAGCTACCGGCCCGCCAACTCGCGCCTGTCGTGCCAGATCAAGCTGACGCCGGCTTTGGACGGCATCACCCTGACGGTTGCGCCGGAAGAATGACCGCACGCGCCGCGGTCCTGGTCGCAGCGCTGCTGGCGGGGCTGTCGCCGGCCGACGCCTTCGACATCCGCTACGGCTCCAAGGGCGTGCCGCCCAGCTTCGGCAACCCGTTCATGGCCAACGGCTCGCCGTCCAGCTACACCTGGGCGGCGATGTTCGACGGGCTGACCCAGCTCGACCCCGATGGCGGCCTGCAACCCGCGCTGGCGCTCGGCTGGGAGAACATCGAGCCGACCCTCTGGCGCTTTAGGCTGCGCCCGGACGTCACCTTCTCCAACGGCGAGCCGTTCACCGCCGACGCCGTGGTGAAAACCATCGCCTGGCTGAAGACGCCCGATGGCGCCCGCTCGGTGATCGGCACCGAAATCCGCGACGTCGTCACCGCCGAGAAGGTTGACGATCTCACCGTCATCATCCGCACCGAGAAGCCCGATGCGGTCCTGCCGCGCCGCATGTCGGCGGTGTCGATGGTCGCGCCCCAGGCCTGGGCCGAGCTGGGCCCGGACAAGTTCGCCCAGACCCCGGCCACCACCGGTTCGTTCAAGGTGGTCGATTGGGGCGCGGGCGCGGGCCGCATCCGCTTCGACGCGTTCAAGCAGTCCTGGCGCGCGCCCAAGGCCGAGCGGCTGACCATCATCAACCTGCCCGACAACCCGGCGCGGGTGCAGGCGCTGTTGTCGCGTCAGATCGACATCGCCGGCAATCTGGGCGTGGATGACGTGGCGACCATCGAGGCTGCCGGCGGCGTAGTGGTGCGCGGCCCGGCCATGTCGGTGCAGTCGCTGGCGTTCCGGGTCGATCCGGCGCGGCCTTCGCCCGCCAACGACGTTCGCGTGCGCCGGGCGCTCAACTACGCGGTCGACAAGCAGGCGATCGTCGCGGGCCTGCTGGCCGGCCTGACGGTGCCGTCGGGCCAGCCCGCCAGCCGCGAGACCGCCGGCTACAACCCCGACGTGACGCCCTATCCGTTCGACCCCGACAAGGCCCGCGCGCTGCTGGCCGAAGCGGGCTATGGCCCCGATCGCCCGCTCAAGCTGCGCTTTCAGGTGATGATCGACCGCACGCCGGCGGATGCGGCCATCTACCAGACCACCGCCGAGATGCTGGCCAAGGTTGGCGTCGATCTTGAGCTGCAGACCGTCACCTTTCCGACCTGGCTCAACCTGTATCTCACCGGGACCTGGCCGGCCGAGACCGACGGCTTCGTGCTGGGCTGGAACGCCGCGCCCTACAACGACATCGCCCGGCCGATGGAAATCTACTCGTGCCTCAGGCCCAATCCGCACTTCTGCGACCGTGTCATCACCGATCAGCTGGAGACCGCCAACCAGGAGCTGGACCCGGTCAAGCGCGAGGCGCTGCTGCGCGACCTCGCGCGCGCCTATCACGACGCCGCGCCGGCGATTTTCCTGATCGAGGTGTTCGACCTGTTCGGCGCCGGCGCACACGTGACAGGGCTCTCGCTCGCCAACCGCGTGCCCGAGTATCACAAGGTCGAGATCGCGCGGTAGCTCACACCCGCTGCAGCACGTCCAGCGCGGCGCGTTCGCCGGATTCCATCGCGCCCTCCATGCCGCTTTGCAGCACCGCGGTGTGCTCGCCGGCGAAATGGATGCGGCCGTGGGCCTGGGCGGCGACGTTGCCGAACTTGGCGATCTGGCCCGGCTTGCGGTAGGCGAAGGTGCCGCGCGAAAACGGATTGGCGCTCCAGTTGACCGCGGCGATGGGGTCCAGGCGGCCCACCGTACTGGGCCGGGCCGCGTGCAGCTCGCGCGTGGCATAGGCGATCACGTCGGCCTCGGACATGCCGCGCACGGCCTTGTTGGCCGCGCCGGTCAGGAACATCCAGACGTAGGTGCCGTTGGGAATCACCCAGCGATACGACCGGCCCGCCGCGCCGTCGGTCCATAACGACGCGCCGAGGCCATCGGCCTCCCAGTACGGCTGCTTGATGGCGAAGAAGATGCTGGTGGATTGTCCGTAGGGAATCGACGCCACCGCGTCGGCCTGCAGCGGCGGCAGCGGCGGGTCGATCTTGATCGCGCGCAGCACGCTGGCCGGCACGGTACAGACCACGAACCTGGATTTCAGCACGCGGCCGTCGGCGCAGGTCACCGACGCGCCCGCCCCGTCGCTGGCGATGGCGGTGACCGCGGTGTTCAGGCGCACGCCGCCTTTCAGCGCGCCGGCCATGGCCATCGGCACCCGGCTCATGCCGCCGACCACGTGCATGAACGGGCCGTTGCCGCGACCCCACTCCAACAGTTTCTGGCCGCGTAGGTTCCACAGCAGTGACTCGTCCTTCAGGGAGTCCGCCTGGATCATGCAGGTCAACAGCCGCAAGGCCTCCGCGTCGGCCCCTTTGGACACGAAGTAGTCGTGCAGCGAGGGGTCGTCGGCGCCGCGGCTTTCGTCCAGCCAGCTGTCGAGCTCGGCCAGGCCGCTCGGGCGCGGCATCAGGGTGGCATTCAGCGCCGGTAACGGCGCGGCGCGCAACGGCGGCGGCAGCGTGTTGGCGGGCGCCGTCGGCCAGTCCTTGGCCGCCATCAGCGTACCGCCGACATTCAGCGCGAAGTCGATGCCGTCGATCTGCCACGGCTGGCGCTCCAGCTTGAATCGATCGATCTGGTCCAGCACCCGGGCATAAAGCGGGCCGACCTCGGAGCCGCCGGCCTCGGGCGTCTCGGGCTTGTCGAGCAGCGTGCGCACGCGGCCGCCGACGCGGCTGTCGGCTTCCAGCACCGTCACGCTCAAGCCGGCGTCTTCCAGAATCTGCGCGGCATGCAGGCCCGACAATCCTGCGCCGATCACCAGCACGTCGGCCTCGTCGGCGGCGCGCAGGCGCCGTGGCGCCGCCAGCGGGGCCAGTGCGGCGCCCGACAACAGGGCGCGGCGGCCGAGGGGTCGTCCAGCGATGCGGTCAATCATGCGGTCCATCCGTGCTCGCGTGCGATCGCGTCCAATATGGCCCGCGCATCCGGCGCGCCCTTGATGCGCATCAAGGCCCGCCGCTCGGCCAAGGGGCGTTTGAGGTTGGCCCACAGCCGGCGCAGCGGCCGGCCCGACAGCGCATGAGCCAGCGCCGTATGGCGCGCCAATCCGTCGCGCACCTCGGCCGACGCGTCGCGCCACGTTATGGACGGCGGCGGGTCGGCCTTGCGCGCGACCAGATTGAGATGGGCGGTGTGCGGCGTCAATTGCACCGCGATCACTTCAAAGCCCGCGTTGGCGATCAGGTTTTCAAGTCCGGTCCGGTTGAAGCTCTGCACGTGGGCCCGGTGAAACCGTCGCCGCGGCGCGTGGTACCAGGACAGCACGTTGGGGACTTCGACGATCAGCCGGCCGGCGGGTTTCAGCCAGCCGCGCAGGCGCGCCATGGCCGCCGGCGGATCGGGCAGGTGCTCCAGCACGTGATGCAGCGTGATGACGTCGCATGAGTGCGCCGCGATGTCGGCCGACTGAAAATCGGCGTTTGCCACATCCAGGCCAAGTCGTTCGCGGGCGTGGGCGGCGTAGCCCTGATGCGGCTCGATGCCGCGGGCGGCGAACCCGGCACGGCGGGCCAGGTACACGAACTCGCCGCCGCCGGCGCCCACGTCCAGCACCGCAGCCGGCGGGCGCACGGCGTTCAGCAAATGCAGTAAGCGTTCGGCGGCGCGCTGGCCGGCACGCCAGACATGCTTGGCCTTGGGCGCGGCAACCGACTTGTAGTCCTGCCTGTAGCGCAGGGCATAATAGGCCGAGAGGTCCTGAGCCGTCGGTCGCGGCACGGTGTAAACGTGCCCGCACGCCCGGCACAGCGCACTGGTCAGCGGCGCGCCCGACCGATCGCGCGTGCCGACGATCTCGTGGTCCGTGCCCGCGCACAGCGGGCAGGCCGAGCGCACGCCGGAGTCGCCGCCGGCGGTCACGCCTTCGGCCAGCGCTGGTGCATCCACAGCCACTGCCCCGGTGTCGCGCGCACCCACGCCTCGATGCGCTGATTGATGCGCGTCAGCACCTCGCGCACGTCGGCCTCGTCGCGGTCGCTGCCGGCGGGCCACACCGGCGCTTCGAAGCTGACGCGAAACTTGCAATCGCCCAGGCGCTCGCAGCGGGCCGGCACCAGCGCACAGGCATGACGCAGGGCCAACCGCGCCACCGCCTTGCCGGTCATGGCGCCGCGACCGAAAAATGGAACCTCCAGGCCCGTGTTCATCTTCTGATCGACCAGCATGTAGACCACGCCGCCCGCCTTCAGGTGATCGACGATCTCGCGCGCGCCCTCGGCGCCCTTGGCCGCCAGTCCGGCGGCATACTGGCCGCGGATCGCGGCGATGCGCGCGTCCACCAGCGGGTTGTTGGGCGCGCGGTAGACGATCATCGCCGGCTTGCCCAGCGCGGCCAGCACCATCGGGATCAGTTCCCAATTTCCCAGGTGCGCCGAGAACACGATGGCGCCCTTGCGGCCCAGGCTTTGCAGGTGCTCGCGGCCGGTCACGTCGATGAAACGGTCCCAACGCGTGCGCCACAGCCACGGCAGCTGGGCGTATTCCGCCATCACCCGTCCGAAATTGGCGAACGCCTGGCGGGCGATGGCCTGCCGCGTTCCGGCGTCCAGTTCGGGCAGCGCGAGGTCGAGGTTGGCGCGCGCGGTGCGCCATGCGCCGCCGAGCGGGCCGAGCAGGCGGGCGAGGGCCGCGCCCGCGTCCGACGCCAACGGGAAGTTCAGCTTGGCCAGCGCCGCCAGGGCCCAGCCCGCCAGGACCGCTTCCAGGCGATGACGCAAACGGACGGCCGGCGCGGGATCGGCCTGGGGCGCAGCGCTGGGGGAGGAGGTGTTCGGGCCGGCCATGTGCGATTAGAGTGGGCTGGTAAGCCACCCCATTCCCCGAAGCAAGCCTCGGCCCGCCACGGGCGGAGGGATGACCACCAAGCCAGTCATAGCACGTGCGCCTGTTGCAACTCATGGCCGGGGCCGCTCACGGCGGCGCGGAAACCTTTTTCGTCGATCTGGCGTGCGCGTTCGCCCGCGCGGGCGTGGCGCAGCACGTGGTCACGCGGCCCGCGCCCGGCCGATTGGATTCGTTGTCGGCGGCTGGAATCGCCGTTTCGACCGCGCGCTTCGGCGGCATCCTGGACCTGGCGACGCGCCGGACCATCGGCCGCGCCATCGCCGACTTCCAGCCCGACGTGGTGCTGGCCTGGATGAACCGCGCCGCCGCCGCCGTGCCCAGGCCGCGCGCCGGCGACCGCCACGTCACCGTCGGCCGGCTCGGCGGCTATTACGATCTCAAGTACTACCGCACGTGTCAGGCGCTGATCGGCAACACCGCCGACATCTGCGCGCACATCCGCAACGCCGGGCGCGATCCGGCGCTGGTGTTTCACGTGCCCAACTTCTGTCCGGTCGAACCCGGCGCGGCGCCGGACCGGGCACCGGTTCGGGCTTCGGGCGCAGCCGCCCCATCAGCCCGCGTTCTGCTGATCCTGGCGCGACTCGAAACGGTCAAGGGCATCGACGTGGCCCTGCGTGCGCTCGCGCAAGTGAAGGACGCGGAGTTGTGGATCGCGGGCGAGGGCGGCGAGCGGGCCGTGCTCGAGCGGCTGGCCGGTGACCTGGGCGTGCGTCCGCGCGTGCGGTTCCTCGGCTGGCGCGACGACCGCGCGGCGTTGCTGCGCGCCGCCGATATCGTGCTGGTGCCGTCGCGGCACGAGCCCTTCGGCAACGTCGTGGTCAACGCCTGGGCCTATGGGCGTCCACTGATCGCCGCCCGCGCGCAGGGCCCCGCGGCGCTGGTGCGCGACGGCATCGACGGCCTGCTGGTCGACGTCGACGATGCCGATGGCCTGGCGCGCGCCATCGCCGACCTGTCGGCCGATCCGGCGCGGGCGGCGGCACTGGCCGCTGCGGGTTTGGCGCGCGCGGCGGCCGAGTTCTCGGAAACCGCCGTGGTCGAGGGTTATCTGAGCGCGTTCCGCGCCGTGCGTGCCCGCATCGGCGGCGATTTACCGACCCCGGCGGGCGGGGCATAGTGGCGGCCATGAAAGACGACGCATTGCCGCAGGCCGCGACGGGCGCCGCCGCGTCCCCGCCGCCGGCGATCAAGGATCAGCTCGCGCTGATCGCCGAGATGACGCGGGAGTTCACCGCGAGCCACACGCTCGATTCGGTGTCGATGAAGGCCCTGGAGCGGATCACCGCGTTCGTCGGCGCGGAAGCCTCGTCGATGTTCCTGCTCGACGCCGATTCCCACGAGCTGTTCTGCAACGCCTGTTACGGACCGGTGAACATCACCGGGCTGCGCCTGCCGCCCGGCACCGGCATCGTCGGCCGCGCCGTCCAGCGCGGCGAAGGCCAGATCATCCGCGACGTGCGCAAGGATTCCGACTTCGGCGCCGCGGTCGACGCCAAGACCGGCTTTTCCACCCGCTCGATTCTGGTGGCGCCGATGATGCTGGGCACCGAAAGCCTGGGCGCCATCGAAATCATCAACAAGACCTCGGGCGACGGGCTGTTCACCCGCGAGGACCTGCTGCTTCTGGAAACGCTGACCCGCGCCGCGGGCCTGGCGGTGCATAACATCCGCCTGGCCGAGCGCATCGTCGAACGCGAGAAGGAACGCCACGAGCTGGAACTGGCCGCCGAAATCCAGCGCGACCTGCTGCCCGCCGCGCCGGCGCGCGAGTTCCCGGTGCACGGCATCAACATTCCCGCGCGCGCCGTGTCGGGCGACTTTTACGACATCGTCAAGCTGTCCGACGGCCGCATCTGGTTCAATGTCGGCGACGTGTCGGGCAAGGGCATGAACGCCGCCCTGATGATGGCCAAGACGTCGAGCCTGTTCCGCTGCCTGGCGAAAAGCGCCGAGGACCCGGGACAGCTGCTCGGGGTCATCAACAGCGAGCTGTGCGAAACCAATTCGCACGGCATGTTCGTCACCATGGTCGGCGGCTTCTTCGATCCCGCCACCGGCCGCTTGCGCATCTGCAATGCCGGCCACGAGCCGCCGCTGATCTTCGACTGGGCCAAGCAGATTTTCATGCCGCTGCCGGCCGACGCGCCGCCGCTCGGCATCGCCCCGGACATCATGGGCAGCGATGGGTTTCCCACGGTTGAGATCAACCTGCGCGCCAGTTCGCTCTACGTGTTCACGGACGGATTGACGGAAGCCACCACCTTCGGCGGCGGCATGCTGGGCATCGACGGCGCCCGCGCCCTGATCCGCGAACACGCCGAAGACCCGCCCGATATCCGGCTGAAGAACATTACCGGTGCGGTCAGGGTGCCGGGTAAGGCCCTGCACGATGACCTGACCCTGCTGATCGTCGAGGACACCGTGGCCGCGCCGCCGCCGCCGGCCGCCCCGGCCGATGCCAGCCCGTTCGAAGAAGGCGCGATCGTTCGCATTCGCGTGCCGGCCCGGCCCGACCGGCTCAAGATGATCCGCGGCGCCGCCGAACAGGCCGCAGCATTTTGCGGTGCCGACAAGACCTGGGCACTTGATCTGGTGATGGCGGTGGATGAAGCCTGCCAGAACATCATCCGCCACGCCTACGGCGGCGACCCCAACGCCGGGGACATCATGGCCGACTTCTACCGCGAGGGCGATTCGCTGTCGGTGCATCTGATGGATTTCGCCGAGCCGGTCGACCCCACGACCATCAAGTCGCGCGAGCTGGCCGACGTTCGCCCCGGCGGGCTCGGCGTGCATCTTATCAAATCCGTCACAGACGACGCCCGATTCCTGCCGCCGCCCCCGGGGGTCGGCAATTTATTTAAATTGACCAAACGGTTGCCTCCCAAGGTAAACTGAAGCGAGGGGAGAGAACGTATGCCTTTCGAAGTCCGTCAACATGACGGCATCACCGTGGTCGGCCTGACCGGCGATGTCGATCTGCAAACCTCGCCGGCCGTGCGCCAGAAGCTGTTGGAATGCCTTGAAAAGCACAACAGGCTGGTGGTCGACCTCAGCAGCGTCGCCTACATCGACTCGTCCGGCGTGGCCAGCCTGGTCGAGGCGTTTCAGGTCAGCCGCAAGAAGGGCGCGAATTTCTCGCTGGCCGCGGTGTCGCCGGCGGCGATGCGTGTGCTCAGCCTCGCGCGCCTGGACAAGGTCTTCACCATCCATCCCGATGTGAGCGCCGCGGTCGCCGCGAAAGGGTGAGCCGTGGCCACGCGCGTCGCCGACCACCTGGAACGCCTGGGCCGGTCCGCGGCAGACGCGGTGGCGGAGCTGGGCCTGGGCGCGGTGCTGCTCGGCCAAAGCCTGTTCTGGATCGCCGTCGGCCACCGCCGCGCCCAGCCGGTCCGCATCGAAGCCACCTTCGCCCGCTGCATGGAGGTCGGCATCCAGGCGGTGCCGATCATCACCATGATGTCGATCACCATCGGCATGATGCTGGCGATCCAGGGCATCTACACCTTGCGGGTGTTCGGCGCCGAGGACCAGGTGGTGATCGGCGTCGGGTTCTCGGTGGTGCGCGAGTTCGGCCCGCTGATCACCGGAATCCTGGTCGCCGGCCGCACCGGATCGTCTCTGGCCGCGCGCATCGGCACCATGCGCATCAACCAGGAAATCGACGCGCTCACGGTGATGGGCGTCAACCCGGTGCGCTTCATCGTGGCGCCGGCGCTGATCGCCATGACGATCATGGTGCCGGTGCTCACCTTCTGGGCCGACATCGTCATGCTGGCCGGCGCCGGCTGGTACATTTCGGTCGACCTAGGCATGAGCTGGGGCGCCTACCTCGACCGGCTGCGCGAGATCGTCAAGGTCGAGGACGTGATGCACGGGTTGTATAAAAGCGCGCTGTTCGCCGTGCTGATCACACTGGTCGGCGTCATCAACGGCGCGCTGGTCAAGGGCGGCGCCGAGGGCGTCGGCAAGATGACCACCCGTTCGGTCGTACTGGCGATCAGCGCGATCATCATCACCGACATGGTCTTCGCCTTCGTGACGACGCGGTGACGCCATGACCTCCGCCGCGCCCGCCGCCGCCGACGCCCTGCTGCACGCCGACCCCGGCGTGGAGCCGGAACTGGTGGCCACCCCGGCGATGATCGAAGTGATCGACTTAGTCACCCACTACGGCAGCCGCGAGATCTTGCACAAGGTGAGCCTGAGCGTGCGCCAGGGCGAGATCATGGTGATCATGGGCGGCTCGGGCTCGGGGAAAAGTACGCTGTTGAACGCGCTGCTGGGCTTGCTGCGTCCCACTTCGGGCACGGTGCGAATCCTGGGCGAGGATCTGAACGCCATCTCCGACGTTGAGCGCACCCGGCTGCGCACCAAGACCGGCGTGGCGTTCCAGGGCGGGGCGCTGTTCTCCTCGCTCAACGTGCTGGAAAACATCATGCTGCCGCTGCGCGAGCACACCAAGCTCGACGTGCAGACCATGCGCATCATGGCCCGCATGAAGATGCAGGTGGTCAACCTGGCTGGCTTCGAGAACCTGATGCCGTCCGAACTGTCGGGCGGCATGATCAAGCGCGCCGCGCTGGCCCGGGCGATCGTCATGGACCCGCGCATCCTGTTCTGCGACGAGCCGTCGGCCGGCCTGGACCCGGTGGTGTCGTCGGCGATCGACGAGCTGATCCTGTCCCTGCGCGACGCCATGGGCATGTCGATCGTGGTGGTCACCCACGAGCTGGAAAGCGCCTTCAAAATCGCCGACCGCATCTGCGTGCTCGACAAGGGCAACATTCTGACCGTCGGCACCGTGCAGGAGGTGCGCAACTCGCCCAATGAGCGCATACAAAACCTGTTGAACCGGCGCACAGAGGCGGAAATATTGGACCCGGACGAGTATCTGCGCCGGCTGACCGCCGTCTACGACTGACGGCGGCGGGGAACGGGAACGGGATTGGGGACGGGGACCGCGAGCCACATGCAGGACAGCCGCATCAATTACGTCATCGTCGGCGGCTTCGTTCTCGCCCTGTTGGTGGCGTTCGTCGCCGTCATTTCCACGCTGGCCGGGCGCACCGGGGCGACCGACGACTATTTCACCGTGTACGACAACGTCAGCGGCCTCAAGTTCGGCACGCTGGTGATGTACGAAGGCTACCAGATCGGCCAAGTTGAAAGCGTCGAGCCGATCATCGAAGGATCGGACAGCATCAAGTTCCGCGTCAACATGTCGGTGCGCGAGGGATGGCGCATCCCCGACGACAGTCTGGCGCGCGCCACCGTGTCGGGCCTGCTCTCGGCCATGACGATCGATATCGACGAAGGCGAAAGCTCGACGTTCCTGAAGCCCGGCGCCGAGATCAAGGGCGTATCGGCCACCAATTTCTTCGCCGCGCTGTCCGAGATCGGCGCGGAATTCGGCGAACTCAGCGCGGATTCGATCCGCCCGCTGCTCGGCAACATCAACGCCTACGTCAAGAACCTCGACCAGATGACGATGGAGCATGTGCCGGACATCCTGGGCAACCTGGAAACCCTGTCCGCGCAGCTGGCCAAGGACGTGCCCGAAGTCACCGCCAGCCTGCAGCGCACCACCGAACTGGTCGAAACCGACCTGCTCAAGCCGGCCAACCGCGAGAAGATCGACGCGATCATCGCCAACTTCGAGGCGACCTCGGCCAACGTGAAAACGCTGACCGCCGACCTGGACGAAACCCGCCGGCTGCTGCTGACCTCGATGCAGAACATCAACCGGCTGGTCGAGGACAACGCCGGCAACGTCGACGAGTCGGTGCAAAGCCTGCGTTACACCCTCGACACCATCTCGCGCTACGTCGACGACATCGCGCTCAACACCGAAACCACCACCCGCAACCTTGCGGAATTCGCGCGCGCCATCCGCGAGAACCCGGGCCTGTTGGTCTCGGGTTCGCCGCAGGACGATCAGGCCAAGCCGAAATGAGCACCGTGTCCGCCATGACCGTACCGTCCCGCCGCGCCGTCCTGAAGGCCGGCCTCGTGCTGCCGGCCGTGCTGTCGGCCTGCGCGGCCGACCCGGTGCCGCTCGACACCTATTACCGCCTGCAGCCGACCATGACCTATCCGCCACGGCCGGGCGGGCCGCTCCCCGGCACCGCCGAGGTGGCGCCCCTGCGCGGCGAGGGCATCATCAACTCCCGCGCTATTCTCTATCGCATCTCGGCGTCGGAGCTGCGCCAGTACACCTATCATTTCTGGACCGAAGCGCCGGCGGCCATGCTGCAGCGGGCGCTGATCGACGCCCTGCGCGGCGGGCGGGCGTTCGACCAGGTGGTTTCGCCCGAGATGCGCATGGCGCGCAATTACGAGGTGCTGGGCTCGCTGCGCACCTTCGAGCACGACACCTCTGGGAATGAGCGCGTGCTGGTGGCGCTGGAACTTGGCGTGCGCAAGCTGGGCGCCGGCAGCGCCGCGACGCTGAAGTCCTACGCGGCCGAGGAAGCCTGCGCCGACGGCTCGGTGGCGGCCGCCGTGCGCGCCTTTTCCCAGTCCTTCGACCGCATCGCGGCGGAATTCATCAACGATCTCGGCACGATCGGCTGACTCGGCGGCGCTGACCGCCGGCACCGATGCGCGCTTGCCATGGTGCAATAGTTGCACCATCATGCCGCATGGTGACCGTGTTTCGCGCACAACGGTGGAAGATCGCGGTCTATGGGCGCGAACATGGTCTGCCGCACTTTCACATCGAGGGGCCAGGATACCGCTGTTCGGTGGCCATCATGACAAACGAGCCGATCATCGGATCGGTGCCGCCGTCCGTTCTTGAACGCGCCCAGACCTGGGCCGCCGCTCATCGTTCAGTGTTGCTTGCGGCTTGGAAAAGATTGAATCCATGAAAACGTCCGATCGATCGCGCACGATCACCGAAGTAAAGGCCAGGCCGCCCGCGCGACTGAGCTTGACGTGGTCCGACGGCACGCGCGCCATGCTTGACATGAACCGGTTCATGATCGGGCGGGGCGCGAAAGTCCCGCGCGCCGCGGCTGCGTTCGCCAAGGTTCGTGTCGGCGAATGGGGTCACAGCGTCGAATGGTCCGGCGGCGCGGCGCTGGGCGCAGACGTGTTGTGGCTCGAGACGCTCTCGGCCATCGGCCGCGACGATACGCGCGCCTTCATGGAATGGCGCTTGCGCCACGGTCTGTCGCTGGCTGGCGCCGCGTCAGCCTTGGGCGTGTCGCGCCGCATGGTCGCCTACTACTCCAACGGCGACAAACCGGTGCCACGGCCGATCCTGCTGGCCTGCAAGGGCTGGGAAGTCAGTGTGGCGGCCTGACCTTCGGCCGATTTCTCAGCTTGTTCAATCAGTTACGCCGACTGTGCCGGCCCCCGTCCGACGGTTGCCGGGCTACCGGTCCAAGCCTAGTATCCGCGCCCGTTTTCCGCCCCACCCGCAACTTGCGGATCCGTTTGCGCATCGCGTGACCCCGTGAAGTACGTCAGCACCCGCGGCCGGGCCCCCGAACTGGGCTTCGACGATGTCCTGCTCGCCGGATTGGCCGCCGACGGCGGCCTCTACGTGCCGGCCGCATGGCCCGCGTTCTCGGCCGAGCAATGGCGCGCGCTGGCGGGTCTCGACTATGCCGCCCTTGCCGCCCAGGTGATGGCGCCGTTCGTGGCGGGCTCGGTGGCCGAAAAGGCGCTGCCGGGACTCGCGCGCGACGCCTACGCCGGTTTCACCCACGCCGCGGTGGCGCCGCTGGTCCAGCTCGGCCCCAACCGCTGGCTGATGGAACTGTTCCACGGCCCCACCTTCGCCTTCAAGGACTACGCCCTGCAAGTCGTCGGCCGCCTGTTCGATCAGGTGCTCGCCGCGCGCGGCACCCGCATCACCATCGTCGGCGCCACCTCGGGCGACACCGGCTCGGCGGCGATCGAGGCGGTGCGCGGACGTTCGAACGTCGACATTTTCATGATGCACCCCGACGGCCGCGTCTCCGACGTGCAGCGGCGGCAGATGACCACCGTGACCGACGCCAACGTGCACAACATCGCGGTCGCGGGTACGTTCGACGACTGCCAGACTCTTGTGAAAGCGATGTTCGCCGACGCCCGGCTGCGCGGCGAGCTCAACCTTTCGGCGGTCAATTCCATCAACTGGGCGCGCATCATGGCCCAGGTGGTCTACTACGCCTGGGCAGCCCTGGCGCTGGGCGGGCCGACGCGACCCGTGGCGTTTTCCGTGCCCACCGGCAACTTCGGCAACGTCTTCGCCGGCTACGTGGCCAAGCGGATGGGCCTGCCGATCGCCAGACTGATCGTCGGCTCCAATCGCAACGACATTCTGACGCGCTATTTCGAGACCGGCGCGATGACCGCCGCCGAAGTCGTGCCGACGCTCAGCCCGTCGATGGACATTCAGATCTCGTCCAACTTCGAGCGGCTGTTGTTCGAAGCGCTGGGCCGCGACGGCGCGGCCGTGACGCGGCTGATGGACGGCTTCAAGCAGAGCGGGGCCTACACCGTGCCGCCGTCCGCGCACCGGGCGATCATGGCCGACTTCACCGGACGCCGGCTCGATGACGTCGGCACCACGGCGGCGATCGCGGCGACGCGGCGCGCCACCGGCCTGATCGTCGATCCGCACACCGCGGTCGGCATCGACGCGGCCAACCACGCGGCGCTCGACCCGCAGATCCCCGTGGTCGCGCTGGCCACCGCGCATCCGGCCAAGTTCGAAGCCGCGGTCGGCGCCGCCTTGGGCCACGTGCCGCCGGCGCCTCCGACTCTTGCGGCGCTGGCCGGGCGGCCCGAACGCATGAGTCGCCTGCCCAACGATCTCGACGCCATCACGGCGTTCGTGCGCGAACGCGCGCGTCGCTGATCCGCTGCGCCAATCAAGGAACAGGCATGTCCGTCACGGTGACAACTCTTGGCAACGGCCTGCGCGTCGTCACCGACCGCATGGACTCGGTCGAAACGGTGGCGCTGGGCGCGTGGGTCGGCGTCGGCACGCGCCACGAGACCGCCGAGGTCAACGGCATCTCGCACCTGCTGGAGCATATGGCCTTCAAGGGCACGCGCCGGCGCAGCGCGCAGAAGATCGCCGAGGAAATGGACAACGTCGGCGGCCACCTCAACGCCTACACCAGCCGCGACCACACCGCCTACTTCGCCAAGATGCTGAAGGAAGACACCGCCCTGGCGGTCGACGTGATCGCCGACATCCTGCTCGAGTCCGCCATGGACCCCGAGGAGCTGGCGCGCGAGCAGCACGTGGTGGTGCAGGAGATCTATCAGGCCAACGATACGCCCGACGACGTGATCTTCGACCGCTTTCAGGCCACCGCCTACCCCGACCAGCCCCTGGGCTGGCCGGTGCTGGGCAGCGAGGAGGTGGTGCGCGCCATCGATTCGCCCAGGCTCAAGCGCTACCTGGCCGAGCACTACGCCGCCGAGAATATGATCGTGGCGGCCTCGGGCCACATCGACCACGACGCCTTCGCCGCCCAGGTCGAGCGCGCGTTCGCGCCCCTGCGTCCCGCCGCCGCGGTGATCCAGGCCCCGGCGCGCTATGCCGGCGGCGAATTCCGCGAAACCCGCGACCTCGACCAGGTCCACCTGCTGCTGGGCTTTCCCGGCGTGTCGTACCAGGACGCCGACTTCTACCCGGCGGCGGCTTTTTCGGTGCTGATGGGCGAGGGCATGTCCTCGCGCCTGTTCCAGGAAATCCGCGAAAAGCGCGGCCTGGCCTATTCGGTCTATTCGGCCACGCAGTCGTTCAGCGACACCGGCGTGTTCTCGATCTACGTCGGCACCGGGCCCGACGACCTGCCGACCCTGTTGCCGGTGCTGACCGCCGAAATCCGCAAGGCGGCCGACACCATCACGCCCGAGGAGACCCGTCGCGCCAAGGCGCAGCTGAAGTCCAGCCTGCTGATGTCGCTGGAAAGCCCGTCCAGCCGCTGCAACCAGTGCGCCCGCCAGCTCGCCATCTACGGCCGGCCGTTGACCACGGCGGAGATCATCGAGAAGGTCGAGGCGGTCGATGCCGCCGCGATCGCCGCCGCCGCCGGGCGCATCTTTTCCGGTGCGCCGACGATGGCGTCGATCGGCCAGCTCGACCGGTTGCCGACGCTCGAGGAATTCCACGCCGGTTTGCGGTAGTATGGCCCAAACCCCAACATCACGATGATCAGGAGACGCCCATGATCCGCCATCTGAAAAAAGGCGCCGCCGCCGCGGCCAAGGACGACGCCGACGCCAAGGTGCGCGAAACCGTCACCGCCATCCTGGCCGATGTCGCCAAGCGCGGCGACGCCGCCGTGCGCGAGCTGTCGAAGAAGTTCGACGGCTTCGACCCGCCGGCGTTCCGCATGTCGGCGGCGGAGATCGAGGCCTGCGTCAAGGCCTGCTCCAAGCTGGTGATCGACGACATCAAGTTCGCCCAGGCGCAAATCCGCCGCTTCGCCGAGGTGCAGAAGGCCGCGCTGAAGGACGTGGAGGTGGAAACGCTGCCGGGCGTGATCCTCGGCCACAAGAACGTGCCGGTGAACAATGTCGGTTGCTACATCCCGGGCGGGCGGTATCCCATGGTCGCCTCGGCGCACATGAGCGTGCTGACCGCGCGCGTCGCCGGCTGCAAGCGCGTCATCGCCTGCACGCCGCCGACCAAGGGCCAGCCGCACCCGGCCACCATCGCCGCCATGCACCTGGCCGGCGCGGACGAGATTTACCTGCTCGGCGGCATCCAGGCGGTGGCAGCGATGGCGCTGGGCACCGAGACCGTCAAGCCCGTGGACATGCTGGTCGGACCGGGCAACGCGTATGTGGCCGAAGCCAAACGTCAGCTCTACGGCCGCGTCGGCATCGACCTGTTCGCCGGCCCCACTGAAATCCTGGTGATCGCCGACGACACCGCCGACGGCGAAATGTGCGCCACCGACCTGTTGGGCCAGGCCGAGCACGGGCCGACCTCGCCCGCGGTGCTGCTGACCACGTCCGAACGGGTGGCGCGCGAGACCGAGCGCGAGATCGAACGCCAGCTGAAAATTCTCGCGACCGGCGACGTGGCGGGCGCGGCGTGGCGCGACTACGGCGAGATCATTCTGTGCGACACGGTCGACGAGATGGTGGCCGAGGCCGACCGCATCGCTTCGGAGCACGTCGAGGTGCTGACCGAAAAGCCGCGCTACTTCCTCGACCGCATGACCAACTACGGCGCCCTGTTCCTGGGCAAGGAAACCAACGTCGCCTACGGCGACAAGGTGATCGGCACCAACCACACCCTGCCCACCAACGGCGCGGCGCGTTATACCGGCGGGCTGTGGGTCGGCAAGTTCATGAAGACCTGCACCTATCAGGAAGTGACCGAGGCGGCCTCGGTGGTGGTGGGCGAATACTGCTCGCGGCTGTGCGCCATCGAGAACTTCTGGGGCCACAAGGAACAGGCCGACCTGCGCGTGCGCCGCTACGGCAACCGCAAGGCGGCGGAATGACGGCACGGCAGACCGCTGCCATCGTCGGCGCGGGGCTGGTGGGCGCGGGCTGGGCGATCGTGTTCGCCCGCGCCGGATGGTCGGTGCGCGTCTACGATGCCGCCGCCGACGTGCGCGCACGGGTGCGGGACCAGATTGCCGGCAACGTCAACGATCTGGCGCGCTTTCAGCTGATCGACGAGGCGCCGGACGCCGTCATGGCGCGCATCGCCGTGACCGCCGACCTGGCCGACGCGGTGTCGGGCGCGGCTTACGTTCAGGAATCGGCGTTCGAGACGGTCGAGGCCAAGCGCGCGGTCTATGCCGCGCTCGATGCCGTCGCGCCGCCGGACGCGCCGATCGGCAGCTCGTCCTCGGGCATTCCGGCCTCGGCTTTCACCGAAGGCTGCACCACCCGCGCGCGCATGCTGATCGCCCACCCCGTCAACCCGCCCTACCTGGTGCCGCTGGTGGAACTGGTGCCGGCGCCGTGGACCGACGCCGCGGCGGTGGACCGCACCCACACCATCATGGCGGCGGTCGGCCAGGAGCCGATCCGCATCGCCGCCGAGATCGAGGGCTTCGTGCTCAACCGGCTGCAGGGTGCGCTGTTGAACGAGGCCTGGGTGCTGTTCGAGGCGGGCTACGCCTCCGCCGCCGACATCGACAAAACCGTATCCGTGGGTCTGGGCCTGCGCTGGTCGTTCATGGGTCCGTTCGAGACCATCGATTTGAATGCCCCGGCCGGCGTGGCCGACTACGCGCGCCGACTGGGGCCGCTGTATCACGCGGTCGCCCAGTCGCGCACGCAACCCCGGCCCTGGGGCGCGGCGCTGATCGCCAAGGTCGACGCCGAGCGGCGCGCGCAGCTGCCGGCCAACGGCCTCGACGCCCGGCGCGCGTGGCGCGACCGCCGGCTGATGGCGCTGGCCGCGCACAAGCGCAAAGCGGCGCGGGAGATCGGCTCGTGACGGTGACCTCGATGTTCTCGCTCGCGGGCCAGCGCGCGCTGGTCACCGGCGCCTCGCGCGGGCTGGGCCTGGCCTGCGCGCAGGCACTGGCGGAGGCGGGCGCGGAGGTGATCCTGGTCGGCCGCACCGCGAAGGAACTGGACGCGGCGGTCGCCGGCATCATGACGTCCGGCGGTCGGGCGAGCGCCCTGGCCGTGGACGTGACCGACACCGCCGCGTTCGCCGCCGCGCTTGCCGGCCGGCCGGCGATCGACATTCTGGTCAACAACGCCGGCACCAACATCCCCGAGCCGTTCACCGCCGTGACGCCCGAACACTTCGACGCGGTGTTCGGCCTGAACGTGCGCGCGGCGTTCTTCGTGGCCCAGGCCGCGGCCCAGCGCATGATCGCCGCCGGCCGCAAGGGC
This sequence comes from Rhodospirillaceae bacterium, assembly GCA_033764265.1. Taxonomy (GTDB): domain Bacteria; phylum Pseudomonadota; class Alphaproteobacteria; order Rhodospirillales; family Rhodospirillaceae; genus VGEM01. The sequence goes on along the minus strand of JANRJB010000020.1, from coordinate 10,400 downwards.
AGCATCGTCAACATCAGTTCGCAGATGGGTCACGTCGGTTCGCCCAACCGCACGGTCTATTGCGCCTCCAAGCACGCGCTGGAGGGGTTGACCAAGGCGATGGCGGTGGAATTGGCGCCGCACGGCATTCGCGTCAACACCGTGGCGCCGACCTTCATCGATACGCCGCTGACGCGCCCGATGCTGGACAAGCCCGAATTCAAGGCCTTCGTGCTGGACCGCATTCCGCTCGGGCACTTGGGCACCATGGCCGACGTCGCCGCGGCGGTGCTTTACCTGGCTGCGCCCGCATCGGCGCTAGTGACCGGCGCGTCGCTCAAGGTCGACGGCGGCTGGACCGCGCAGTAGCGGAACCGGACCGCATGGCTTTCAAAACGGCCTTGCCGCGCGGCGACAGCCGGTAGCCGATCTCCAGGCTTTCGGTCAGACCCAGCGCCTTGAGTTTCCGTACATTGATCTTGAACGGCGCGCGTTGCCAGCCGATCAAGCGGGCGATGTCGACGGCCCGGGTCGCCGGCCGTGCGGCAATCAGTGCCAGGAACGTCCGCGTCCACGGACCGGCCGGGCTCGCACGGTCGAGCCTGGCCAGCCGCGCGACCACGTCGGCCAGTTCGTCCGCCGACAGCTTTGCGCGCCGGCGCAAGGCGATTCTGGGGTCCGCTCCCGCGAACGATACGCCGATCCGGTAGATTTGCCCGCCGCCGCGCGCGTTCAGTTCGGCCAGCAATTCGGTCCGCGTCGCGAACCCGGCCGATCGCGCCGCCGCGGCGGTGATGTCGGCCGCGCCAACCGTGGTCACGGATGTGATCGCGACGACGCCGATCCGGGTTTTCTGCCGGCCGCCGGGCTTGGCGCGCGGCGCATCCCAGCGCCGGAACGCCAGCGTGATCGCGCCCGACTTGATGCCGGACAGTGTCGATGAACGGAACAGCACGGGCGCGGGCCTGGATTGGACGGCGCGGGGCGCCCGGCGCGCGCTCAGGCGCGCCCGGCGGTGCTTGACAACACGGCCGCGCTGACGCCCAGCTTGGCCAGCGCGCGTTCCCATTTGGTGCCGACGTCGGGTGAGAACAGAATGTCGTCGTCGGCCGGAACGCTCAGCCACGCATTCTGCTTGATCTCGGCGTCGAGCTGGCCACCGCCCCAGCCGGCGTAGCCCAGGGCCATCAGGCTGCGGCGCGGACCCGTGCCGCTGGCGATGGCCCGCAGGATTTCGGTGGTGGCCGACAGCGCGATATCGCCGTCAACCTTCATGGTGCCCTGGCGGTCGTAGTCGGCGGTGTGCAGCACGAACCCGCGCGCCCGGTCCACCGGCCCGCCGCGATGCACCAGAATTCGGTCGCACGGCGCGGTGCGCTCGATGTCGAGCTGCGACAGGATGTCGACGAACTTCAGGTCCGACATCGGCTTGTTGACGACCAGGCCCATCGCCCCTTCGGCGGCGTGGTGGCACAGATAGATCAAGGTGCGCTCGAAGTTGGGATCGCCCATGGTCGGCATGGCGATCAGGAACTGCCCGGTCAGATAGCAGGAGTCGTCAACCGCGGCGTTCCGTACGGACGGTCCGGCGCCCGTAGGCAGGCGGCCCTTGGCGCGCGCCCGCACGGGCCCGCGCGGCGGCGGCGCGTCGTCCGACCCGGGGTCGGGTTCCCCCGGGATTTTATGCGGCGGCTTGCGCGGATCGCTTGTCATGGCCGCAGCATGATCCCAACATTGCGGCCTGACAAGACTTGACGCCGCACACGCGGTCCCACCCGGAACTCCCAGCCATGACCATCAGGATCGGCGACCCGCTGCCCGACGGAACGGTCAAGACCATGACGCCCGACGGCCCGCGCGACGTCTCGATGAAGGACCTGTGCGCGTCGGGCACGGCGGTGATCTTCGCGGTGCCGGGCGCGTTCACCCCGGCGTGCTCGGCGCGCCATCTGCCCGGATTCCTGGAGAAGGCCGCGGACCTGACCGCGCGCGGTGTCGGCGTCATCGCCTGCATTTCCGTCAACGACGCCTTTGTGATGGACGCCTGGGCGCGCGCCAACGGCGTCAAGGGGCGCATCGTCATGCTGGCCGACGGCAACGGCGCGTTCACCCGCGCGCTGGGGCTCGACGCCGATCTGTCGCCGTTCGGCATGGGCGTGCGGTCGCAGCGCTTCGCCATGGTGGTCAAGAACGGCCGCGTGGCACAGCTGTTCGTCGATGAGCCCGGCGCGTTCGAGGTGTCGGCCGCCGGCCATGTGCTGGCCCATCTATAGCGGGGCGTCGGCCGCCTGAGCCGGCGGCCGCAGTTTCTCGGCTTCGGCCCGGGCCAGCAGGTCGACCCGCTCGTTCTCGGCGTGGCCGTCGTGGCCGCGCACCCAGTGCCAGCTGACCTCATGGCGCGCCCGGGCCTCGTCGAGGGCCTGCCACAGGTCGATGTTCTTGACCGGCTTCTTGTCGGCGGTGCGCCAGCCGCGCTGCTTCCAGCCGCCGATCCATGCGGTGATGCCCTTCTGCACGTACTGGCTGTCGGTGGTCACGCGCACGCGGCAGGGCCGGGTCAGCGCATTCAACCCTTCGATCACCGCGCGCAGTTCCATGCGGTTGTTGGTGGTGGCGGGCTCGCCGCCGCTCAGTTCCTTCTCGGTGCCGTTGAAGCGCAACAACGCCGCCCAGCCGCCGGGGCCGGGGTTGCCGAGGCACGCGCCGTCGGTGAACAGCTCGACCGGCTCGGCCATCACGACAGCCCGTAGGCGGCAATCGCCGTCACGCCGCGGTGAAAGTTGAGCTTGCGCAAGTACTCGCGCGGGTCTTTCGGCTTCACCAGCGCGCCGGCCGGCGTGTTGACCCAGTCGTACAGGCGCGTCAGCAGGAAGCGCATGGCCGCGCCGCGTGCGAGCACCGGCAACGCGGCCTTCTCGGCGGCGGACAACGCGCGCCGTGACTGATAGCCCGCGAACAGCCGCGCCGCCTTGGTCACGTTGAACGCGCCGTCGGGCTCGAAACACCAGGCGTTCAGGCACACGGCGATGTCGTAGGCCAGGAAGTCGGTGCAGGCGAAGTAGAAGTCGATCAACCCCGAACAGGTTTCGCCCAGGAAAAAGACGTTATCCGGGAACAGGTCGGCGTGGATGACGCCCGTCGGCAGCGCGGCCGGCCAGGCGGCGTCGAGGGCGTCAAGTTCCGCGCCGATCTGGGCGTGAAGGCCGGGCTGCAGGTTTTCCGCCGCCGTTCCTACCTGCGCATACAGCCGCCGCCAACCGGCGCGCGAAAGATCGTTGACGCGGCTGCGCGGGAAGCTCTGCCCGGCCAGATGCAGCCCGGCCAGCGCCCCGCCCAGTTCGTGGCAGTGATGGGCGGAAACGCGCCGCGGCCACAGACCGTTCAAGAACGTGATGATCGCCGCCGGCCGCCCGCACAAGGTGCGCAGGATTTTCCCGTCACGGCCGTGGATCGGCACCGGGCACTTCACGCCGGTGCGCGCCAGGTGCTCCATCAGGTCCAGGAAGAACGGCAGGTCGGCCGGGTTCACCCGCTTCTCGTACAAGGTGAGAATGAACGGGCCCTGCGTCGTCTGCAGCAGGTAGTTGGAGTTCTCCACGCCCTCGGCGATGCCCTTGAAGCCGGTCGCCGCGCCGATGTCGTACTCGGCGACGAAGGCCGCCAACTCGTCGTCGGAGACTTCGGTGTAGACCGCCATGACGGGTGCGAAGCTCCTGCCTATGCCGACAGCTGCCGGGGCAGGCTGAACTTCACGGTTTCAGTGGTCACCGCCACTTGTTCCACCGTCACGTCGAAGCGCGCGCCGGCGGCCTCGATCACCTGCTCGACCAGCAGTTCGGGCGCCGAGGCGCCGGCGGTCAGGCCCAGGGTGCCGGGCCCGATGCGGTCCCACGGAATGTCGCCGGCCTGTTCCACCAGCAACGCGGTCTTGCAGCCGGCCTTGCGCGCCACTTCCACCAGCCGGTTGGAGTTGGACGAATTGGGCGCGCCGATCACGATGAAGGCGTCGCACTGTCCGGCGATGGCGTTGGCCGCGGCCTGCCGGTTGGTGGTGGCGTAGCAGATGTCTTCCTTGCGCGGCGCGGCGATCTCGGGGAAGCGCCGGCGCAACGCCGCCACGATCTCGGCGGTGTCGCCGACCGACAGCGTGGTCTGGGTGACGAACGCGAGCCTTGACCCCGGCGGCGGGACGAACGCTTCGGCGTCGGCCACGTCCTCGATCAGGGTCATGCTGCCGACGGGCACCTGGCCCATGGTACCGATCACTTCGGGATGGTTGGCGTGGCCGATCAGCAGAATGTGGTGGCCGGTCTTGGCATGGCGTTCGGCCTCGACGTGCACCTTGCTGACCAGCGGGCAGGTGGCATCGACATACGTCAGCTTGCGCCGTTCGGCTTCGGCCGGCACCGCCTTGGGCACGCCGTGGGCGGAAAACACCACCGGCGCATCGTCGGGTACCTCGTCCAGCTCGTCGACGAACACCGCGCCTTTGGCTTTCAGGCTCTCGACAACGTGGCGGTTGTGCACGATCTCGTGGCGCACGTAGACCGGTGCGCCGTATTTGGCCAACGCCTTTTCGACGATCAGGATGGCACGGTCGACCCCGGCGCAGAACCCGCGCGGCGCGGCAAGCAGAATGCGAAGGCGGGGGCGCGACATGTCGTGGGCCAAGGCCGGTGCGGAACGTGATGGAACGGGCGGAATCGGGCGATTGTGGCCGGCGTCGCGGGCCGATAGACTGCCGCGCGAACGCCCCAATTCGGGCGCAGCAATAGCAAATCCGCCGCGCCGGCGAAAGCGATACCCCCACAGAATCGCGCGGCGAATCGAGGTTCCGATGAGCGACGTTCCCGCCACCCCGGCCCAGCCGGTCATCGCCCAGAAAGCGCCCTTCGCCGTCGAGGTCGAAGCCGGCAAGTCGTACTGGTGGTGCGTCTGCGGGCGCAGCGCCAAGCAGCCGTTCTGCGACGGCTCGCACAAGGGCACCGGTCTCGCGCCGATGAAGTACGACGCGACGGCCGCCCAGAAGGTCTGGTTCTGCGGCTGCAAGGCCACCACCAAAGCGCCGATGTGCGACGGCACCCACAAGAAACTCTGATTCCAGCCTCATGTCGAAGCGTATCGTTTATGCGGCGCTGGCCGCGGTGGCGTCGGCGGTTCTGTCGGGCTGTCAAAGCACCATCCTGCCGCCGTGCCCGTCGGTGCGGGTGGACAGCACGACGGCACGATTGGTGCAGTTCCGCGACGGCGGCGGACAGACCCCGGCCGATGTCGCCTACGAGGCGCAGATCGTCGGCTACGGCGGGGTCTGCGATTTCCAGGACGACGGCGTGGCGATCGACATGAACATCGACCTGCTGGTCGCCGCCGGGCCGGCGACAGCCGGCGGTCGCGCCGATCTCTACTACTTCGTCGCCATACCGCAGTATTTCCCCGACACCCAAGGCAAGCGCATCTTCAGCGTGCGCGCGTCGGTGCCCAGCCAGCCCGGCCGCCGCGAACGGCTGAGCGAACGGGGCATCCGCGTCTTCATTCCGCTGAAAGAAAGCGAACCGGCGGCGGCCTATGACGTGTATTTGGGCTTCCAGCTGACCCAGGCCCAGCTCGACTTCAACCGCGCCCAAACGGCGCAATAGACGGTTATCCACAGCTGCGATGCGTGCGCCATCGCGCCGTTGACCGGCGGGGGCGAATCACGCCAAGGTGCCGGCCTGCCGCACGCCTCGTGGGAGAGACCGGATTTCGCGTTCGCGCGATTGCCCGGCGCCGAAGGAGCAACGACCTCGGAAACTCTCAGGCAAAAGGACCGCGAGGGCTTGGGCACTCTGGAAAGCAGGCGACGCCCGGCTTAGGCGCCGCCTCACCGAAGAGGAAAGCCGGGCGCGCGGCGCACTTGCCCGGTCAATCTTTCAGGTTCTCCGACAGAGGAGGTCGCACGACGGCGGGACTCCGACTCCCGCCGCGCGCGATGCGTCCTCGTCGTGGAGAACCGGTGTGGATCAGCCGACCGATCAAGCCCTGAAAGCGACGCCGCTTGCCGCGTTGCACGTCACGCTGGGCGCCAAGATGGTGCCGTTCGCCGGCTACGCCATGCCGGTGAACTATCCGCTCGGCGTGCTGAAAGAGCATTTGCATACCCGCAGCCAGGCCGGGCTGTTCGACGTGTCGCACATGGGCCAGGCCGAGCTGATCGCCAACGGCCCGGGCGACGATCCGGCCGCGGCGCTGGAACGCCTGATCCCCGGCGACCTGAAGGCGCTCGCCCCCGGGCGCATCCGCTATTCGGCGCTGCTGAACGACGCCGGCGGTATCCGCGACGACTTCATGACGACGCGCATCGACGACCGCCGGCTGTTCCTGGTGGTCAACGCCGCCTGCAAGGACGCCGACTTCGCCCATATCGCCGCGGCATTGAAGGATCGCGCGACGCTGACCCGTCACGACAACCGCGCGCTGCTGGCGCTGCAAGGCCCCGCCGCCGCCGCGGTGCTGGCGCGCTTCGTGGCGGGTTGCGCGGCCATGCCGTTCATGTCGAGCCGTGTGGACACGTTCAAGTTCCCGGCCCGCGCCGGCGTCGAGGTGCGGCTGTTCCGTTCGGGCTATACCGGCGAGGACGGCTGGGAAATCTCGGTGCCCGCCGGCGCCGCCGAGGATGTGGCCAAGGCGCTGCTCGCCCAGCCCGAGGTCCAGCCGATCGGCCTGGGCGCACGCGATTCGCTGCGGCTGGAAGCGGGCCTGTGCCTGTACGGGTCCGACATCGACGCCACCACCACGCCGGTTGAGGCGAACCTGAACTGGATCATCGGCAAGCGTCGCAAGGCCGACGCCGACTTTCCCGGGGCCGCGAAGATTCTCGCGCAGCTGGCGGGCGGTGTTCCCCGCCTGCGCGTCGGCATCAAGCCGCTCGGCCGCGCGCCGGCCCGCGCCCACACCGAAATTCAAGGCCCCGACGGACAGCGCATCGGCAAAATCACCTCGGGCGGTTTCGGGCCCAGCTTCAACGCACCCGTCGCCATGGGCTACATCGCGCCGGCTTTCGCCGCGCCCGGCACGCCGGTGAATCTCATGGTGCGCGGCCAGGCCCTGCCGGCCGAGGTCTGCGCCCTGCCGTTCGTGCCGCACCGCTATTTCAAATCCGCGACCTAAGGAAGAAGGACCATCCGCATGTCGGACTTGCGTTTCACCAAGGACCACGAGTGGGTCCGCGTCGAGGGCAACACGGCGACGGTCGGCATCACCGACTACGCCCAGGGCCAGCTGGGCGACATCGTGTTCGTCGAGGTGCCGGCCAAGGGCAAGGCGCTGAAGCCCGGCGGCGAAGCCGCGGTGGTGGAATCGGTCAAAGCCGCGAGCGAGGTCTACGCGCCGATCACCGGCGAGGTGACCGAGGGCAACGCGGCGCTGCCCGATGCGCCCGACGCCGTGAACAAGGACCCGCAGGGCGCCGGCTGGTTTTTCAAGATGACGGTCGCCAACCCGTCGGAACTTTCGGCGCTGATGGACCAGGCGGCCTACGACAAGTACGTCGCCGAATTGGGGTGAGGACGCAAAGGCTGACGATGCAACGGACCCCCACCCCCTTCGGACCTTCGGTCCTCGGTCCCTCCCCACACGGGGGAGGGAAGGAAGCCGCGGATGAATTGTCCCTCCCCTTGATGGGGAGGGTGGCGAGCGAACGCGAGCCGGGTGGGGTGCGTTCGCCCCGCGCATTTCAATCGATCTGTGAAATCTGAGGACCGCACCATGCGTTATCTGCCGTTAAGCGAAGCCCACCGCGCCGAGATGCTGGCCGCGATCGGCGCCAATTCCGTCGACGCGCTGTTCGCCGACGTGCCCGCGACGGCGCGATCCGACCGGCCGTTCGACCTGCCGTTCGGCGCGGGCGAGATCGAGGTCGAGCGCTTCCTGGGCGCGATGGCCGCGAAAAACCTGAACATGGGCCAGGCGCCGGCGTTCCTGGGCTGCGGCAACTATCGCCACCATACCCCGGCGTCGCTCGACTACATCATCCAGCGCGGCGAGTTCCTGACCGCCTACACGCCCTATCAGCCCGAGATCGCCCAGGGCACCTTGCAGGCGATCTACGAGTTCCAGACGCAGGTGGCGCTGATCACCGGCATGGAGGTGGCCAACGCCTCGATGTACGACGGCGCCACCGCGACGGCCGAGGCCGCCGCCATGGCGTGCCGCGTCACCAGGCGCGCCAAGGTGCTGGTGTCGGGCAACGTGCATCCGCACTACCGCGACGTCACGGCCACGTCGCTCAAATTCCTCGACGTGGGCGTCGAGGCGCTGGCGCCCGATCCCATCGGTATCGAGGACCTGATCGGCCGGGTCGGGCCCGAGCACGCCTGCGTGGTGGTGCAGAACCCCGGTTTCTTCGGTCACCTGAAGGACTACACCGCGCTGGCCGAGGCCTGCCACGAGGCGGGCGCGCTGTTGGTCGTGGCGGTGGCCGAGCCGGTGTCGCTGGGGCTGGTGAAGTCGCCCGGCGCCATGGGCGCGGACATTGTAGTGGGCGAGGGCCAGTCGCTGGCGACGCCGCCGTCGTTCGGCGGGCCGGGCGTCGGGCTGTTCGCCACGCGCGAAAAGTTCATCCGCCAGATGCCGGGTCGGCTGGCCGGCGAAACGGTCGACGAGGACGGCCGCCGCGGCTGGGTGCTGACGCTGTCGACCCGCGAACAGCATATCCGCCGCGAGAAGGCGACCAGCAACATCTGCACCAACTCCGGGCTGATCGCGCTGGCGTTCTCGGTGCACATGACGCTGTTGGGCGAAGCGGGGTTCGCCAACCTGGCCAAGCTCAACCACGCCACCGCCGTGTCGCTGGCCGAGGCGCTCGACGCCGTGCCGGGCGCCAAAGTGCTGCCCAAGGCGTTCTTCAACGAATTCGCGGTGGAGCTGAACAAGCCGGCGGCCGCGGTGGTCGAGGCCTTGGCGGCGCAGCGCATCCTGGGCGGCGTGCCCGCCAGCCGCTTCTTCCCCAGCTATCCGGAGCTTGAAAACGTGCTCTTGGTCGCCGCCACCGAGATGAACACCGCCGCCGATATCGACGCGCTGGCCGCGGCGCTCAAGGAGATCCTGTCATGAGCCACGCCGACACGACGACGACCTCGGGCCATCGCGGGCTGATGATCGAGCAGCCGCTGATTTTCGAACAGGACACGCCGGGCAAGACGGCGGTGGATCTGCCGGCGCCGCCGCACGCCCGCACCCGGCTCGGCAGCTTGGCGCGCGCGGGCGCCGTCGGACTGCCGGGGCTGTCGGAGCCCGAAGTGGTGCGCCATTACACCCGCCTGTCGCAGAAGAACTATTCCATCGACACCGGCTTCTATCCGCTGGGCTCGTGCACCATGAAGCACAACCCGCGCCTGAACGAGAAGATGGCGCGCCTGCCGGGCTTCGCCGACATCCATCCGTTCCAGCCGGAAAGCACCGCGCAAGGCGCGCTGGAACTGATCGACACGCTGGCGCACTGGTTGCTTGGTTTGACCGGCATGGCCGGCGTGGCGATGAGCCCGGCCGCCGGCGCGCACGGCGAGTTGTGCGGGCTGTTGTGCATCCGCGCCGCGCACGAGGCCGCCGGACAGGGCGCGCGCAAGGTTGTGCTGGTGCCCGAAAGCGCCCACGGCACCAACCCGGCCACCGCGGCGCTGGCCGGTTACAAGGTGGAAAGCGTGCCGGCCACCGCCGACGGCCACGTCGATGTGGCGGCGCTGATGGCCTTCTTGAAAACCGAGCACGGGTCGCACGATGTCGCCGCGGTGATGATCACCAACCCCAACACCTGCGGCCTGTTCGAGAAGGACTGCATCGAGATCGCGCGCGCCGTGCACGAGGCCGGCGCGTACTTCTACATGGACGGCGCCAACTACAACGCCCTGGTCGGCCGCGTGCGCATCGCCGACCTGGGCGTCGATGCCATGCACATCAATCTGCACAAGACTTTCTCCACCCCGCACGGCGGCGGCGGCCCCGGCGCGGGCCCGACCGTGCTGTCGGCGGCCTTGGCGCCGTTCGCCCCGGTGCCGTTCGTGACGCGCTCCGAGAACGCGACTCACCCTCACCCCCTCGCTCCGCTCGGCGCCCTCTCCCCGGGGGAGAGGGAAGGGGTGAGGGCGCGTTCCTTGTTCAAGGTTGTCGAACACGCCGGCCGCGACGAAGCGGCAAAGAGCTTCGGCCGCATGAAGGGCTTCCAGGGCCAGTTCGGCGTGTTCGTGCGCGCGCTCAGCTACATCCTCAGCCTGGGCGCCGACGGCCTGCGCCAGGCCTCGGGCGACGCCGTGCTCAACGCCAACTACCTGCTGGCCAGGCTGTCGGCGGAGCTGACGCCGGCCTTCCCCGGGCGCTGCATGCACGAGGTGGTGTTCGACGACCGCTTCCTGAAGGACACCGGCGTCTCCACCCTCGACATCGCCAAG
>JANRJB010000105.1:0-20307 GCA_033764265.1 Rhodospirillaceae bacterium | reverse complement strand
TGCACGCTGATGCCGCACGCCTTGGCGAATTCTGGCTGCGATAACTGCGTCACCGCGCGGATCGCGGCAACGTCGACCGGGCGCACGGTGCGGCCGTGGCGCTTGAAGTAGGCCGACAGCGGTTCGGATTTTCCCGTGGCGCTCACGGCATCACCAGCCGGGCCAGCGGTGCGATCACCGCCTCGAACATCGCCGGCGTCAGCACACCGGTGTTCACGTTGTAGCGCGAGCAGTGATAACTGTCGGCCAGCAGCAGCCCGCCCGGCAGCGCGTGGCGCGCGCCGTGGGCGAACGGGTATAGCGCCTTGCGGAGGACCAACGCGGCCAGCACCGCGTCGTGGGCGATGCGGCCCAGGGCCAGCACGGCGCGCAGGTTGGGCAGGGCGGCGATCTCGTCGGTCAGGAACGGCCGGCAGGTTTTCTGCTCGGCCGGCGTCGGCTTGTTCGCCGGCGGCACGCAGCGCACCGCGTTGGTAATGCGGCAGCCGATCAGCGCCAGACCGTCGTCGCGCGCCGCGCCATAGGTTCCGTTCGCCAGGCCGAACTTGAGCAAGGTCGGATACAACAGCTCGCCGGCGTAGTCGCCGGTGAACGGCCGGCCGCTGCGGTTGGCGCCCTTCAGGCCGGGCGCGAGGCCGACGACCAACAGCCGTGCGTCATCGCCGCCGAACGGCGGCACCGCGCCGTTGAAGAAATCCGGGTAGTCACGTGCATTGGCACGTCGGAAGTCGACCAGGCGCGGGCACAGGCCGCAGTCGCGCGGCGGGCCGCGCAACCCCGTCGCGCCGCCGTCAGCACCCGCAACCTTGGGCACGGCTCAGGTGTTGTCGCGGTCGGCCATGGCCGCGGCGGCGGCCGCGGCGCGCGCATCGGCCCGGGCGTCGGCCCGTGCGTCGTTGCGGGCCTCGGCCCGTTCCATGCGATCGCCGCGTTCCACTGGGCGCTCGGGCCGGCCTTCGCTACGCTCGCCGCGTTCGCCCCGGCCTTCACCCTGGTGCGGCAGCGGCGCGCGCGCGATCATCGGCTGCAAGTCGACCAGATCGATGAAGTTGTCGGCCTGACGGCGCAACTCGTCGGCCACCATCGCCGGCTGGGTGCGGATGGTGGACACCACCGACACCCGCACGCCCTTCTTCTGGGTGGCCTCGACCAGGCGGCGGAAATCGCCGTCGCCCGAGAACAGCACGATGTGGTTGACGTGCTCGGCCATGCTCAGCATGTCGATGGCCAGTTCAATGTCCATGTTGCCCTTGACGCGCCGGCGCCCCTGCGCGTCGGTGAACTCTTTCGCCGGCTTGGTCACCATGGTGTAGCCGTTGTAGTCGAGCCAATCGACCAGCGGCCGCAGCGGCGAATAATCAGCTTCCTCCATCAGAGCGGTGTAGTAGAACGCGCGCAGCAGCCGGCCCTTGGAGGCGAACAGGTTGAGCAGGCGCTTGTAGTCGATGTCGAAGTTCAGCGCCCGGGCGGTGCCGTACAGATTGGCGCCGTCGATGAACATGGCCAAGCGTTCTTCGGGATAGAAGATCATCGCGTGCTCCTATGCTTCAAGTATTCAGGAATCAAATGGCGGGCCGGGCGTGCGGCCGATCTGTCCGCAGGCTATAACTTGGGCCCGGCAACGGGGCAATACGGCAGACGATCCGGCTTTGGCCGCGCCGTTCAACCCCGCGTGAGGCTGCAAGGTATACGCGAAGCCATGATCCTGATCGCCCTCGGTGCGAATCTGCCGTCGCCGGCCGGGCCGCCGCTGACCACGTGCCGGGCCGCGCTGACCGCCCTGGGCGAACGGGGCGTGAGCGTGGTCGCCGTCGCGCCCTGGTACGAAACCGCGCCGGTTCCGGCGTCGGACCAGCCCAACTTCATCAACGGCGTGGCGGAACTGACGACCGACCTGTCGCCGGCGGCGCTGTTGGTGGTGCTGCACGGGGTCGAACGAGGGTTTGGCCGCGTGCGGGGTGCCCCCAACGCCGCGCGCACCCTCGACCTCGACCTGCTCGACTACCACGGACTGATCCAAGCCGGGCCGCCGGCGCTGCCGCACCCACGCTTGAGTACGCGGGCGTTTGTGCTGGCACCGCTGGCCGACCTGGCGCCTGGCTGGCGCCATCCGATCATCGGCGCGACCGCTCTCGAACTGCTGCCCAAAACTGTTGATAATCAAATAGTTAAGAAAATCGGACCGGTTCATCCGCCGGGATTTCACGGTTGAGATCGAGCGCCGAACCCCGTACAAGAGCGCCACGTTTGCCACACCCGCGCCAATTCGGCGCGGCGGCGCGCGGTGCTGGTTGACCGCGCGGACGGCAATGCCCACTTTAACTCCTGACAGCTCCGGCGAGGAACCTCATGGCCCGCGTTACAGTCGAAGATTGCGTCGAGAAAATCCCCAACCGGTTCGAACTGGTGATGATCGCCTCGCAGCGCTCGCGCGAATTGTCCGCCGGCGCCGAATTGCGGGTTGAGCGCGACAACGACAAAAACCCGGTGGTGGCGCTGCGCGAAATCGCCGACGACAAGGTCAATCCGGGCGACCTGTACAACAGCCTGATCCAGAACCTGCAGCGCCATGTCGAGGTCGACGAGCCCGAGGAAGACGGCTTCGACGCCATGGCCGCGAACCCCGAGTTCGCGCAAATCGCCGGCCAGATGAACGAGCAGATGGCGGCCGAGGCGGGCATGAGCGTCGACGACGCCGATGTCGAGGACGAAGAGGGCGGAGCCGGCGCGATCGCCGACCATCCCGCCGTCAAGTATGAAGACGTCGAGGACGACGCCCGGGGATAAGGCTGGCCGAGGTGCGCACCACATGACCACGGCGGCGCGCCTCGACACACACCCACACGACGGAATGAAGGCGTCTCGGCTCCCGTCCGGCACGGGGGCAACGCAATGATGCGCCAGTTCGAACTGGTCGAACGGGTCAAGGCCTACGATCCGGCGGCGGACGAGGACCTGATCAACCGCGCCTACGTCTACGCCATGAAGATGCACGGCTCGCAGACGCGGGCCTCGGGCGATCCATACTTCTCGCACCCGATCGAGGTGGCGGGCATCCTGACCAACTACAAGCTCGACGCCGCCTCGATCGTCACCGCGCTGCTGCACGACATCGTCGAGGATACGCTCGCCACGCTCGACGACGTGCGCCGGCTGTTCGGCGAGGAAGTGGCCCGGCTGGTCGACGGCGTCACCAAGCTGGCCAAGATTCAGCTGCAGAACATCGAAACCAAGCAGGCGGAGAACTTCCGCAAATTCCTGCTGGCGATGTCCGAGGACATCCGCGTGCTGCTGGTCAAGCTGGCCGACCGGCTGCACAACATGCGCACGCTGGGGTTCATCAAGGACCCGGCCAAGCGGCGCACCATCGCGCTCGAGACCGTGGAAATCTACGCGCCGCTGGCCGAACGCATCGGCATCCAGGAGATCAAGACCGAGCTGGAAGACCTGGCGTTCGCCGAACTGCACCCGGACGCGCGCGATTCCATCCTCAACCGCCTGAAGTACCTGGAGCTGCACGGTGGCGACCTGGTCGGCAAGATCATGGATGAGCTGGACCAGGCGCTGCGGGCCGGCGGCGTGCAGGGCTACATCTCGGGGCGCGAGAAGACGCCCTACTCGATCTGGCGCAAGATGCAGGTCAAGGACGTCAGCTTCGAGCAGCTGTCCGACATCATGGCCTTCCGCATCATCGTCGAGACGGCCGAGGACTGTTACCGCGTGCTCGGTCTGATCCATACCCGCTACCCGATGGTGCCGGGCCGCTTCAAGGACTACGTCTCGACGCCCAAGCGCAACGGCTATCGCTCGATCCACACCGCTGTGATCGGCCCGCTCAAGCACCGCATCGAGATCCAAATCCGCACCCACGCCATGCACCAGGTGGCCGAGCTGGGCGTGGCCGCTCACTGGCAGTACAAGCAGGGCCTCTACAAACAGGGGGTCGGCCAGGTCGGCGGGCGGCAGTACGACTGGCTGCGCGAACTGCTCGACATTCTCGAGCACGCCCAGAACCCGCAGGAGTTCCTCGAGCACACCAAGCTCGAGATGTTCCAGGACCAGGTGTTCTGCTTCACGCCCAAGGGCGACCTGATCGCCCTGCCGCGCGGCGCCGGGCCGGTGGACTTCGCCTACGCGGTGCATTCCGAAGTTGGCGACACCTGCGTCGGCGCCAAGGTCAACGGCCGCATCGTGCCCTTGCGTACTCGCCTGCAGAACGGCGACCAGGTCGAGATCGTCACCTCGAAGGCCCAGAAGCCCGCGCCGGAGTGGGAGGCGTTCGTGGTCACCGGCAAGGCGCGCGCCCACATTCGCCGGCGCATCCGCCAGGACGCGCGCGTCGAGTTCGCGCGCCTGGGCAAGGACATCATCGAAAAGACCTTCGTGAAGGAAGGCTACGAGCTGACGCAAAAGGGCCTGGCCGCCGCCATCGAGAAACTGTCGCTGCCGAACCTCGAGGAGCTGTTCGTGCGGGTCGGCGAAGGCCGGCTGACCGGACGCCAGGTGCTGCTGGCGGTGTATCCTGGCGCGCGGACCGAGAAGGACGATAATATCGTCAATCTGTCGCAGGCCCGCGCCCGCCAAGGCGGCGACGGCCAGGCCTCGCCCGCCGTGCCGATCCGCGGCCTGACGCCGGGCATGGCCGTGCACCTGGCGACCTGCTGCCACCCGCTGCCGGGCGACCGCATTGTCGGCATCAGCCAACCGGGTCGCGGCATCGACGTGCACACCATCGATTGCGAAAAACTGGCGGACTTTTCAGACGAGCCCGACCGCTGGATCGACCTGGCGTGGGAGCCGGACCGCGACCGCGCCCTGCACATCGGCCGGCTCAACCTGACTGTGGCCAACGAGCCTGGCGCGCTGGGTTCGCTGTCGACCGTGATCGCGCGCAATCACGGCAACATCAGCAATCTCAAGTTCACCAAGCGTTCGGCCGATTTCTTCGACATGGTGGTCGACATCGAGGTGACCGACGTCAAGCACCTGGCCAACATCGTCGCTGCCCTGCGCGCCACGCCGTCGATCAACACCGTCGACCGCGCGCGGGGCTGACCGCCGGCGACCATTTCGCGCGAGCGACTTGAAAAACGACCCGGATACCTCCACATCGCTGCTTTGCAGTGTGCAAGGTGGGCAGCGATGATCGACTTGAACAAGATGTTGGGGCAGGTGCTGGGCCAGGTCGGACAGCTCGACGCCCTCAAGTCCGGCGGTAAACTCGATCTCGGCAAAGCGTTCGATCAGGGCCGCGGCAAGGCTTTCGCGGGCGGCGCGGTGCTGGGCGGGCTGGCCGGCGCGCTGTCGGGCAAGGCGGGCAAGAAACTCGCCTCCACCGCGCTCAAGCTGGGCGGCGCGGCGGCCATCGCCGGGCTCGCCTACACCGCTTATCAGCGTTATCAGGCCGGGCGCACGCCGGCCGGCGCGGGCGCAGCGCCCCCCGCGCCCCGGGAGACGATGGCCGGCGCGCCGATCGACGCGACGTATGAAGAGGTCCCGCCTGCCGGCACACGCTTCCTGCCGCCGCCGCAGGACGTGGCGGCCAATAACGCGCTCAGCCTGAAATTGATCCGGGCGATGATCGCCGCGGCCAAGGCCGACGGCCGCATCAACGCCGCCGAGAGCGGCAAGATCTTCGCGCAGATCGACGACGCCGGCGTCACCGACGCTGACCGAACAGCACTGATGGCCGACCTGAGCCGCCCGCAGACCCCCGAGGACATCGCCCGCGACGTGACCTGCCCCGAACAGGCCGCCGAGATTTACGCCGCCTCGGTGCTGGCGGTGGACCGCGACGGCCCGGCCGAGCGCGACTACCTGCGGCGGCTGGCGCAGGCGTTGCGGCTCGACCCGGCGTTGACGCAGGAACTGCACGCCCGCATCGACGCCATGGCGGCGTGAGCCGTCAACCGCACTTGTCTTCGGCGCTGTCTTCGCAGCTGCGCCGGCAGGCGAGTTGGGATTGGGCGTCCATTGCTTCGCATCGCTGTTGGCAGGCGCCTTCGCGCATGCCGCAGAACATGCCGGTCAATAGGCCGGGCTTGCCGTCGACGGTTTCGCAGCCGGCCAGCAAGGCAACCACCGCAACAATGGCGTACGCGCGCGTCACGGCGTCGCCGCCGCCATCACGCGCTGCGTCACGCGCAGCTGTTCGTCTTTCGTGCCGTCGAGAAAATCGACGATGTCCTGCGCCGCCTGCTCGGGAATCTCGACGTACAGATAGTGGCCGACCTTGGGGTACTTGATCACCAGGCTGGGCGCGCCGGTCAGCCACAGCGACATCACGTCGGCTTCCAGGTGCATCACGGTCGGGTTGTCCATACCCCAGGCGATCACCGTCGGCGCCCTGACACGGCCCAGCACCTCCTGCGGGTTGCCGGTCTTGAAGTTTTTCATGAACAAGGCGGCTTCCTCGCGCTGGCCGGCGCGGCGGTTCATGTCGTAGGCCATATCGACCAGCCAGGCCGGCGGCGGCATCGAGGTGAAGTTGGTGGCCAGGTTGCGCGCCCAATAGGCGTGCGAACGGTGCCGGGTGATGATCCACTGCTGCAGGTCCGACCCGCGTTGCCGATTGGGATTGCTGACCGCGGTGCGCGGCATGCCGGCGGAGTTGATCAGGTAGAGCCGGGTCACACGCTCGGGCTTCTCGGCGGCGTAGCGGAACGCGACCGGCCCGCCCGACGACGTACCGAACAGCGCGAACGTCTCCACGCCCAAGTCGCGCGTCAGGGTGTCGAGAATCTCCATGTTGTGCTCGACGGAGAAGCGGTTCTTGGGGTCGGGGCCCGACAGCCCGGCGTTGGGAAAGTCGAAACGGATCACGCGGTACTTCTGCGCGATCAGCGGCGCCACGGTGTCGAAAGCGCGCAGGCTCATGTAGCTGGCATGCAGCATCACCAGGGCCGGGGCCTCGCGCGGGCCTTCGTCCATGTAGTGAATCCGCACGCCGTCGATCACGGCGAACTTCGACTGCGGCGTGACGTATTTGGCCTCCAACTGGTCGCGCGGCATCGCGAACGCGCCGACCTCCAGCAACAGCGCGTAGAGGCCCGCGCCGACGATCAGGACGGCGATCAACCCCAGGACGACCTTGGCCATGCGTTTTCTCCCCCGGTGCATACAGGCCGGCAGGTTAAGACGCCGCCACGGCGCTGTCACCAACCCCGCGGTGCGCCGAAATTTCGCTTGATTTGACCGGCTTCGCGCCTCATCTGACGCCCATGTTCGCCCGCCGCGCCGCCCAGCCCCTGTTCGATCGTTTGCGCCAGTGGCTGTGGCCCCGCACGGGGTGGGGCCGGGCGGTATCGTACTACTGGCACCGGTTGCAGCGTATTCCCGGCACGCCGGCCAGCATCGCGGCGGGGTTCGCCTGCGGCGTGGCGGTGTCGTTCACGCCGCTGGTCGGGTTGCACCTGCTGCTGGGCTTCGGGATCGCCTGGGCCTTGCGCGCGAGCCTGTTGGCCGCGGCCATCGGCACACTGGTGGTCAACCCCTGGACCGCGCCGGTGGTGTGGTTCTCCACCTATTACACCGGCACGCTGCTTTTGCCGGGTGAGGCGTCGTTCGGATCGGGACTGACGAAGTTCGTCGCGATGTTCGTGGCGATGACCGAGGCCGCCCTGAAGCTCGACCTGGTGCTGTTCGAGCGCGCGGTGTGGCCGGTGTTCCTGCCGATGCTGGTCGGCAGCCTGCCGGTGGGACTTGTGGCCGGTTTTGTGACATATTTCGCGCTCGAGCCGGTGATGCGGGCATTGCAGGCCCGCCGGGTGGCCAAGCGCGCCGCGGCGCGCGTCATGGCGCAAGCGGCGGCCGAGCGGGAAGGATCGGGTTGAATGACGGCTGAGCGGTCAAGTGCTGCGCCCCGGCTCAGGCTGGGTGTCAACGTCGATCACGTCGCCACCGTGCGCAACGCCCGCGGCAGCATTCACCC
This sequence comes from Rhodospirillaceae bacterium, assembly GCA_033764265.1. GTDB lineage: Bacteria > Pseudomonadota > Alphaproteobacteria > Rhodospirillales > Rhodospirillaceae > VGEM01. The sequence goes on along the minus strand of JANRJB010000105.1, from coordinate 12,377 downwards.
CGACCCGGTGCGCGCCGCGCTCTTGGCCGCCGAGGCCGGCGCCGACGGCATCACCGCGCACCTGCGCGAGGACCGCCGCCACATCTCCGACGACGACATCGCGCGCCTGCGCACCCAGCTGCACGTGCCGCTCAACCTGGAAATGGCCGCCACGCCCGAGATGCTGGCGATCGCGCTCAAACATCGACCCCATGCGGTCTGCCTGGTGCCTGAAAAGCGCGAGGAGCGCACCACCGAGGGCGGCATCGATGTCGCCGGCCAGCACAATCATCTGGCGCCGTTCGTGCGCGCGCTGTCCGAGGCCGGCATCCGGGTCTCGATGTTCATCGAGGCCGACGCCCGCCAGATCGAAGCGTCGAAGTCGATCGGCGCGCCGGTGGTCGAGCTGCACACCGGACGCTACTGCGAAACGCCGCCCGGCGCCGAACGCGACCGCCAGCTTGCGCGATTGAAGGACGGCGCGGCCCGGGCCGCGGCCGTCGGCCTCGAATGCCACGCCGGTCACGGCCTGGGTTACGACACCGTCGGGCCGGTCGCCGCCATCCCGACGTTGGCGGAACTCAACATCGGCCACTTCCTGGTGGGCGAGGCGATCTTCGTCGGCTTCGCCCCGGCGATCGGCCGCATGCGCGCGCTGATGGACGCCGCGCGGGCGCCGGCCTGAGCGGCGCGCATGATTCTCGGCATCGGCAACGACCTGATCGACATCCGCCGCATCGAGCGGACCTTGGCCCGCTTCGGCGACCGCTTCGTGCAGCGCATCTACACCGCGGCCGAACAGCGCAAGGCCGAACGCCGCAAGGGGGCGGGGCGGGCCTACGCCGCGACCTATGCCAAACGGTACGCCGCCAAGGAAGCGGCCTCCAAGGCGCTTGGCACCGGGTTCCGGGCGGGCGTCTACTGGCGCGATCTCGGCGTCGTCAATCTGCCGTCGGGCAAACCGACCGTGGTCATGACCGGCGGCGCGGCGGCCAGGCTCGCGGCCATCACGCCGCCGGGCATGGAGGCGCGCGTCGAACTGACGCTGACCGACGAATACCCCATCGCCGAGGCGATGGTGATCATCACCGCGGTGCCAAGGCCTTGAACGAGGCCCTCATGCCGCGCCGCCAAGGCCCATGGCAGCGTACAGCGCCGCGAGCGCGCGTGATGCGTCGGCGTCGGCGGTAATCAACGCCCGGCGGGCCGCCAGCAGGTCTTGTTCTGCGACGATCACCTCAAGGAACGAATTGGCCCCAGCCCGGTATCGCGCCCGCGCCAATTGGAGTTGCAGTTCGGCCGCACGCACGGCAGCTGCAGAGCGCTCCGCAGCGGCGTCGGCACCGCGATAGAGAGCGGACGAAATCTCCACCTCGTTCAATGCCGTGATGATGGATTGCCGGTGAGTTTCCACGGCAACGCGCTGGCGCGCGCTGGCGGCCTCCAGCCCGGCCCGGAGCTGTCCGCGTTGCAAGATCGGCGCGCTCAAACTGCCGATGGCGTTGGCGATCAGGCCGGAGTCCTGGAACGGCGTGGGTGCGGAGACGCGCTGCGCCCCGATCGCGGCGCCGATACGCAAGCGCGGGTAGAAGTCGGCGCGGGCGGCCGCGACGTCGAACCCGGCCGCCGCCAGCAGCTTTTCGGCGGCGGCGACGTCGGGCCGCCGCGCCAGCACTTCGGCGGGGAACAGAAGCCGTGCCTGGGACGCGCGCAATGTCGTGACCGAATGATCCACGTCGCGGTCAAGCGTTCCCGGCGGTCGTCCAAGCAAGGTTTCCAGCCCGCGGGTCGCGCTTGTCTCGGCGGCGGCAAATCGCGGCGCGATCGCTTGGGCGGCGGCAAGGGCGGCCTCGGCCTGGGCTACGTCCAGGGCGCTTGCCAGCCCGGCCGACTCGCGACTGCGAGCGAGCGCCAGGGATTCGGCGAGCGAACTGACGGTTGCCGCCGTGTTCGCGGCCTGACGCCGGGCTTCCTGCCGCGTGAAGTAAAGACGCGCCGCCACATTCCGGACGGCGATGCGTTTCGCGGACAGTTCCAAAACCGCTGCATCCCGTTGCGACAGCGCGGCGGCGGCCCGCGCGGCATTGCCGCCCGAGACATCTGGATTCCAGTCGAAGCCAAGCCGTGCGTCGGCCGAATCTTGCCGTGCCGGACTGTCGCCGTTCTTTTGCGTGCCGCCGTTGGCGCCGATGGTTAAGCCGGGCAACAAGTTTGACCGGGCCGTTTGCAAGAAGGCGTCGGCTTCGGCGATGCGTGCTGCGGCGATGCGTGTGTCGGCGGTATCGCCCGCCTCGTCCAACACCTGCGCCAACCCGTCATCTCCCAAGTCGAGCCACCAGGCGTCTGGGATGCCGGCGTCGGCCGCGGTCAGCGCCGCCGCGGCAGTCCAGCCTTCAGGAATGTCCGGGGGATTGCTCGGCAGTGGCGCCGGACCTTGAACGCAACCGCTAAGTAACAGTGCGGCCGCGCCGGTGAATAGCGCTCTCATGGCGTCGTGCCCAGTGCCGGGGAAGGGGCCCGCGCGGTCATGAAGACGTCGAGCTGCTGGCCGGGAAACAGCGTCGGCACGTCCGATCCGCCATCCACGCGGAAAATAGCCTCGAGGACTCGGGTGTCGACCCGCTCGCCACCGCCTGCCAAGTTGCGCTTGGGGCGCACCTGCGGCTCGAGGCGAACCAAGCTGAGCGAAAATTTCGCTGTCGACGCACCTCGCGGCGATGCTTCGGCTTGGGGTGCGTCGGTTAGTCGCCCGATGTCCTCCTCGTCGATTTCGGCCCGCACATGCAGCGGGCCATCCGCCCCCATGGTCATCAGGGGGTCTGCGGTTGCGCTCATCGGGGCGAATTCGCCCACGCGCACGTTGACGCGGTAGATTTTGCCGTCGATCGGCGCGCGTACCGTCAGTCGGTCCAGTTCAGTGCGCAGAACCGCGACGCGGGCACGAGCGTGCTCGGCCTCGGCGGCGGCCAGCTGCGAAGCGAATCGGCGCCGGTCGCGTTCGTCGATGCTGACAGCACGCGGATCATCGATGCGAGCATACACCGCCTCGCGCGCGGCCGCGTCGGCTGCGGCGATCTCGGCCATACGGACGGCTGCCTCGGCCTCGACCAGCCCGGCGCGGACCTGGCGGTCGTCGATCTCGAACAACGGGGTTCCTGCAGCGACGAAATCACCGGGCGCGACATGGACCTTGGCCACGATGCCGCCGATGTGTGTGCCCAGCGCGATCATTTCGGAGGACGGCTCGACTAGCCCAAGCGCGGCCAGGGCGGGGGCGAGCTGCGTCGAAGGCGGTGGCAGCGGTGGCGCAGCCTGCATGCGGTCCGGCCGCATCACCGACACGATCGAGAACACCATCAGGCTGGTGGACACGAGCGGAAGCACGATGCCACGGGGAAAACGAAAGGCCATGGGCAACTCCTGGTGTCTTAGGCGGCCAAAGCGGACGCGTTGCGGATGCGACCGTCTTCCATCTCGATGACGCGGTCGGCGAAGTTGAAGATTCGATTGTCGTGCGTCACCACCAGGACGCAGCGCTCGGCATCTGTCGCCACGGTGCGCAGCAGCTCCATGACGGTGTGCCCGGTGGTGGCGTCGAGCGCGGCCGTCGGTTCGTCGCAGACGATCAGCCGCGGGCTATGCACCAAGGCGCGGGCGATGGCCACGCGCTGCTGCTGGCCGCCCGACAGTTGTCGCGGCAGCTTGTCGACATGGTCGGCCATGCCGAGCCGGTTGAGCACCGCAGCCGCCTTGTTGCGCGCCGGCGAGGGCGCCATGCCGTCGGCGATCAATGCCACGGCGGCGTTCTCGGCGGCGGTCAGCGCCGGCAGCAGGTTATATTGCTGGAAGATGAAGCCGATATTCCGCCGCCGGAAGCGCACCAAGTCCGCATCGCTCAGGCGAGTGATCGGCGTGTCCAGCACCGACACCTCGCCGGCCGTGGCCGACAGCGTTCCGGACAGAATCGACAGCAGCGTCGTCTTGCCGCAGCCGGAGGGGCCGATCAGCATGATCAGTTCGCCGGCCGGCAGCGCCAGGTCAATGCCGTGCAGCACGCGCACCGGTCCTTCCCCGCCTGGAAAATCCTTGACGATGCCCTGGGCGTGAATCGCAATCATGACTTAGCCTCTGAATACGATGGCGGGATCGACGGTGAACACGCGTCGCACGCTGGCGATGCAGGAGGTCAGCAAGATCACGATGACCGCCATGGCGGTTCCGGCGATGACCTCGCCGTAAAGGCGGAAGCCCTCGAGCGCCGCCGTGGTGTCGGCGGTCGCCGCGAAAAACACGGCGCTGCCACCGATCCCCAACCCGAAACCGATGGCGCCCACGACCGCGGCCTGGGCCACGACCATGCCGAGGATCTGGGTGTTGGTCATGCCGACGGCCTTCAACGCGCCGAATTGCCGCAGGTTCTCCAGCACGAAAATGTAGAAGGTCTGGCCGGTGATGGCCGCGCCCACGATGAATCCCAGCAAAACCGTGATGCCGAAATTGACGGGGATGCCGGTTCGTTGCAGGTAATAGACGACGCTGCGCCAGGCGAAATCCGACCACGTCAGTGCTTGCAGACCGGTTTGCGCCGTGATCTCGGCGGCGAGCCGGTCGGGCGCGACGCCGGGCGCCGCCTTGACCAGCACGAAAGACATCATGTTGCGTTGTGGCGGGGCGACGCGCAGCACTTCGGAATAGCGCATGTAGGCGATTGGAAAGGTGATGAACGGCGGCGAGACGTCGGCGATGCCCTCGACCACGACCCGCCGGTCATTGATCTCGGCGCGGCGGCCCAGCTCCACGTCCTCGCCCGGCCAGATGAAATCCGCGCCCTGGACATCGAGCACTATGGCGTCGGGCCTGCGCAGCGAATCGAGCGAACCCTTGAGCCAGGTGCGCGGTGCACCGACCAACGTGGCATCGTCCACGCCCACCAGGCTGATCTGGTTCAACAAGCCCTCTTTGGTGCGCAGGATCACCAGACCCTTGTAGTAGGGCACGGCCCAACCCACGCCCGGCACGCCGCGCACGCGCTGCAGGTCCATGTCGGGCAACGCTTCGACCTCGTCGGAGTACGACACGCGCGGGTCCATCACCCAGATGTCGGGCTCGGTCACGTCCAACACCTGGTTGGCGGCGCGCGTCATCAGGCCGATGAAGATCGAGACCTGCTGCGACATGAGCAGAGTGGCGAAGGCGATGCCGAACGTCAGGCCCAGGTACTTGGCCCGATCGCCGGTCAGCATTTTCATCGCGATGTGAAGCATCGATGGCTCGGGCGGTTGTGGACCAGCAAAAACGCGTTAAGGTGGAAGCGGCGCTCGATTTAATATACTAAACGGTATAGTTAATCAATTGTACGGTCCAGCCGACGAAACGGATGCCTGTCATGCGAAAATCATCGAAGCCGGCGGCGGCGCCCAGGCGGGGGCGCCCGGTCGATCCCGCCAAGCAGGCCGCGATCATCCGTGCTGCGCAGGAGGTCTTTGTCGCCAAGGGGTTCGAGGCCACTAGCCTCGAGGCGGTTGCCGCCCACGCCGGCGTGTCGAAGTTGACGATCTACAACCATTTTGGCGGCAAGGACGATCTGTTCGCCGCCGCGCTGAACGCGAAGTGCGATCACTTCATGGATCCCGACGCCATCCGTACGGCAGGCTATGGGTCGACGCGCGACGGCCTGGTCCAGATCGGTCGGGCGTTCCTGGCGTTGATCCTGGATCGCGAAGTGTTGCAGATGCACCGCGTCGTGATGGCCGAATCCGTGAATCATCCTCGCGTCGCGGCGCTGTTCTTCGCGAAAGCGGTCGAGCCGACCGCCGCCAAGGTCGCTGAATTCCTGGCGGACGAGGCCGCGGCCGGGCGGCTGCACGTCGCCGATCCGGCCATGGCGGCGTGGGAATTTCTGTCGCTGCTCAAGGGCCGGCCGATGTTCGTGGCCTTGCTCAACCTGCCGCTGCCAAGCCGCTCCGAACTGAATGCCCACATCGAGCGCTGCGTCCAACTGTTCCTGCACGGTTGCGCCGGGACGGGCACCGTTCGCCGCAGTCGCAGACTCGCCGGCGGCTCACAATCAAGTCATGCGCCCCGCGCTTGACTTTGCGGCGCGGGCCGGGCTTGATCGCCCCGTCGCGCGCCTGGCCCGGCCGGCGCGTCGCCGACGAAAGCCTTGATTTCATTGACTGAATCCCCCACAGGAACGCGCCCCATGGCGGCCGGCAAGAAGCAGGAAGGCTTCTGGGAAACCGTGCGCACGGTGGTCTACGCCGTCGGCATCGCGCTGGTCATCCGCACCTTCCTGTTCGAACCCTTCAACATCCCGTCAGGCTCGATGATCCCGACGCTGCTGGTCGGCGACTACCTGTTCGTCTCGAAGTACTCGTACGGCTACAGCAAGCATTCGTTCCCGCTCAGCCTGGGGCCGTTCTCGGGCCGTATCATCGACAGCACGCCCGAGCGCGGCGACGTGATCGTGTTCAAGCTGCCGCGCGACAACAAAACCGACTACATCAAGCGCCTTGTCGGCCTGCCGGGCGACACCGTGCGCATGCAGGACGGCCGGTTGTTCATCAATGGCGACCTGGTGCCGCGCGAGCGCGTCGACGACTTCGTGCACACCGACGAGTACGGCAGCATGCTGCGCCAATTGCGCTACCGCGAGACGCTGCCGGGCGGCAAGGTGCACTACATCCTCGAGGATGGCGACACGCGCATGTTCGACAACACGCGCGAGTTCACCGTGCCGCCGGGCCACTATTTCATGATGGGCGACAACCGCGACCATTCGGTCGACAGCCGCAGCGATGTCGGCTTCGTGCCGTTCGAGAACCTGGTCGGCCGCGCCGAGTTCCTGTTCTTCTCCACCGACGGCACCGCGGCGATCTGGGAAATCTGGCGCTGGCCTTTCGCCACCCGTTTCAGCCGCATGTTCACCGCGATCAATTAGCGCGGCCATGGCTTCGCCGCAGCGACCCAGGCCCGCCCATCCGCCCGCGCGCCCGTTGGAGGCGCGCCTCGGCCACCGCTTCGCCGACTCAGCGCTGCTCGACCAGGCGCTGACGCACCGCTCGGTGACCGGCCAAAGCGCCAACGCCAAAACCAGGCAGGCGACCAACGAGCGGCTCGAGTTCCTGGGCGACCGCGTGCTGGGCCTGGTGATCGCCGACCTGCTGCTCAAGACGTTTGCCGCCGAGAACGAGGGCCAGCTGGCGCAGCGGCTGGCCGCGCTTGTGGCGCAGCCGACCCTGGTCGCCGTCGCGCGCGAACTTGATCTCGGTCCGAACGTGCGCGCCGCCGCCGGCCAGGACGCCGAGGACACCGACGCCATTCTGGCCGACGCCTGCGAAGCGGTGATCGGCGCGCTGTACCTCGACGGCGGGCTGGCTGTGGCGGCCGGCTTCATCGCCCGCCACTGGACCGCGCGCATGGACGCCGCGATCGCCCCGCCGAAAGACGCCAAAAGCGCGTTGCAGGAATGGGCCCAGGGCCGGGGGCTGCCGCTGCCCAACTACCGGGTGATCGACCAGTCGGGGCCCGATCACGCGCCGGCGTTCACGGTTGCGGTCGCGGTCGAGGGGTTTGCCGAGGTCGAGGGCCGCGGCCGGTCCAAGCGCCAGGCCGAAACCGCCGCCGCGGCGGCGTTCGTCAAGTCGCACGCATGACGACCGCCGACGCCGAGCCCACCCGTTGCGGCTTCGTCGCCGTGATCGGCGCGCCCAACGCCGGCAAGTCGACGCTGGTGAATGCGCTGGTCGGCGCCAAGGTCTCGATCGTCACGCCCAAGGCCCAGACCACCCGCACGCTGGTGCGCGGCATCGCCATGCTGGGCCGCGCGCAGGTGATCTTCATCGACACGCCCGGCATCTTCCGGCCCAAGCAGAGGTTCGAGCGCGCCATGGTCGCCGCCGCCTGGCAGGGCGCCGCCGACGCCGAGCTGACGCTGTTCGTGCTCGACGCCGCGCGCGGTCTCGACGGCGACAGCGCCGCCATCGTCGACAACCTGGTCAAGTCCGGGCGCAAGGCGGTGCTGGTGCTGAACAAGGTCGACGACGCCGACAAGCCCAAGCTGCTCGACCTCGCCGCGCGGCTCAACCAGACCGGCGCGTTCACCGAGATTTTCATGGTCTCCGCGCTGACCGGCGACGGCCTCGACGCGCTCAAGGCCCGGCTGGCCGCCGCTGTGCCGGTGGGGCCGTGGATGTTTCCGCCCGATGACGTGTCGGACATGCCCAACCGGCTGTTGGCGGCCGAGATCACGCGCGAGAAGCTGTTCTTCAATCTGCACCAGGAACTGCCCTACGGCTGCGCGGTGGTGACCGAACGCTGGGAGGACCGCAAGGACGGCAGCGTGCGCATCGACCAGTTGATCCTGATCAGCCGCGAAAGCCATCGGCCGATCGTGCTGGGCGCCGGCGGCCGCACCCTGAAGAAGATCGGCGCGTCGGCCCGCGCCGAACTGCAGTCGCTGTTGGACCGCACGGTGCATCTATTCCTGCACGTGAAGGTCGACGAAAACTGGCGGTCGGACCGCGGGCTGTTCAGCGACTGGGGCCTCGACTACGATGCTTAAGCTGCGCAGGCGGAGTGCATCGTGAAGGTGTTCGCGGTCGCGTGCTTTTTCTTCGGCGTGGTGGCGCTCGGCATCCTGACCGTGCGCCGCGGCCGGCGCGTGCCGCCGTCGTGGCCCGATTACGCGCTGGGGTTCGTCGGGCTGGCCGGCTCCATTGCCGGCGTCATTCTGCTGTTCAACCGCTTCTGAGCGCGCCATGGCCGTGGCCTGGGAGGATCGCGCCCTGGTCCTGAGCGTACGGCGCTTCGGCGAGCACGATTCGATCGTCTCGCTGTTCACCGCCGAACACGGGCGCGCTGCCGGGCTGGTCAAGGGCGGCGCCGGCCGGCAGCACCGCGCCGTGCTGCAGCCCGGCAACATGGTCAAGGCGTGGTGGCGGGCGCGCCTGGAGGACCAGCTCGGCACGCTGACCTGCGAGCCGGCGCAATCTTACGCGGCGCTGGCGCTGGCCGACGCGCCGCGCCTGGCCGCGCTGAGCGCGGTGTGCGCCATGCTCGACTCGGCCCTGCCCGAACGCGAGGCCCACGCCCCGCTGTTTGCCGCCACGCTCGACTTGATTGCGCGCTATTCGGTCGAGCGCGGCGCGGCCGACTATGCCCGCTGGGAACTGTTGCTGCTGTCCGAGATGGGCTTCGGCCTCGACCTGACCGCGTGCGCCGTCAACGGCGACACCGGGAACCTGGCCTACGTCTCACCCAAGTCGGGCCGCGCGGTGTCGGTGGCCGGGGCTGGGTCCTACGCGCCGCGGCTGTTCGCCCTGCCGGCGTTTCTGCATCAGCACGACGCGCCGGCGGCGCAGGCGGCCGACATCGGCGCCGCGCTCGCGCTTACCGGCCACTTCTTCGCCACCCACGTGTTCGCGCCCCACGGCCGCGACCTGCCCGCCGCACGCCAGCGCTTCGCCGCGCGGTTCAAATGAGAAGCGGAGGCGAGATGACCGTGCGACTGCATCCACACTGCATGGAGCGAATGAGCGAACGCGGCGCCGGCGAAAGCGAGGTTTCGACCACCGTTCTCACCGGCTCTCGCTTGCAGGCGCGGTTCGGGCGCATTTCTTTTCGCAAGGAGTTTCCGGGGCCGTGGACTTGGCAGGGCAAGCGCTATGAACAAAAGGAGGTGGAAGCGATTGCCGTCCCGGATGGCTCCGACTGGCTGGTCATTACGGTGATAGTGCGCTATTTCTAATCGAAGGAGTTCGCCCGATGAAGCTGAGCTTCGATCCTCGTCATAACGTCGCTTACCTTCGTCTTCGCGAGAAGACAGCGGGGGTCACGACCATTCGCGTCAGCGACGAACTCAATGTCGACATCGCAGCGGACGGCACCGTTTACGGTATCGAACTCCTGAACGCGAATGCACAGTTGGCCACGACCGACGGCGGCCGCTTTATCCTGGTCAACGAAGCGCTGGGCAAGGAATCCAGTCTGCCGCTGGCGGGCTGATCGGAACGCTTCTGGCGGCCCCGCCATTTGTTGATCGCCTGATCCCGTGACATACTATATGTAGCTGTTTTTCCCGGGGCGGGCGTGCCGCCGCCGGCGTGAATGAGTATTGACTCCATGGCCCGAACCCCTGCCGCGCCCAAGCCCGAGACCATCAAGCCCGCCCCGCTGGCCGACGCCCTGTCCGAGCGTTACCTGGCCTACGCGCTGTCGACCATTGTCTCGCGCTCGCTGCCCGATGTGCGCGACGGCCTGAAGCCGGTGCACCGACGCCTTTTGTACGCCATGCGCGAGTTGAAGCTCGACCCCGCCGGCGGCTTTAAGAAGTGCGCGCGCGTGGTCGGCGACGTGATCGGCAAGTTCCATCCGCACGGCGACGTGGCGGTGTATGACGCCATGGTCCGCCTGGCCCAGGATTTCGCGGTGCGCTATCCGCTGGTCGAGGGCCAGGGCAACTTCGGAAACATCGACGGCGATAACGCCGCGGCCATGCGCTACACCGAGGCGCGGCTGACGCCGTTCGCGATGAAATTGATGGAGGGCCTGGACGAGGACGCGGTCGACTACCGCCCCACCTATGACGGCGAGGAGCAGGAGCCGCTGGTCATGCCGGCGGCGGTGCCCAACCTGCTGGCCAACGGCGCGGCCGGCATCGCGGTCGGCATGGCCACCAACATCCCGCCGCACAACGTGGGCGAAATCTGCGACGCGCTGCTGCATCTGATCAAGACGCCCAAGGCCCACGTGTCCACCCTGGTCGATCACGTCAAGGGCCCCGACTTTCCGACCGGCGGCATCCTGGCCGAGAACCGCGAGGCCATCGTCGAGGCCTATGCCACCGGCCGCGGCAGTTTCCGCGTGCGCGCCAAGTGGACGGTGGAGAAGTACGAGCGCGGCGCCTACGCCATCGTCGTCACGCAAATTCCCTACCAGGTGCAGAAGGCCAAGCTGATCGAGCGCATCGCCGAACTGCTGAACGACAAGAAGCTGCCCTACCTGGCCGACATCCGCGATGAATCGGCCGAGGACGTGCGGCTGGTGCTCGAGCCCAAGTCGCGCACCATCGACCCCGAGCAGCTGATGGAGCAGCTGTTCCGCCAGACCGAGCTGGAAATCCGCTTCGGCCTCAACATGAACGTGCTGGATGCCGACGGCATCCCCAAGGTGATGGGCCTGCGCGAGGTGTTGCAGGCGTTCCTGGATCATCGCCAGGTGGTGCTGGTGCGCCGCGCCAAGCACAGGCTGGAGAAGATCAAGCTGCGCCTGGAACTCTTGGACGGCTACCTGATCTGCTACCTGAACCTGGACAAGGTCATCCGCATCATCCGCACCGAGGACGAGCCCAAGCCGAAGCTGATCAAGGCCTTCGGCCTGACCGACAACCAGGCCGAGGCGATCCTCAACATGCGGCTGCGGTCATTGCGCAAACTTGAGGAAATGGAGATCAAGCGCGAGCACAAGGAACTGTCGGAGGAAAAGAAGCAGCTGGCCGCGCTGGTGAAGGACGAGAAGCTGCAATGGCAGGCGATCGCCGACCAGGTGCGGGAGGCGAAGGACCAGTTCGGCCAGAAGACGCCGCTGGGCAAGCGCCGCACCGCGCTGGGCGCGGCGCCCACCGCTGTGGTGATCCCCATCGACGCCCTGGTCGAAAAGGAACCTGTGACGGTGGTGCTGTCCGACAAGGGCTGGATCCGCGCGCTGAAGGGCCACCGCGACGACGTGCTGAGCGGCGATTCCGACGTCAAGTTCAAGGAAGGCGACGCGCTGAAATTCGCCGTCAAAGCGCAGTCGACCGACAAGATCCTGTTGTTCGCTTCGGATGGGCGCTTCTACGCGCTCGGCGCCGACAAGCTGCCCCAGGGCCGCGGCTTCGGCGAGCCGATACGCCTGATGATCGAGCTGCCCAACGACGCCGACGTGGTGGCGATGTTCGTCTTCAACCGCGCGCAGAAGTTCCTGATCGCCAGCAGCGCCGGCCGCGGCTTCGTGGTGCCGGCCGAGCAGGTGTTCGCCCAGACCAAGAACGGCAAGCAGGCGCTCAATCTGGCCGAGGGCGAACGCGCGGTGGTGTGCGCGCCGATGGCGACGGGCGCGGACCACGCCGCCATCATCGGCGACAACCGCAAGCTGCTGATCTTCCCGCTCAAGGACGTGCCCGAGATGGCGCGCGGCCGCGGCGTCATCCTGCAGCGCTACAAGGACGGCGGCTGCGCCGACGCCAAGGTGTTCGCGCTCAAAGAAGGTTTGAGCTGGACCTCGGGCGGCGGCGTGCGCGTGGAGACGGCCTTGCGCGAATGGATCGGCGAGCGCGCGCAAGCCGGCCGGCTGCCGATGAAGGGCTTCAGCCGCGACAAGCGCCCGTTCAGCGGCGGATAGAACGGGGCGGGCGAGGG
>JANRJB010000099.1:0-11757 GCA_033764265.1 Rhodospirillaceae bacterium | reverse complement strand
TCGGCCTCGTCCTTCAGGCGCGGCTCGATGCGGGCGCGGACCATCGCGGACTTGGTCATCGTGGCGTGCTCCTCGGTTGCGACGCCCAACTGTAGCACAAGCATGCTACACTTGCGAATGTGCGCCTATCGGCCCGTCATGAAATGTGCCGCGACCCGCACCCCGAATGGCAGGCCTTGGCCGAAGGCTTTCTACCAGGCGAACAGGCACGTTGCCTCGCCCGAGGAAAGCCGACTTCGCCTATGTCGTGTACAGCGTGATCGGCAGCAGCGCGAAGCGATACACCAGGAACACCCAAACGGCCGCCGCCGTCAGGAGCAAGGCTTGCACGATCCGCCATGGCCCGCGGGCGGCATAGGCCGGGCCAATGGCTGCGTAAAGATAAAAACCGCCCGCGGTCAGCAACAGGATCGACGTCGCATCGTCGGCTCCTTGCGACAACACCCCAGTACCGCCGACAAACGTGTCGAGCGCGGTGATCACCAACGGCACGCAGAAGAGCAGCAGCAGGAAGGCATAGAAGTGCAGCGCGAATGCCACATGCGCGGCAAAGGGCCGTCGTTTGCGCCAAAACAGCAACGGCGCGGCCAACGCGAACGGCAGCACCATCAGGCCGATCATCGATTTGGCGTTGATCGCCACCGCCTGATCGAACACCGGGGCGTAGGCGGCGTAGGTGCGGCCGGACGACGCCAGGCGATCAGCGACCAACGCCGCGCCCCAGTCACTCCACAGCTGGCCGTCCAGTCGGAAGTCGAGCGTGTTGGAGAATATCTTCATGTTCGACAGCGACTGCATCGCGAAAAACAACACGTTTGCGATCAGGAATACCTGAAACGGGCCGATGTACGGCTTGCGTCGACCGCTCATGAACGCCTCGGTCAAGCGCCCGGGCCGGGCGATCAGCGTCTTGAAGCTGCGGACCAGCCGGCTGTCGACGTTGCTCATGGCTTGAAACGCCAGCGTGACAACGCCGCGCAGCGAGTGTTCGCGCGGGTCGAGCGGGTGCTCGCCGCACATCGCGCAGAACGGCGTCGTCACCGTTTGCCGGCACGTGGGACAAGTCCATGGGGTGTCGGCGTGAAGGGTTGCGGCGGTCATCGGCTGCGGCGCTTTCATTCAGGCTCGCGATTGGCTTGGGCGCTCGTCTGGATTTCGATGTTCACGGCGTGCGCCCAGGGCCGGCGACGACCTCATCGCTACGTTCAACGACTGCGAGTTCGAAATCTGCAGTCGCACCATGGAGTATCGCTGCCCCGGGGCTTCGATTTCCTGTTGCCCATCGGCGCGTTGGGCTCGCCCGGCGATGCTTGGGGCGACAGGCCCACGCCGGGATCGTTGGCCTTGATGGTTCTGGGTTTGGCTGCAGTCGCCGCACGACGGCGTTAGCCCTCGGCCAAAGCCGTCAGCTCGAACGTCCAGTGATAGGGCGCGGTCACCACGCCTTTCACGAACAGGAAATCGCCGTCGGCCGAGACCCACAGATCGTAGGGCGGATGGTTGTTGCTGGTGGCCTCGAACGCCAGGTGGTGGCAGGCAAACGTGCCGGCCGGCACGGTGATGGTTTCCACCCCGTCGTAACGCAGCGTGCTGGTGGTGGTGACCGTGAACTCCGGCCCCGTGGCGCCACGGTGATCGAGCGAGGTAAGCAGGTTGTCGCGAAAGGTCTGCCGGCCCGCGCCCCTGGCGTAATCGAAGCGCGCGCACAGCCAGGCATCGGCCATCAGCGCATGGGTGCCGAAGCCGCGCATGTCGCGCGCGATCCAGCGGTGCTCGCGGATGCGGCCTTTCAGCGCGGTCCAGCCTTCCAGCTCGGCCTCGGAGTCGGTGAAGCGATACCAACTGGAACCGAAGAACTTGTCGCCGATGGTCAGGCGGACAAAGACATCGTGCGGATGAAACGCGCCGTCCACCGCCTGCACCACGTCGCGGATCACCAGCGGCTCGTCGTGCAGCTCGCAGCGCGCGCGCAAGACCCGGCCGCCATCGCCGTGGCGCGTGAGGGTGAAGTCCTCGAAGCCCCAGACGCCGTCGGGAAAGACGTCGAACGCCGCCGCCTCGGGCAACAGCCGATAGACGATGCGCCCCGAGCGCGTCGCGTGGCGGGGCGTGATCGCGCGGCGCATCTGCGCTTCCATGAACCGAGCCTTCAGGACGGGGGAAAGCGCGAGGATAGCCCGCCGGTCCGACGGTTACGACGGCAATCGCCGGATGGTCCCGGCCCCGTCGGCCCGCGCTGCACGCGGATTGAACCAGGGCGCCACGACCGGCACGCCATGGTCGACATCGACCCAGGCCGCTGCCGTGTAGCCCAGCACAGCCAATGGCGGATCGCTCCAGCCCGCGGTGCGCCGCGCCGCCGAAACGCGCACCAGACTATGGCCGCCGGCGCGCGATACCGGCAGCACCAGCACCGCGTTGTCGATCAACCGGCCCTCGGCGGTGCGCGCCACCATGTTGAGCCGCAACCCGCACGGGTGCGTGGCGCAGGTGCGGTCGCGCGCGACGATCTCGCCCCGTTCGCTGGGCCGCACCGCGGTCAAATAGTCGCCGCCGGTAAAGTCGCTGCCCATCATGTCGGCCATGCCGGTGCCGCACAGGCGCACCGGCCAAGACCCGTCGGCCAGATCGATGATGATCGTCCACGGTTGCAGGGTCGGATGCGGCCGGTCGAGATAGTCCGACAGCGTCGGCATCGCCGCGCCGCCACGCCGCCGGTCGCGCCAATGGCGTGCGAACTCGTCCAGCACGGCCAGCCCGATCGGCCCATCCACCATCACCCGCCCTCCCAGGCTGCCCGGCGCTTCGCGAGCACGGCATTATCACGCTGAAATCCCTGGAAAAAAGGCCCCATCCGGTGGGGTCTCGCCGCACCGTGCCGGGGGCGTCGCCACAGGCCGGGTCGCGTAACCTGCTCATTTCATTACAGAATCCGGCTTCCGCGCGGATGTTGGGGGCAGGCGGGGTGTGTCAAATACTTGACTTTGGACGGGCATCGCCGCAATAAATCCTTGTGAGCAATCGGCTTTCGGCCTGCCTTGACTATAGCGACCCTATGAAGACAGCGTCCTACGGGCCGCCCCGCAAGACTTCCCCGACAAAGAAGGTTGTTTGAGGCACTGCGATGGTCGCGGTGTGCACGACCATGCGTTCGCGCATGGCTTCCAACTGAGAGAGAGAAACGAACATGCCATCTGGCACCGTAAAGTGGTTCAACACCCAAAAGGGTTATGGCTTCATCCAGCCGAGCGACGGCGGTAAGGACGTTTTCGTCCATATCACCGCGGTCGAACGGGCCGGATTGCGCACGCTGAACGAAGGTCAGCAGATCTCCTTCGAGATCACGACCGAGCGCGGCAAGTCGGCGGCCACCAACCTCAAGGTTGGCTGATCGCGCCTGATCCGCGTTCCGGAGCGGCCAAGGCCGCTCCAACGGCGAAATTCGCGGCCCCGGCCGTCACCGGGGCCGCTAATTTTTTGTGGAACAGGGATCGGGGCTCAGGGATCGAGGAACCGGATCACGGCCCGGTGAATCAGGCGGCGCGGCCGTTGCAGGTGAGCATAGTCGCCACCGCCCGGCACCAGCACCAGGGCCTTGTCTTCGGTTGCCAGTTTTTCCCAGAACTCGCCGCGCGGCATGATGCCTTGCATGTAGTTTTGGCGCGCCGCGGCGTGGCCGTAAATCAACAGGGTCGGCCGCGTGATGGCCTCGGGCCGCACCGGGATGCTGCCCTTGGCGTTCTCGGTCAGAATACCCGACGGCGATTTCGCGTCGTGCAGCGCCACGTGCTTGGCGAACGCGGCGTGGGCGTCGGGCTCGGTGAATTCCGGCTGCAGGCGCTTCAAGTAGTCGGCCTCGGTGTTGTGGGCGAACGGCCCGCTGGGTCCCGGCAGGATCAGCTGCCCGCCGCCGAGCGCGGGGTCCATCAAGATCAGACGATCGACGCGTTCGGCCGCGCGCTCGCAGAAGCGTCCGGCGATCCGCCCGCCCCACGACCAGCCCAGCACGTGCGGCCGGGCATGACCCTGGCTCGCCATCCAGTC
The DNA here is from genome assembly GCA_033764265.1 of Rhodospirillaceae bacterium. Taxonomy (GTDB): domain Bacteria; phylum Pseudomonadota; class Alphaproteobacteria; order Rhodospirillales; family Rhodospirillaceae; genus VGEM01. The sequence continues at coordinate 7,713 of JANRJB010000099.1, read as the reverse complement.
GATCACCGCGGCCAGGTCGGCGATGGCGTCGTCGGTGGTGATGTTCTGCGGATCGGGCGCCGGGTCCGACGGGCCGTAGCCCCTGAGGGCGAACGTGACCGCGCCGAAGCCCGCGGCGACCAGCGCATCCAGGAACGAATAATCGCGACTGCCGGGAAACGAGAAATCGTAGCCGCTTTGGCCGGTGACGTTGGCGCCCTGCACCAGCACGACGGCCTGTTTCGGTCGCGCGGCAAAACCCTTGGCCCGCACCGCCAAGCGGCCGGTCGGGCCTTTCACCATGATGTCCTGGACGTCAGCCATCTGCGCTCCCCGTCTTGAATTGTAGGTTTGTTCCTTCCGCGCACCTTGCCGCGCGCGTCGGCGCGCGATCAAGCGCGCGGCCTGCGACGCTGCGACCGCTGCATCACTATGCAACGCGGGTACGCGGTCTGGCCGGCGCGACTATTTGCCGCCGTAGCCGGGCTTGGTGCCGGAGGTCATTTTGTAGGCGTAGACGTATACCGCGCCGGGCTTGACGCCCTTGTCGCCACGGGCGCCGCGACCCATGAACAGGCCGGCGACCGACGCCGCGTCGGCATCGTTGCCGGCCTCGCGGTACAGCCCCACGTCGCGCTTGGTGAAGCCGTGCACGGTGAACAGCTGGGTCTTGGGCGACACCGCGGTGCCGATGTACCATTGCTCGGGTTTGTTGCCGTGCTTGGCGATGAACGAGCCGATCTCGTCGACAATGTTAATGCGGCTTTTCGACATCGCACGGCTCCAGCGCGGAACGCGCCGCAGGCAGTGTAGTCCCGTTGCTGCCGCCTCACAAAGCTATTTGCCCCGGTCGTGGGTGTGGCTCAGCGCCGCGCTGCGCCCGGCTTGGTGTGCGCGGCCAGGCGGAAGGCGTAAACGAAGTCGGCGTTCTTCTTCACGCCGTCGTCGCCCTTGGCGCCCATGCCGGTGAAGAACTCCGCCACTTCGGCGGCCTGCAGCTCCGATCCGGCCTGACGGTACAGACCCAGGTCGGTTTTGCGAAAACCATGGCCGAAAAACAGCTGGCCCTTCGGATCGTTGCTGGTGCCTACGTACCAGTCTTTGTAAGAGCCGCCGTAGCGGCCGATAAACCCCTGCATGTCGTCCAGGATCTGGGCCTTGGTCTTGGCCATGACACACCTCCGTGCGATGCCCCGGCTCTGGCGGCCGGTGGCGGACCTGTGTTCGGGGATGGGCCGGGCGATGCCTCGCCGCGGCGCACATCCGAACATCAACGCGCGGTCAAGGGTCCGGTTGCAATCGAAACCACGGATTATCCGTGATGCCGGTTGCGGGCCCGGGACCAAGCCGATACACACCCCGGCCTGAGATCGTGATTCCAGTCTTGTCGAGGACCGCCGTGGCCACACTCGTTCGACCGTTTCGCGGGCTCCGGCCCATCCCGGCGCAGGCCGCCGCGGTCGCCGCGCCGCCCTACGATGTGTTGAGTTCGGCTGAAGCCCGGGTCCGGGCCGCCGGACGGCCGCACAGTTTCCTGCATGTCTCCAAGCCCGAGATCGACCTGCCCGACGGCACCGATGTTTATGCGCCCGCGGTCTACGCCAAGGGCGCCGAGAACTTCCGGCGCATGATCGACACGGGCGTGCTGAGGCGCGATCCCGAACCCCGCTACTACGTCTACCGCATGACAATGGGCGCCCACACCCAGACCGGCCTGGCGATCGCCGCGTCGGTGGCCGACTACGATACCAACCGCATCCGCAAGCACGAATTCACACGCCCCGACAAGGAAGACGACCGCGTCCACCAGATCGAGGCGTTGAACGCCCAAACCGGCCCAGTGTTGGTGGCCTATCCGGCGCATGCCGAATTGCAGCGCATCGTGGCCGACGCGGCGCGCGGCGCGCCCGACTACCAAGTCAGCGCCGACAACGACGTGGTGCACGCGATCTGGTCGATCACCGCGCCGGCGACGCTCGCGCGCGTCACCGCCATTTTCGACGCCATGCCGGCGCTTTACATCGCCGACGGACACCACCGCTCGGCGGCGGCGTCGCGGGTCGCTGCGGCGCGGCGCGGGAAAGAGTCCGCGGCGCGGCGCGGGAGAGAGACCGCGGCACGGCGCGAAACTCCCGCATCCGACGCGGCGGACTATTTTCTGGCGGTCGCGTTCCCCCACGACCAGATGCGCATTCTCGACTACAACCGCGTGGTCAAGGACCTGAACGGCCTGACCCCGGCGGCGTTCCTGCAAAAGGTCGGCGATCGGTTCGACGTGTCGCCATCGCCGGCGCAGGTCAAGCCCGACCGCCCGCAACGTTTCGGGCTGTATCTGAAAGGCCAGTGGTACGCGCTCGACATCAAACCTGCGTTCGTGCCGGCCCACGACCCGGTGGCGCGTCTGGATGTGAGTTTGCTTCAGGACAACCTGATCGCACCGGTGCTCGGCATCGCCGACCAGCGGCGCGACAAGCGCATCGACTTCATCGGCGGCATCCGCGGCCTGGCCGAGCTGGAAGCGCGAGTCAATTCCGGCGAGATGGCCGCGGCGTTCGCGCTGCATCCCACGCGCATGGATCAACTCATGGCGGTGGCCGACGCCGGGCAGGTGATGCCGCCCAAGTCGACGTGGTTCGAGCCCAAGCTGGCCGACGGTCTGGTCAGCCACGTGCTCGACTGACGGCGTCGCGGCCATGACGACGCGCCCGCGCGCGGTGATCGTGGCCGGCCCGACCGCGACCGGAAAATCAGCGCTGGGGCTGGCGATCGCCGAGCGCTTCAACGGCGTCGTCGTCAACGCCGACAGCATCCAGTGTTACCGCGACCTCAGCATTCTCACTGCCCGGCCCACGCCGGCCGAGGAAGCGCGCGCGCCCCACCGGCTGTTCGGCTTTCTCGATCCGGCCGAGATCCTGTCGGCGGCGGCGTGGGCCGAACGCGCCGCGGTCGAGATCCGCGTCGCGCATGATGCGGGGCAGTTGCCCATTCTGGTCGGCGGCACGGGGCTGTACCTGTTGGCGCTGACCGAGGGCCTGGCCGACATTCCGCCCATCCCCGACGATATTCGCACCGAGACCCGCACGTTGATGGCCGGGATCGGTGTGAGTTATCTGCACCGCATGCTGGCCGAGCGCGACCCCGAAACGGCGGCGCGTCTCAGTGCCCACGACAGCCAGCGCGTCGCCCGCGCCTGGGAAGTGCTGGAAGCGACCGGCCAGTCGATCAGCTGGTGGCAAGCCCAGCCCAAGCGCGCGCCGGTCGACGCGACGTATTGTTCAATCGTCTTGTTGCCGCCACGCGACGTACTGTACGCCGCCTGCGATGCGCGCTTTACCGCCATGATGGGCGCCGGCGCGTTGGACCAGATGCGCGATCTATTGGCCCGGGGCGTCACCGACGCCGCGCCGTTGATGCGCGCCCTGGGCGCGCGCGAGCTGGCCGCGCATCTGCTGGGTGCCTCCAGCCTCGCGGCCGCGGTCGCCGCCGCCCAGGCCGCCACCCGTCACTATGCCAAGCGCCAAAACACCTGGTTCAAGCATCAGTTTCATGCGCAGATGACGATCCAGGAGCAATTTTCAGAAAGATTATTACAGGAAATCTTTAACAAAATTGGCTTATTTGTGTTGACCTGACCAAGGGTGGTGACTAGGTTACGCCCGCCCTGCGCCGCCCGAACGTGCCTTGAATGCGCGTTTTGGGCCGTGTTTGCAGGGTTTTTTGTTGATGTCTGCCCCGAAGGACCCGTCCGCGATGGCTGCCGATGCCGCGACTGCCGCTGCTCCTGCTTCGACCGCCGCCCCCGCCGGCGGCGAGGAGCGCATGCTGGGCGCGCGTCTGATCCTGAAGGCCCTGCAGGAGCAGGGCGTCGAGGTGGTGTTCGGCTATCCCGGCGGCGCGGTGCTGCCGATCTACGACGAACTGTTCAAGCAGAACTCGATCCGCCACATCCTGGTACGGCACGAGCAGGGTGCCGTGCACGCCGCCGAAGGCTACGCGCGCTCGTCCGGCAAGGTCGGCGTGGTGCTGGTGACCTCGGGGCCCGGCGCGACCAATGCCGTCACCGGCCTGACCGACGCGCTGATGGATTCGGTGCCGATCGTATGTCTCACCGGGCAGGTGCCGACGCACCTGATCGGCAACGACGCCTTCCAGGAAGCCGACACCGTCGGCATCACCCGGCCGTGCACCAAGCACAATTACCTGGTGAAGGACGTCAACAAGCTGGCGCTGACCATCCACGAGGCGTTTTACGTGGCGCGCTCGGGCCGGCCCGGCCCGGTGGTGGTCGACCTGCCGAAGGACGTGGTGATGACGCCGGGCGTGTACGAAACCGCGCCGCGCGGCATCAAGCGCAAGAAGCACAAGACCTACAATCCGCGCACCATTCCCGACGAACGCGCGGTGGCGCATGCCGTCGAGCTGATGGCCCACGCCAAGCGTCCGCTGTTCTACACCGGCGGCGGCGTGATCAATGCCGGCCCGCGCGCTTCGGAATTGCTGCGCGAGCTGGTGGCGCTGACCGGCTTTCCGATCACGTCGACGCTGATGGGCCTGGGCGCGTTTCCGGCCTCGGGGCGGGAATGGCTGGGCATGGTCGGGATGCATGGGCTCTACGAGTCCAACCTGGCCATGTACCACTGCGACGTGATGATCAATATCGGCGCGCGGTTCGACGACCGCGTCACCGGCAACCTGAAGTTCTTCTCGCCGGGCTCGAAGAAAATCCACGTCGATATCGATCCGTCGTCGATCAACAAGAACGTCATGGTCGACGTGCCGATCCTGGGCGACGCCGCCGCCGTGCTGGAGGAGATGATCCGCCAGTGGAAGGCGCGCCAAACCAAGCCCGATTCGGCCCAGCTGGCGTCATGGTGGAAGAAGATCGGCGAGTGGCGCGGCCGCGATTGCCTGCGCTACGAACAGACCGGCAAGATCATCAAGCCGCAGTACGCCATCGAGCGGCTGTACCAGCTGACCAAGGATCGCCCCACCTTCATCACCACCGAAGTCGGCCAGCATCAGATGTGGGCGGCGCAGTTCTATCGCTTCGATCAGCCAAACCGCTGGATGACCTCGGGCGGGCTCGGCACCATGGGTTACGGCCTGCCGGCGGCCATCGGCGTGCAGCTCGCCAACCCCGGCGCGCTGGTCGTCGATGTGGCCGGCGAAGCCTCGATCCTGATGAACATCCAGGAACTGTCGACGGCGGTGCAGTACCGCCTGCCGGTGAAGCTATTCATCGTCAACAACCAGTACATGGGCATGGTCCGCCAGTGGCAGGAACTGCTGCATGGCGGGCGCTATTCGGAAAGCTACACCGACTCTCTGCCCGACTTCGTCAAGCTGGCCGAGGCCTATCACTGCACCGGCCTGCGCGTCACCGATCCGGCCAAGGTCGACGATACCATCAAGCAGATGATCGCCATCGACGGCCCGGTGATCGTCGACGTGGTGGTCGACCAGAAGGAAAACTGCTTCCCGATGATCCCCTCGGGCAAGGCCCACAACGAGATGATCCTGGGGCCCGAGGACGAGTCGGAGAAGCAGATCAGCGGCGAAGGCGCCGCGTTGGTCTAAGACACTGCCGCGCACCATTCTCATGAACGACACCAGCGACCCCGGCCCCAGGGACAACAGTCCCAGCGACCAGACCGCCAATCTGTACGACGGCGCGGTGCCGGTCGCGCGCCTGAAGGACAGCCGCATCTACCGCCACATCCTGTCGGTGATCGTCGACAACGAGGCCGGCGTTCTGGCGCGCGTCACCGGCCTGTTCTCGGGCCGCGGCTACAACATCGAAAGCCTGACCGTGTCCGAGGTCGACAAGGCGCGCGCGCTGTCGCGCATCAACCTGGTCACGTCCGGCACGCACCAGGTGATCGAGCAGATCAAGGCGCAGCTCGGCCGGCTGGTGCCGGTGCATGTGGTGCGCGACCTGACCGACGACGGCCCCAGCATCGAACGCGAGCTGGCCCTGATCAAGGTGGTGGGCGCCGGTCGCAAGCGCGCCGCCGCGCTCAGGCTGGCCGACAAGTACGGCGCGACCATCGTCGAGTCCACCACCGCGTCGTTCGTTTTCCAGCTGGTCGGCGCCACGCTGGCGATCGACGAGTTCATCGCCGAGATGGGCCCCCTGGGCCTGGTCGAAGTGTCGCGCACCGGCGTGACCGCGATCGCCTGCGGCACCCGATCGATCGAGCAGGCCCGCGAGAACACATCCGACCCCGAGCTGCGGCTGTCGGACGACAACTGAGATCAACTGAAAGGGACAACGATGCGCGTTTACTACGACCGTGATGCCGACGTGAACCTGGTCAAGGCCAAGAAAGTGGCCGTGGTCGGCTACGGCAGCCAGGGCCACGCCCATATCCTCAACCTGCGCGATTCCGGCGTGAAGGACGTGGCGGTGGCGCTCAAGGCGGGCTCGGCCACGCGCAAGAAAGCCGAGCTGGAAAAGTTGAAGGTGATGACCCCGGCCGAGGCCGCCAAGTGGGCCGACGTGCTGATGATCCTGACGCCCGACGAATTGCAGGCCGACATCTACCGCGAAGACATCGCGCCCAACTTCAAGCAGGGCGGCGCCCTGGCGTTCGCCCACGGCCTCAACATCCACTTCAAGCTGATCGAACCCCGCCCCGACCTCGACGTGTTCATGATCGCGCCCAAGGGCCCGGGTCACACCGTGCGCTCCGAGTACCAGCGCGGCGCCGGCGTGCCGTGCCTGGTGGCCGTCGCCCAGAACGCTTCGGGCAACGCCATGGAACTGGCCTTGTCCTACGCCTCGGCGATTGGCGGCGGCCGCGCCGGCATCATCGAGACCACCTTCCGCGAAGAGTGCGAAACCGACCTGTTCGGCGAACAGGCGGTCTTGTGCGGCGGACTGTCGCACCTGATCCGCGCCGGCTACGAAACGCTGGTCGAGGCCGGTTATGCCCCGGAAATGGCCTACTTCGAGTGTCTGCACGAGGTGAAGCTGATCGTCGACCTGATGTACGAGGGCGGCCTGGCCGACATGCGTTACTCCATCTCCAACACCGCGGAGTACGGCGACTACGTCACCGGCCCGCGGCTGATCAACGACGCCACCAAGGCCGAAATGAAGAAGGTGCTGGCCGACATCCAGGCCGGGCGCTTCGTCGCCAACTGGATGACCGAGTGCAAGGCCGGCCAGCCGTCGTTCAAGGCGATGCGCCGCAACTGGGCCGAACATCCGATCGAAGACGTCGGACAGAAGCTCCGCGCCATGATGCCGTGGCTGAAGAAATCCAAGCTGGTCGACAAAGCCAGGAACTGAACTTGAACGCTGGGGCGGTTCGCCGCAGCCGCTGAATCATGTATGATGGTTCATCCACCCGACGCACAAGCCCACGGATAAGGCGACAGATGGCGACCATCAAAGTTGCGGTTCCAGACTCGACGGTTCGCGCCGCACGCAAGGCCGGCTTGTTAACGTCAAGAGAGCTTAACCGGGTTCTCAAGGACGCCCTTGGGCGGCGGCGCGCGCTCAAGGCCCTCGAAGACATCCATGCGCGCGTCGCCGCTCTCGGAATTCCGCCGATGTCGATGGACGATATCACCGCAGAGGTGAGGGCGGTTCGGAAGCAGCGCCGCCGTGCGCCTGGTTCTTGACACCAACGTCCTTGTTTCCGGAATTCTCTGGTCTGGACCGCCCTACGACATTCTTCGCAGCGTCCAAACAGGCCCCCACGTTTGGGTCACCAGCGCCGAGTTGTT
>JANRJB010000458.1:0-8678 GCA_033764265.1 Rhodospirillaceae bacterium | reverse complement strand
TCGGTCGAGGTCATGATGATGCCGCCGGAAATGCGCGGGTCCATCTCCAGGTCGACCTCGGCCTTGCGCGCCAGTTCGATGAGGATGTCGCGCAGCGGCGTGGTTTCGGTGACCGCGATCGACACGCGGCGGGTGTCGGCCAGCTCGGGCGCGGCCGGCGCGGCCAGCAGCGGCTGAAAATCCGGGATCGGCGGCTCGCCCGCCGCGTCGGCGCCTTGCTGGCCGTCGGACCCGCGCCGGCCGACCAGGCCTTCATAGTCTTTCTTGGAGGCGCCCGAGGCCGGGTCGTAGTCGTTCATCAGCTCGGCGCGGGTGCACGAACCCAGCAGGGCGGCGACACCCACCAACAGGGCCGCGCGCCGCAACGTCCACGGCCGTGCCGGACGCAGCTCCGGCGTGCAGGCCGAACCAGACGAGTGACGCGCGCGCGTGTCGTTCATGTCGATGTTCCCCCCTCAACCGCGCTTGCGCGCGGTCCCCTCGCCACGGTGCCCCGATCGCCCGGTTTTTCCCGTCCCGGTCAACGCGGTATGGGTACCGAACAGGTCGGCAAATCGCAAGCCGCATCACAACTTTAGCAGACATTTCACAGGGGAGGCCACAACCGAACGATGCGTTTGCGAACGATGCGTTTGCGAACGATGCGTTTGGCGCCGGTCATCCGCCCAGCCAACCCGACAGGCCCGGCACGGCCAGCGTCAGCCACAAGGCCGCAGCCAGGCTGGGGGCGAACGGAAACTGCCGGCCGCGCCCGGCGGCCTGCCAGGCCAGGCCGAACAGGACGGCGAATCCGCCCGCGAGCCCAAGGCAGACCACGAACGGCCACAGCGGCAGCCCGATCGCGGCGGCGGCCATCAGCTTGGCGTCGCCGGCGCCCAGCACCTGCTGGCGGGTGACGGCGGCGATCGCCGCGCGCACGGCGGTCAGGCCGGCCCACGCGGCCGCGCCCATCCCCAGGGACGCGGCCAGATCGCCGGGCGACGCGCCGGCCGCGGCGCGCCAGCCGACCATGAGCAGCGCCAGCCCCAGCACCAGGCCGTTGGGGATGCGCCCATGCTCCAGGTCGATCACGGCAACCGCGATCAGCACCGCCGCGATACCGGCCAGCAGCGCCGATTGCGGCCAGGCAGGCGCGAGCAGGGCGGCGCCGACGAACATGAGCGCGGTGACCGCCTCGATGGCGGGGTAGCGCCACGCGACCGGCGCCCGGCAATGCCGGCAACGGCCGCGCGCGAACACCCACGACAGCACCGGGACCAGATCGGCCGCGCCCAGCGCCGTGCCGCAGGCGGGACAGCGCGAGCGGCCGGCGACGAAATTCAGGCCGCGCGGCAGCCGGTAGGACAGCGCGGTGACGAAGCTGCCGACGATCAGGCCGATCGCCGCCATCAGCGCCACGGCGGCGGCGGACTCGTGCGGCAGGCTCGCGAAGGGCACGGGCGCGGACCGGCGCGCCTAGGACGCGCCGGAAACGGCGGCGGCGGCGCGATCGGCCAGAGCCTTCAGCCAGCCGCGCAGGCCGGGGCTGAACGCCACCAGCGCGATCACCGCGACCACCTCGGCCGCGATCACGCCGATCAACAGCCGGCGCACCCAGACCCGATTGAGCGGCCTAGCCCGCGCGAGTTGCGGCGAGTCGGCCACCGCGGCGGCGGCGTGCCGATCGTCGACCTGGATGGCGCCGTCGCCGTAGGCCACCAGCAACGCCTTGTCGGCCAGGATGTTGATGACGCGCGGCACGAACGCCGCGGCGTCGGCCAACAGCTCCATCGCGCGCGGCGTGAAGATGGGAAAGTCGACGCCCTCGACCCGGCTGCAGGCGGTGCGGTGCTGGATGTAGTGCACCGCCTCGGCCATGGTCAAAGGCCCGGTGTTGAAGGAAAAGCCGATGCGCTGGTTGACCTGGCGCAGGTTGTCCTGGGCCAGGAGGCCGTCAAGCTCGGACTGGCCGAACAGCACGATCTGCAACAGCTTGCTGCGTTCGGTTTCGAGGTTGGACAACAGCCGGATGGCCTCGAGCCCGGCCGCGCCCAACGCCTGGGCCTCGTCCACGATCAACACCGCGTTGCGCCCCAGCGCGTGCTGTTCCAAGAGGAACGCATTCAATGACTGCAGCATCGCCGCGCGCGTGCCGGTCTCCAGCCCGAACTCGGTGCAGACCAGGCCGATCAGGCCTTCCGGATCCACCTGCGGCGCGTTGAGGTAGGCGACCGCGTCGTTGTCGGTGACCAGCTTGCGCAAGAGCAGGCGGCACAACATGGTCTTGCCGGTGCCGACGTCGCCGACCACCTTCAGGATGCCGGTGTTGCGGGCGATGCCGAACTGGATCGACTGGATGATCTCGACGTGCTTGGGAACCGGGAAGTACTGGTTGGTGTTGGGCGTCAGCGTGAAGGGATGTTCCTTGAGCCCGAAGTGCGCAAGGTACGGCATGGCCCGCGGCCCCTGATCCGGTTTAAGCGCGCGACTACTGCACGCGCAGGAAGCGCACCCGGTTCTCGATCTGGGCGAGGTCGAGACCCGCGGGCAGCCGGCCGCCGGCGGCGGTGTCGAGCAGCTGGTCGTAGGCGGCCACCGCCTGCTCGCGCCGGCCCATGCGATCGAGCACGAGGGCGAGATTGTAGCGGTACAGCACCGCTTCCGGCGTCAGGTTGACCGCCTGGCGCAGGTAGCCCAACGCCTGGTCCAGGTCGCCCAGCTTGGCGTAGGTCAGGCCGATCTGCGCCTTGAGCGGGCTGAACTGCGGGTGATCGCGCTCCAGCTCCAACAGGCGGCTGACGGCTTCGGCCGGCGCGCGTTCGGCCAGGATCGCGGTCAGGTTGGTCAGGGCCTCGCGGTTTTTCGGATCGGCCTTCAGCACGCGTTCGTAACCGGCGCGGGCCTCGTCCAGCCGGCCCAGCTTGTGCAAGGCCGCGCCGCGGCCAAGCTGGGCCATGACGCTGCCCGGTTCCTGCTGCAGCGCGCGGTCGTAGAAGCCGAGCGCCATGTCGTAGTCGCCGCGCACCAGCGCACCGTAAGCCGCCCCGACGTTGTCCTGGGCGGCTTGCGACACTTCGCGCACCTGGACGGCGTTGCCGACGCCCGAAAAGTCGTACTCGGCGCGGCGGATATTGATCGGCGGCTGCAGCATGCGCGCGGGAGAATCCGCGGCGATCTGCGGCATGGGCTGCGGCGCCGAGGGCAATTGCTGAGGCGCCGAAGGCGCTTGTTGAGGTGCTGGGGGCGACGCAACGGCAGGCGCGGCCGGAGGCGGTGTCGGCGGCACCGGCGGGGCGGCGTCGGATGGCGCCGGCGCGGGTGCGGGTGCGGGTGCGGCAGTCGGCGTCGGTTCAGCCACCGACGGCGGCGCGGCGGCAACCGGCGGGGGAGGTGCTGACGCTGGTGGAATCAACGTTTCGGTCGGCGCGGGCGCGGCGGCAACGATTGCCGGCGCTTCGGACGGTGGCGTTGCGACAGGTGGTGCCGGGGTCGGCGGCGGTTGCAGGGCTGCGGTCGGCGGCGCGGTCGCCGCTTCTGGAGCCTCCGACACGGACGTGGGCGGTGCGGCGGGTTGAAGCGCCGGGGCCGGCGGCGCCGGGGTCGCGACCTGCACGGGCGGACGCGGTGGTGGCGGCGGCGGCGCGGTATCGATCAGGAAGAACCCGGCCACGATCACCACGGCCAGCACCAGCGACACCACGCCGGCGACGGTGCGCAGGTTGAGGCCGCCGCGCCCGACGGCGCGAATCGCCCCCGAACCGGCCAGCCGCTCGGCGTCGAAGGCCGGCGCCGGGGTGTCGCTGCGGTCCTGGTTTTCCTTCTGAGCCTTTTGCAGCGCTTTGTAGAGGACGCTCATTCACCCGCCCCGATCCCCGCCGCGCGCCGGTGCTTGCACCGGTCGTCGCGGCGGCTCGCCCCGCCGACAAATTCCCTGCCGCGCCAACACGTTGCAAGGTCGGTCACCGTATACAGATTCACCCCCCCTTACAAGGCGAACGGGGTGACCGATCCAACGCCGAAGTTGAACGGCGCGGCGCGCGCTCGCCACGACAAATGGGCGCGGCGCCGGCCGATGCAGAACCTTATTGGGCAATTAAGTGATGGCGTGCCCGAAGGGATTCGAACCCCTGACCTTCGCCTCCGGAGGGCGACGCTCTATCCAGCTGAGCTACGGGCACTGAGGCGGGCGCAACATTCGCGCCAGCGGGCCCGAAATCTAGGCCATCCGATCCCGGAGTGCAAATCGCCGGCCGGCGCCGTGCGGACGGTTACAAGTGCTCGATCTGCACGTCCATGACCGCGCCGAACGGCGTGGCGCGCCAGCGACCCGCGAGGCTGCGGTATCGCGCGAGTACGCGGTCGACGAAACCGGCATCGAGCCACGGCGGGATCGGCCGGCCGACCGCGGCCGACCAGTCGGCGAGACCGGCGAGAAACGCTTGCGGCGTGGCCCGGCCCAGGGCGACCGGCGTCAGCGGCCCGACGATATGTTCGGCGAGCCATCGTTCGGCCTGATCCTTGGCCGGTGGCGCCGCCATCAATTGCGCCGCCGCGGGGCCCGAGAGGTCGGCATAGTGCGCGCCGGCGGCGAGCTGGCCCAGAAATCCCGCCGTCATCCGCGCCTCGCACTCAACCGCGATGTGCAGGAAGTCGTGGACCAGGAAACTGCGGGTCTCGAGGTCTAGGCTCTCGCCGCTGCCGTCGGCGCGGGCATACGCAAACCGGTGGCGTTCGTTGGATACGCGGGTGAACGAGAGCCGCAACATTGGCCGCGACCCTAGCGGCCCGGTTGCGGCGCTCGGCCGGGCGGGGCCGCCGCCAGGCGCGCCAGCGCGTCGCGGTCGGCCGCCGAGGGCAGCGCCTGTCCGGGATCGGCGATCCACGCCGCGATGTCGGCCAGCACGCCCGCGCCGTTCAGATCGCGCAGCATCATGTGCCAATGGTCGGGGTAATAGGCAAAGGTCACCGTGGCCTCCGGCAACGCCCGCACGGCTTTCAAGGTCGGTTCGCGCGGGATGATCTGATCGCGCCCGCCGTACAGGTAAAGCACCGGCACACGAATGCGCGCGGGGTGCGCCTGGGTGGCGGCGAAGGCTTCGTCCATCAGGTCGACCAGACCGGCGATGGCATCGATACGGGTGTTCTTGATGAACAACGGGTCGGCCGCGTTGGCGCGCAACATGGCGATGTTGTCGCTGGCCTGACGGCCGAGGCCGCGGCCCGACGGCTTCAAGCCCGGCGCGATCCGGGCGCCGAGCCACAGGGCAACACGATAGAGCGCGGGCATGGTGGCGCGCGCCCAAACGGCGGGAGCGACCAGGATGACGCCGTCGACCGGCGGCCGAGCGGCGGACGCCAGCGCCGTCAGCACCACCGCGCCGCCCATGCTTTCGCCCAGCGCGAATACCGGCACGCCGGGATGACGGGCGCGCGCCAGGTCCAGGACCGCGCCGAAATCGGCCCGCAACCGGTCGGCACCCGGCCACAGGCCGGCGTGGGGCGCGGCGCCGAACCCGCGCTGGTCATAGGCGTAGACGGCGAACCCGCGCTCGGCCAGGAACGGACCGACCCCGGCGGCGGACGGCACGGCGGCGAAAGCGTTGGCGTAGTCATTGAAGCCGTGCAGCGCGACCACCACCGCCCGCGGTTCGCCGTTGCTTGAATCGCCTGGCGGCCGCCACGCGCGCAGCGGCAGTCGCAAGCCATCGGCGGTGAGGACGTGGTCGACGGCCAGCGCGGGCGTGGTTGCCTGCGACCCCGGCGGCGCGGTGCGGGCCGCGCATGCCACCGCCAGCAGCGCGGCGCACAGGACGACGAGCGCGCGGCGCATCAGCACAGCCCGGTCATGCCGCCGGCGGCGGCGGATTGCGGGTGAGCTGGAGGAAGATGTCTTCCAGGTCCACTTCTTCGGTGCGGATATCGGCGATCGGCAGCGCGCAATCGCGCGCGGCGGAGAGAATGTCGCCGACCGCCGAGGCGCTGGGCCGATAGCCGACCTGCAGCTCGGTCGGGCTGGCCAGCGTGGCGTGGAACTTCTGCAGCGCCGCCGGCACCGCCTGCAACGGCTGCGACAAGATGAAATGCACCGACTTGTTGTCGAGCTTGCGCAGCAGATTCTCGGTGCTGTCGCAGGCGATCAGGCGGCCGTGGTTGATGATGGCGATGCGGTCGCACAGTTCCTGCGCCTCTTCCAGGAAATGCGTGGTGAGCAGGATGGTGGTGCCGCGCCGGTTGAGCTCGCGGATGTAGGCCCACAGCGTCTGACGCAGCTCGACGTCCACGCCCGCGGTGGGTTCGTCCAGCACCAGCACCGGCGGGGTGTGAACCATCGCCTTGGCCACCAGGAGCCGCCGGCGCATACCGCCCGACAGCGTGCGCGAATAGGCATCGGCCTTGTCGAGCAGGCCCACGGCCTTGAGGATTTCCTCGGTGCGGCGTTCGGCGCGCGGCACGCCGTACAGTCCGGCCTGGACCTCAAGCGCCTCGCGCGGGGTGAAGAACGGATCGAGATGCAGTTCCTGCGGCACTACGCCGATGGCGCAGCGCGCCTGTCGTTCGTGGGTGGCGATGTCGTAGTCCCAAATCCGCACCGCGCCGGCGGTGGTGCGCACCAGGCCGGCCATGATGTTGATCAGGGTCGACTTGCCGGCGCCGTTGGGGCCCAAGAGACCGAAGAACGATCCGCGCGGCACGTTAAGCGACAAATCGGTCAGCGCCTGCTTGGGCGGGCGCTTCTTGCCGCCGGCATAGACCTTGGACAGCCCCCGGATCTCCACCGCCAGGGGCGGCAGAGCGGAACGCTGGGTGGGTGGCGATTGTGACATGCGGGCAACGGAAGGGTTGGAGACGTTTGCCTACCACCGGCGCGCGGGCTTGAAAAGCGCCGGCCCCGGACGCATAACCGAGGCCCGATCCGAAGGGCGATTCGAGACTGCGACACAGGGACTGCGCACGCCATGGCCGAACCGGTCGAGACCATCACCGTCGAACAGACCCAGGTCAGCTGCGACGGCGGTGGCGGCGCGCTCGGCCACCCGCGCATCTACCTGCACATCAAGCCCGAGGTCGGGCACATCGACTGCCCCTATTGCGGCCGGCGTTACGTGCTCGATCGCGCCACCGAGGCCAAGGCTGGTGGGGCCAAATCCGCCGCCGGTCACTGACCAGGCCGCGGAACCCCGTGGCCGCCACCAAGAGCAAGCCGCGCCGGCTCTACCTGATCGACGGATCGGGCTACATTTTCCGCGCCTTCCACGCCCTGCCGCCGATGACACGCACCGACGGCACGCCGGTGAACGCCGTGTACGGCTTCGCGTCGATGCTGCTCAAGCTGCTCGACGACCTGCGCGACGACAGCGTCGAGGAACTGATCGCCGTGGTGTTCGATACCGCGCGCAAGACCTTCCGCAACGAAATCTACAAGGACTACAAGGCCCACCGGCCGCCGCCGCCGGAAGAGCTGATCCCGCAGTTCGCGCTGATCCGCGAGGCGACGCGCGCGTTCAACGTGCCGGCGGTCGAACTGGCGGGCTACGAGGCCGACGACCTGATCGCCACCTACGCCCGGCTGGCCGAGGCCCAGGGCATCGACGTGGTGGTGGTGTCGGGCGACAAGGACCTGATGCAGCTGGTGCGCGGCGGCGTGAAACTGCGCGACCCGATCAAGAACCGCGACATCGGCCCCGACGAGGTGAAGGAGAAATTCGGCGTCGGCCCCGAAAAGGTGATCGACGTGCAGGCGCTGGCCGGCGATTCCACCGACAACGTGCCGGGCGTGCCGGGCATTGGCGTCAAAACCGCGGCCGAGCTGATCGGCGCCTACGGCGACCTGGAAACGCTGCTGAAGCGCGCGGGCGAGATCAAACAGCCCAAGCGGCGCGAGAATCTGCAGGCCAACGCCGAGCTGGCCCGAATTTCCAAGCAGTTGGTCACGCTGAAGGACGACGTGCCGGTGCCGGCCAAACTGGACGAGTTGGTCTGGCGCGCGCCCGAAGCCGACACGCTGCTTGGCTTCCTGCAGGCGCAGAACTTCAAGAGCCTGACGGCCAAGGTGGCGGCCAAGCTGGGTGCCGAACCGCCGGCGGAAGCGCCAAATCAACAACCAACTCACCCTCACCCCATCCCTCTCCCCCGGGGAGAGGGCGCCTCGCGGAGCGAGGGGGTGAGGGCGGGTGCGGTCGCCGACATCGCCGCGCTGCCGTTCGACCGCTCGACGTATGAAACCGTGCAGACCGCCGACGCGCTGAAAGGCTGGGTCGCGGCGGCGACGGCCAACGGCTGGGTGGCGGTCGACACCGAGACCGACGGCCTGGACCCGCTGCGCGCCAATCTGGTTGGCGTGTCGCTGTGCGTCGCGCCGGGCAAGGCTTGCTACGTGCCCCTGCGCCACGGCCAGACGGGCGCGCAAGGCGCGCTCGACCTGAGCGGGGAAAGCGCTCCGGATCAAGTGCCGGTGAAAGACGCCATCGCGCTGTTGAAGCCGATGCTGGAAGACCCCGCGGTCTTGAAGATCGGGCACAACATCAAGTTCGACCTGCATGTGTTCGCGCGCCTGGGCGTCGACGTGGCGCCGGTCGACGACACCATCGTCATGTCCTACGTGTTGGATGGCGCCAAGACGCTGCACAACATGGACGACCTGGCCGCGCTGCACTTCGGCCACGCAACCATCAAGTTTTCCGACGTGTGCGGTAGCGGCA
>JANRJB010000457.1:0-22921 GCA_033764265.1 Rhodospirillaceae bacterium | reverse complement strand
CGCCCTTGGCTGTGATGGTGGTGCCCTCCAAGGGGTCGAGCGCGATGTCGACCTTGGGCCCCTCGCCCGAACCGACCTTCTCGCCGATGTACAGCATCGGCGCCTCATCGCGTTCGCCTTCGCCAATCACCACGGTGCCGGCGATGTTCAGGCTGTTGAGTGCCTTGCGCATGGCGTCGACGGCGGCCTGGTCGGCGGCTTTTTCGTCGCCGCGACCCATCAGCCTCGAGGCCGACAGCGCGGCCGCCTCGGTCACGCGCACCGTCTCCAAGGCCAGGTTGCGCTCGAGCACGTTGGTGAACGTGGAATCCAATTGCAGCGACATGGACGACCTTACCCCTTGAACATTTCCCGAATTGTCGTGCGCCGACAGGTCCAGCGCAATCGGTGTTCTTCGCGCCGTTTCAGAATTTCTCGATGCGGATCATGTGCGGCGCCTCGACCACCGCCGGGTTGACGGCGATCTTGGCCAGCGCGCGCACGAGCGGCGCTTCCACCGTTTCGTGGGTGACGATCACCACGTTGACGTGCGCATCGGCGCTGCGGCCGCGCTGCAGCACCGATTCCATCGACACCAACTCATCGCGGAACGCCGCGGCGATGTCGGCCAGCACACCGGGCCGGTCGCGCACCACCAGGCGCACATAGTATGCCCCGCGCCGGTCGGCGATCGGCACGGTGGCCGCCGACGCCAGTTCGCCGCTGGGGATCCCGAACGTCGGGGTCCGCCGGCCGGCGGCGATGTCGATCAGGTCGGCGACCACGGCGGATGCAGTCGGGCCGGCGCCGGCGCCGCGACCCTCGTAGACCGAGCGTCCGACGAAGTCGCCCTCGGCCACCACCGCGTTAAACACGCCATCGACGGCCGACAGCGGCACGTCGGGGCCGATCAGGCACGGGTAAACCCGCTGCTCGATCCCGCCGTCTCGGCGCGCGGCCAGGCCCAGCAACTTGATCCGGTAGCCGAGTTGGTCGGCATATTCGATGTCGAGCGCGGTGATCTTCCGGATGCCTTCGACATGCACCGCCTTGAAGTCGACCGTGGTGCCGAAGGCGACACTGGCCAGGATGGCGTGCTTGTGGGCGGCGTCGACGCCGTCGATATCAAACGCCGGATCGGCTTCGGCATAGCCCAGCGCCTGGGCTTCCGTCAGCACCTCGGCGAAGTCGCGCTTGGTCGCGCGCATTTCGGTCAGGATGTAATTGCAGGTGCCGTTCAGGATGCCGTAGATGCGCGTGATCGTGTTGGCGGCCAGACCCTCGCGCAGGGCCTTGATGATCGGGATGCCGCCGGCGACCGCGGCCTCGAACGACAGCGACAGACCCTTGGCCTCGGCCGCGCGCGCCAGCGCGACGCCATGGTGCGCGAGGAGCGCCTTGTTGGCGGTGACGACATGGCGGCCCGCGGCGATCGCCGCCTCGACGCAGGTCTTGGCGGGGCCATCGGCGCCGCCGATCAGTTCGACGACCACGTCGGCGTCCGCGGTCCGGGCCATGGCGACCGGATCGTCGAACCACTGCATTCCGGACAGATCAACGCCGCGATCGCGGCCCTTGGTCCGCGCCGCGACGGCGACAACCTTCAGCGCGCGACCGCACCGTTTCGCAATCGCCGCGCCGTTCTCCCGCAACAGCTTGACCGAGCCCGCCCCGACCGTGCCGAGACCGGCAATGGCGATCTTGAGAGGCTCGCTCACGAAACCGCCGCCCGCCGTTTCTCGGAATTGGAGATCAGCCCGCCGGCGTTGGCGAACATGGTCTTGATGCTGCGCACGGCCTGGCGGATGCGGTGCTTGTTCTCCACCAGCGCGATGCGCACGAAGCCCTCGCCGTTCTCGCCGAAGCCGGTGCCGGGCGAGACCGCCACCTTGGCCTCGGTCAGCAGCAGTTTGCAGAACTCGAGCGAGCCGAGGTGCTTGAACTGCTCGGGCAACGGCGCCCAGGCGAACATCGACGCCGGCGGCGACGGGATGGTCCAGCCGGCCTGGGCCAGCCCCTCGACCAGCACGTCGCGGCGCTCGCGGTAGATGCGCCGGGTGTCCTCGACGCAGTCCTGCGGGCCGTTCAGCGCCGCCGCGGCCGCGGCCTGGATCGGCGTGAAGGCGCCGTAATCCAGGTACGACTTGATGCGGGTCAGCGCGTTGATCAGCTTGCGGTTGCCGGCGGCGAAGCCGACCCGCCAGCCCGGCATGCTGTAGGTCTTGCTCATTGAGGTGAACTCGATGGTGATGTCGCGCGCGCCGGGGATTTCCAGCACCGACGGCGGCGGCGGGCCTTCAAAGTAGATTTCGGCGTAGGCCAGGTCGGACAGGATGAAGATGCCGTGGTGGCGGCAGAAGTCGACCACCTGGCCATAGAAATCCAAGTCGGCGACCACCGCGGTCGGGTTCGACGGGTAGTTGAGGATCAGCGCCATCGGCTTGGGCACGCTGAACTTCACCGCGCGGTCAAGCGCGGCCATGAAGTCCGGACCCGGCTGGTAGGGCAGCGAACGCACCACGCCGTCGGCGATGATGAAGCCGAACGGGTGGATCGGATAGGCCGGGTTGGGCGTCAGGATCACGTCGCCCGGGCCGGTGATGGCCGAGGCCAGGTTGGCAAGGCCTTCCTTCGAGCCGAGCGTAACACACATCTCCTTGTCCGGGTCCAAGTCGACGTTGAAGCGGCGTTGGTAATAGCTCGTGAACGCCTTGCGCAGGCCCTTGATGCCCTGCGAGGCCGAATAGCGATGCGCCTTGGGGTCCTGGGCGACCTCGCACAGCTTGTCGACGATGTGCTGCGGCGTCGGCAGATCGGGGTTGCCCATGCCGAGGTCGATGATGTCCTCGCCGGCGGCGCGCGCCCGGGCCTTCATCGCGTTGACTTCGGCGAAGACATACGGGGGCAGGCGTTTGATCCGGTGAAATTCGAAATCCATGTGTTCGACCTGGTTGAGCGTTCGACCTGGTTGGGCGTTCGAGCTAGCGGCGACGCGGTCCGGCGTGGTTCCGCCGGTCGGCGGGCCTTGGGTCTGGGGTGCGCTTGCGGCGCGGTTTCGTCAAGAGTCGGGTGCGGATAATCGGCGTCAGTAATCCAGGTAAATCTCGGTCTCCTCGCCGAAGCCGTCGGCCGCGCCATCGTACAGCCGGGCGGCGGGCACGCCGAGGCGGCGCAGTTCCCGCGTCACCGCGGCGGCGCGGGCCTGGGCCTGATCGCCGCGGGCCACCACCCGAATGGCGCCATCGACATCGGCGCGCAGGCGGGCGGCATCGGCCAGCACCGCGCGCGCGGCGGCGCTCAGGGCCGCCGACCCGGGCGCGAAGATCACCGCGCCGATCTGGCTGGAGACCGAAGCATTGCCGGGATCGAACGATGCGCGCGGCGCGGCCAGGGCCAGCTGACGGCCGGCGCCCGACCCCCCGCCCTGCACGCCTGAACTGTCGATCACCATCGTTTCAGCGCCGTAGTCCGGCTGCGGCGCGACGTATTGGGGCACCAAGGCCTGGGTTGCGGCGGCGGCCGTCGGAGCAGGCGCAATCGGGGCCGGCGCCGGGGAAACCGCCGCGATCGGCGTCGGTGGCGCGGTGGCCCCCGAGACCGGCGGCGGCGGCGGCGGCGGGGCCGCGCCCAAACGCTCGGCAAGATCGGTGGTGCGCGGACTGACTGGCGCGGTGGCTGGCGCGCTGCTCGGCGCGGCATCCGCCGTCACGTCGGCGACGCGCGTCACCGGCGCGGCGCGGGCGGCCTCGGGAACCGGCGGCGTGGCGATGGCGGTGTCGGCGCCGCCGGCATCCAGCGGGCGTACCGTCACCGGCTCGCGGCGGCCGACCTGGTCGGTGTAGTTGGCCCGCTCGCGGTCGGCGATCAGGCCCTCGGTGGCACGGCGGCGATCCTCGGTCGAGGACGGCGGCGTCGGCGCCTGCGACGGCACCGAGGCCAGATCGGGCGCGCCGCGGGCCGTGGAGCGGAACGCCCCCGACGCGCCGCCGGCGCCGGGTACCGTGCCGGTGACCAGGCCGCCGCTGGCCGGCGCTTCCGCGGCCGCTTCGTCTGACGCGGTGGCCTCGTCTGTCGCCGCCGCGTCATCATCGTCGCCGAACAGCCCGCCGATGGTGTCGGTGGTGCTGTCCCAGGCGTTGGACACGGTGGTACAGCCCGGCAGCGCCAGCAGCGCGGCCAACACAAGCGCCCGGGCGCCGGGGCTGAACGGGTTCGGGTTAGACATCAGCTTTGAATTCCAGTGAGTTAGACATCGCCGCGGGACAGTTGCCGCACCCTGCAAGGGGTTTGCGCCGAGGCTGGACTAACGGCCCTCCACCGACTAATGCATACCGCGTTCGCGACCGCAAAAAAATCGAAAAAGCGCCGCCGCCGGTCTTGGCCGGCGGAGCCAAGTGCCCGAAACCATTCATTAAACGAGTGTCCATCGCCATGGCCGAAGCCAACCGCCCCGAATCCGCTGCCGCCGGCAAGAGCACCGATGGCGCCACCATCTCAGGCGATGAAATGGCCAAAATCATGGCGGGGATCGCCGAGCAGTCGCAGCGCCTGCTATCGGACTTCCTGACCCGCAACGCCGGCGGTTCGCCGGCGGCCGGCATGGGCGTGGGGATGGGCGATCCGCTCAACATCGGCCAGGCGTTCTTCGAACTGACCCAGAAGATGATGACCAACCCGGCGGCGCTGATGGAAGCGCAGATGTCGCTGTGGCGCGGCTACATGGACCTGTGGCGCAACACCACGCTGCGCATGCTGGGCCAGCCGGCCGAGCCGGTGATCGCGCCCGAGGCCGGCGACCGCCGCTTCAAGGACGACGAGTGGTCGACCAACCAGGTGTTCGACTTCATCAAGCAGTCCTACCTGCTGACGTCGAAGTGGATGCAGAGCACGGTCGGCAACGTCGAGGGCCTCGACCCCCAGACCAAGCGCAAGGTGGAGTTCTTCACCAAGCAGTTCGCCGACGCCATCGCGCCCACCAACTTCGCGCTGACCAACCCCGAGGTTCTTCGCGCGACTTACGAAAGCAAGGGCGAGAACCTGGTCAAGGGCCTGCAGAACCTGCTCGACGACCTCGACAAGGGCAAGGGCCGGCTGCGCATCTCGATGACCGACGAGACCGCCTTCAAAGTCGGCGAAAACGTGGCGGTGACGCCGGGCAAGGTGGTGTTCCAGAACGCGCTGTTGCAGCTGATCCAGTACGCGCCGACCACCGAGCAGGTCCACGCCACGCCGGTGCTGATCATGCCGCCGTGGATCAACAAGTACTACATCCTCGACCTGCGCCCGAAGAACTCGCTGGTGAAGTGGCTGACCGACCAGGGCTACACCACCTTCATCATCAGCTGGGTCAACCCCGACGAGACGCTCGCCCAGAAAACCTTCGAGGACTACATGCTCGAGGGCGCGGTGGCGGCGATCGAGGCGGTCAAAGCCGCGTGCGCCGTGGAGAAGATCAACATCGTCGGCTACTGCATCGGCGGCACGCTGTTGGCCGCCACGCTGGCCTATCTGAAGGCCAAGAAGGTCGACAGCATCGCGAGCGCCACCTACCTGACGGCGCTGACCGATTTCAAGGAAGTGGGCGACATCCGCGTGTTCATCGACGACAAGCAGGTCGAGAACCTGGAAAAGCGCATGGACGACGCCGGCGGCTACCTGGAAGGCGCCGACATGGCCACCAGCTTCAACATGCTGCGCTCCAACGACCTGATCTGGTCGTTCGTGGTGAACAACTATCTTTTGGGCAAGGACCCCTTCCCGTTCGACCTGCTCTACTGGAATTCCGATTCCACGCGCATGCCGAAGGCGATGCACAGCTTCTACCTGCGCAACATGTACCTGGAGAACAATCTGGTGAAGCCGGGCGGCATTACGCTGGCCGGCGTGCCGATCGACCTGCGCACCATCGACCTGCCGACCTACATGATCAGCTGCAAAGAGGACCACATCGCGCCGTGGGCCTCGACCTACGAGGCCACCAAGCTGTTCAAGGGCAAGGTGCGCTTCGTGCTGTCGGCCTCGGGCCACATCGCCGGCGTCGTCAATCCGCCGGCGGCCAACAAGTACTGCTACTGGACCAACGCCAAGCTGCCGAAGGATGCCGAGGCCTGGTTGAAGGGCGCCGACGAGCACCCGGGGTCGTGGTGGACCGACTGGGAAGCCTGGCTGCGTCCGCAGTCGGGCGACAAGATTCCGGCGCGCGTGCCGGGCACGGGCAAGCTGAAAGTCCTCGAGGACGCGCCGGGGTCGTACGCCCAGGTGCGCCTGAGCTGACGGCGATGGCCGGCGGCGCGGGCAAGTCAAGGCGCAATTCCCTCACTCCACCTCGCGCGCCACGCGGAATCCCATGTTGGTGTAGCGCCGCTCGGGCGGGAACATGATGCGGAAGCCCGAGCGCAGCCGCCACGTGTAGTTCAGCCACGAACCGCCGCGCACGATGCGCGGGCAGTTGCGGCCGACCGTGTAGGCCGAGCCGTCGGTCGGCGCGCCGGCG
This sequence comes from Rhodospirillaceae bacterium, assembly GCA_033764265.1. Classification (GTDB taxonomy): domain Bacteria; phylum Pseudomonadota; class Alphaproteobacteria; order Rhodospirillales; family Rhodospirillaceae; genus VGEM01. Next base: position 16,449 of record JANRJB010000457.1, on the reverse strand, counting down.
TAGCTGGTGGACACGCAGTCCTGCACCCATTCCCAAACGTTGCCGAGCGTGTCGTGCAGGCCGAAGGCGTTGGGCCTGAGCGCGCCCGCCGGCGCGGTGTGGGTGAAGCCGTCGGCGCAGTCGGCCACTTCGTAATCGGCGAAGTCGGCCCGCGCGGTCAGATCGGCGCCGTTGGCGTAGGGGCAGGCATCGTTGGCGGCATCGCCCCAGGGGCGCGCGGTGGTGGTGCCGGCGCGGGTGGCGTATTCCCACTCGGCCTCGGTCAACAGGCGATAGGCGTGGCCGGTGCGCTGCGACAGCCAGGCGGCATAAGCGTTCGCATCGGCCCAGTTGACGCACACCACCGGGTGCGTGTCGTCCTGGCCGAAGCCGACGCTGCGCCAGGTGGTGTCGGCATCCACGCGCCAGAGGCGGCGGTCGGGCTGCCAGACGTTGCAGCCGCCGTCGGGCCCGGGGTCCGAGGCGTGACCGGTGGCGGCGACGAAGGCGGCGAACTGGCCGCGCGTCACCTCGGTGCGCCCCACCGCCAGCGGCCGCGGGATCGTCACCCGATGCACCGGCAGCGCCATGCGCACGAAGATGTCGGGCACGTTCTGGCCGGCGCTTTCCTCTGGCGGCGCGCCCATATCGAACGACCCCGCCGGGATCACCACCAGCTCCGGACACTCGGCGCAGTCGGCGAAGCGCGCGCCGGGCGCCGAGACACCGGTGGCGGCGCACGCCGAAAGGCCGACCGCCAACATCAAACTCAATGGGGTCAGAGTAAATTGCTTTTTCAATTTACTCTGACCCCATTGACGGAGCGTGACGATCGGCCGATTCATGTCATTGCCTTGCGCACGCGCGCGGAGACCCATTCGCTGGCGATCACGGTGGCGAAGATCGCGAGCAGGATGACCGACACCCGGCTCCAGTCCAGGTTGCCGATGGCGGAGTTGAGCTGCAGCCCCAGCCCGCCGGCGCCGACCAGGCCGAGGATGGTGGATTCGCGGATGTTGATGTCCCAGCGGAACACGGCGATGCCGGCGAAGATCGGCATCACCTGCGGCACCACGGCGTAACTGACGACCTGGGCGTGGCTGGCGCCGCTGGCGACCACGGCCTCGACCGGGCGGCGGTCGATCTCCTCGATGCTTTCGTACAGCAGCTTGCCGATGAAGCCGACCGAGCGCAGCCCGATGGCGATGGTGCCGGCCAGCACGCCGGGGCCCAGGATCATCACCAGCACCAGCGCCCAGATGACGGAATTGATCGAGCGCGAGGCGACGATGCAGAACAGCGCGAACGGCCGGGCGAACGCGGCGCTGGGCGTTGTGTTGCTGGCCGCCAGGAACGCGAGCGGCACGGCGATGACCACGCCCAGCATGGTGCCGAGCGTGGCCATGTTGAGCGTGTCCCACACCGGCCGGCCCAGCACCGACGCGTAGCCCCACTCGGGCGGCACCATGCGGTCCCAGATGTCGCCGGCCTGGGCGGGCGCATCCAGCACGAACGACCATTCGGTGCCCACGGCGATTTTCTGCCAGCACGCCACGGTGACGGCCAGCGCCGCCAGCCAGGCGGCGAAGCGCCACAGGCTGTCGCGCGGCTGCAGCTTGCGCCAGGTTTTCGCGCCGCCGGCTTCGATCACCGCCATCAGCGCACCCACTTGCGGCAGTAGGCCGAGGTGTATTCCGACGCCAGCACGATGGCGATGATGACGATGATGATCGCCGCCGCCGAGGGGTACTCGTAGCGGTCGAAGGCGGTGTTGAGGGTGGCGCCGATGCCGCCCGCGCCGACGATGCCGATGACGGCGGATTCGCGGAAGTTCATGTCGAGACGGTAGAGCGCGATGCCGATGGCGCGCGGCATCACCAGCGGCCGCACAGCGTAGTCGAGCCGCTGCAGCCACGAGGCCCCGACCGCGCGCATGGCTTCCAGCGGCGCGGGATTGGCGGCCTCGATATCCTCGGCCAGCAGCTTGCCGAAGTAGCCGACGGTCGCGAAGGTGAGCGTGACGAAGCCGGCGAAGGTGCCGAAGCCGAACAGCTTGACGAACAGGATCGCCACCAGGATCTCCGGCAGCGTGCGCGACACCGCCATGATCGACCGGCAGACGAGATAGACCGGGGCAATCGACAGGTTGCGCGCGCCACCGACGCCGATCGGGACCGACAGCACGATGCCGACCACGGTGGCGACGACCGCCATCCACAGGCTTTCCAGCACGCCCTCGACGATGGCCTCGCCGCGGCTTGCGAAGTCCGGCGGGAAGAATCCGCCGACGAAGCGCCCGCCGCGCTCCCAGCCCTGCACGATGCGCTGCGGGTTGATGTCGAGCGTGCCGAGCGCGGCCGCCAGATACACGCCCGCGCCGATCCACAAGGCCCAGCGCAGCCGCGCGTTGCGGATCAAGGGCGGCCGGCGCCACGGGCGCGCGACGGCGTGTGGTGCGGCCGCGCGTTCAGCGGTCATGCGCGCGGAGCCAGAGGCCCCCCTCACCCTTCCCTCTCCCCCCGCGGTCGCGGGGGGAGAGGGTTATGAAGCGTACGCGCGCGCATGCAAGGCGCGCCAACCCTAGTTGTCCCTCTCCCCCCATCGCGATGGGGGGAGAGGGCGGGGTGAGGGGGGCGCTTCGACACGCGATCGCGTTCGACTTCACTTTCATCGCGCCCCCGCGACGCGGTCCTGGTCGAGCGCTTTGGCTTCGACATGGTGGACGAACTTCATCAGCGCGCGCTGGCCGGCCTCTTCCCAATCCTCCTCGCCGTAGATGCGCGTGAGCACCTCGGGCGTCAGCGCCTCGGGCGCGCCATCGAACACCACCTGCCCCTCGCGCAGGCCGACGATGCGCTGGGCGAACTGCCGGGCCAGCGGCACGTCGTGGATGTTGATGATCGCCGTCAGCCTGCGTTCGGTGCACAGCTCGACGATCAGGCGCATGATCTGGCGCGAGGTCTTGGGGTCCAGGCTGGCGGTGGGCTCGTCGACCAGCAACAGCTCCGGGTTCTGGATCAGCGCGCGGGCGATGCCGACCCGCTGGCGCTGCCCGCCCGAGAGCGCATCGGCGCGGGTATCAACGTAATCGCCGAGGCCGACGCGCGCCAGCAGCGCGAACGCCGCGTCGATGTCGGACTGGGGAAAGCGCCGCCGCCAGCTCTGCCAGAACGAGACATAGCCGAGACGACCCGACAACACGTTTTCCATCACCGTCAGCCGGTCGACCAGGGCGAACTCCTGGAAGATCATGCCGATGCGCCGGCGCATGCGGCGCAGGTCGGCCACGCCGAGCCGGGCGAGATCGACATCGCCGAAGCGCACCGCGCCCGAGGTGGGCTCGACCAGACGGTTGATGCAGCGGATCAGCGTGCTCTTGCCCGCGCCGGACGGTCCGATCAGCGCCAGCACCTGGCCTTCGGGCACGGAAAATCCCACCTGCGTCAGGGCGGTCTTGCCGGTCGGATAGCGCTTGGTCAGGGCGTCCAGTACCAGGGCGGGCATGATCTGAAAAACGTGCGCGGCGAATCGGAGCGGCCATGCTGCCGCCCGAGGTGCGGGGATGCAAACCTTAACTGACGCGCGATACGCCTAGCGGCAGTCGTACTTGACCCCGGCGGCGACGTCGATTTTGCGGATGATCTCGAACTCGCTGCGGTAGCTGGTCGGCACGAAGTGGTCGACCTCGGGAAATTCGTTGCGCAGCGTGGGGTCGTTCCAGTCGTAGGTCAGGAACGCCTCGCGGATCTTGGCGACCAGCGCCGGGTTCAGCCGGTTGATCACGCCATAGGCCGTGCCGGGGAACGGCGCTGAGGTGTAGATGGTGCGCACGCGATTGCGGTCGAGCACGCCGCGGTCGGACATGCGCCGCACCAGGTCGCCGGCCACGGCGGCGGCCTCGTAATCCTCGTTGGCCACGCCCATGATCGAGGTGTCGTGCTTGCCGGTGAAGCGCGAGATGTAGTCGCGGTCGAGCTTGAGCCCGAACTCGGCCTCCAAGAGCTGCACCGGCGCCTTGAAACCCGACGTGGACGTGGGCGAGACAAAGGCCACCGTCTTGCCGCGCAGTTGCTCCACCTGAGTGATCGGCGAGCCGGCGGGCACGATCATCTCCATCACGTAGTTCCAGGTGCCGGCGGGCGTGGCCATCTGCACCAGCGGCACGAAGCCCGCGCAGTTCACCGCCACCGGCGTCGAGCCGGCGTTGACGCCCGCCACGTGCAGGCGACCGGAGCGCAAGGCTTCCAGCTGCGCTGCGTAGTTCTGCACCTGGAAGAACGTGACCTTGCGGTCGGCCACCTTGGCGAAGTGGCCGAGGAAGCGGTCCCAGATGCCGGCCCACACCGCCGGATCCTCGACCGGGGTGTAGGAGAAAATGATGGTCTTGGGGTCGAGCAGATCGTCGGCGTCGGTCGGCGTGTCGGCCAGAAGGTCGGCGTCGCGGTCGCAGTAGCGTTCATCCAGATCGCCGCGCGGGCAGTCTTGCGCCTGAACCGACGACACGCCGAACACAATTAGAATGACCGCGAGAAACATCATGACATCCGCCGGGTTGAGTTACTTGCAATCGTAGGTCACGCCGGTGCCGGCGTCGATGCGGCGCACGATCTCCCAGTCCTTGGCGTAGGTCATGGGGATGAAGCGGTCCTGGCCGGTAAACTCGTTGGCCATCGGCGCGTCGGCGCCGATATCATAGGCCAGAAACGCGGCGCGGATTTTTTCCGCCAATTCCGGCTTCAGGTTGTGGGCCATGCCGTAGCCGGTGGTCGGGAAGGTGTCGGACTTGAAGATGGTGCGCACGCGCGCACGGTCCACCGTGCCGCGATCGTACAGGCGGTAAAGGACCGTGTTGGCCACCGCGGCGGCCTCGTAATCACCGTTGGCCACGCCAAGCACCGAGTTGTCGTGCTTGCCCGAGAAAACGCTTTGGTAATCCACGCCGGCCTTCAGGCCGAACTGGCTTTCGAGGATGAAGGCCGGCGCCTTGAATCCGGAGTTGGACGTGGGCGAGGTGAAGGCGACGGTGCGGCCTTTCAGGTCGGCCAGCGTCCGGATCGGCGACGCGGCGGGCACGATCAATTCCATTTCATAGCCATGGGGGCCGGCCGGGCCGGCCATCATGGCGAACGGCACGAAGCCGGTACAGTTCACCGCCACCGGCACGCTGCCGGTGTTGACGCCGGCGATGTGCAGGCGGCCCGACCGCAGCGCTTCCAGTTGCGCCGAGTTGCTTTGCACCATGAACAGGCGCACGGATTTGCCGGTGGCGCGTTCCAGGTGGGCCAGGAACGCCTTCCACGCCGGTGCGTAGACCGCCGGGTCCTCGACCGGGGTGTAGGCGAAGATCAGCGTGGCCGGGTCGATCAGGTCCTTGGCGTCGGCGGGCGGGTCGGCGACCATGTCGCCGTCGCGGTCGCAATAGCGCGTATCGAGCGCGCCGCGCGGGCATTCCTGCGCCGCCACGCCGCGTGGTGCGGACATCAACATCAGCAAAGCGAGCAGTGCCCGGATCATCGCGGCCCCGAAGGTTTCAAAGCATTGTGGCGCGGGTTGGGCGGCGCACAAATGACAGTCTCGTGACCGCCTAGCGCTTGAGCTGCGGCAGCGCCAGATAGCCCTGCGCCACGTCGACGTAGCGGTCGGTCTGCACCTTCATCTGCGCCACCTCGTCCGGCGTCAGGTTGCGCATGAACCTGGCCGGCGTGCCGGCCCACAGCTGGCCCGCCGGCACGCGCTTGCCGGGCCCGACCAGGGCGCCGGCGGCGACCATCCCCCCGGTTTCGACCACGGCGTCATCCATCACGGTCGCGGCCATGCCGACGAAACAGCCGTCGTGCAACGTGCAGCCGTGAATGATGGCGCCATGCCCGATCAGCACATCGGCGCCGATCAGGGTCGGGCCGTCGTTGGTGGCGACATGGACGATGGTGCCGTCCTGGATGTTGGTGCGCGCGCCGACGCGAATGTAATTCACGTCGCCGCGCAGAACGCAGTTGAACCAGATGCTGGCCTGCGCGCCGATCTGCACGTCGCCGATGATGGTGGCGTTGGGTGCGACGAAGGCATCCGCGGCGATGGTTGGCCAGACGCCCTTCCAGGGCAGGATCGTCGGGCCCGCGCTCATGACAACCCCGCGGCCTCGTCGAGCCCGAGCAACAGGTTCAGGTTCTGCACCGCCGCGCCCGCGGCGCCCTTGCCCAGGTTGTCGAGCAGCGCCACCAGCCGCGCCTGGCCGGCGGCGTCGGACCCGAACACATACAGGTTCATGCGGTTGGTGCCGTTGAGCTGTTCGGGTGCGAGGGTCTTGAGAGCGGCGGATTCCGCCAACGGGACGACGCGGACGAAACGCTGGTCCACGTAGTGCGCGGCCAGGATGGCGTGAACGTCGGCCAGTTTGGGCCCGCCCTTGAGCAGCGAAAGATGCAACGGCACCTCGACGATCATGCCCTGAGCATAGCGGCCCACCGCCGGCGCGAAGGTCGGCCGCGTCGTCAGGCCGGCGTGGCGCATGATCTCGGGCACGTGCTTGTGGGTCAGTTCCAGCCCGTAAATGCGATACGGCACCTTGGTGTACGTCGGATCGGCGGGGTTCTCGAACTCCGCGATCATCGCCCGCCCGCCGCCGGAGTATCCGCTGACGGCGTTAATGGTCACCGGATAGTTCGGCGCCAGCGCCCCGGCGTCGATCAGCGGACGCAACAGCGCGATCGCCCCGGTCGAATAGCAACCGGGATTGGACACGCGGGTCGCGGACCTGATCCTGTCGCGCTGGCCGGGGGCGAGCTCGGGAAAGCCGAACACCCACCCGTCGGCGGTGCGGTGGGCGGTGGAGGGGTCGATCACCTTGACCCGGGGGTTGTCGATCAGCGCCACGGCTTGCCGCGCCGCGTCGTCGGGCAGGCAGGTGATCAGCACGTCGACGGCGTTGATCAGCAGGGCCCGCGCGGCCGCGTCCTTGCGCAGGCCGGGGTCGATCGAGACCAGCTCGAGATCGGCGCGCGGCGCCAGCCGCTCGCGAATCTGCAGGCCGGTGGTGCCCGCCTCGCCGTCGATGAACACTTTCGGTTTCATGGCCACGTGATCCGCCAACGCGGCGCCTTCCTACTCCCCCGCCCCGCCGGCCTCAACCGGAATCAGCATTTCAATGGGGTCAGAGTAAATCGCTCGTTGACGAAGGTCGCAAACCCGCCGACGATCGCAAGCAAATTACTCCAAGCAATTTACTCTGACCCCATTGCTTCTACGAGGTGCGCCATGGCTCGGCTCGGACGGTGGTTTGCGCCCGGAATTCCTCAGCACATCATTCAGCGCGGCAACAACCGCCAACCGGTTTTCTTCAGCCTGGAAGACCGTCGCGCGTTCCGCGATTGGCTCGGCGAGATCGCGACCGACCATGGACTGGCGATCCACGCCTACGTCCTGATGACCAATCACGTGCACATTCTTGCGACACCCGCGCGCGCCGACAGCATCGGCCGAACGATGCAACAGCTGGGCAGGCTCTATGTCCGCGGCATCAACCGCGCCCATGGACGGACTGGCACGCTGTGGGAAGGCCGCTACCGGTCCACTGTCGTGGAGGCCGAGTCCTACCTGTTGGCGGTGATGAGATACATCGAGCTGAATCCTGTTCGCGCCAACATGGTCGATCATCCGCGCGACCACAAATGGTCGAGTTACGCCTGCAACGCGCTGGGGCAGTCTGACGCACTCGTGACCCCGCACGATGTGTACCTGGCCCTGGGGCGCACCACCGAGGCTCGGCTTGCCGCTTATCGCGATTTGTTCCGAGCCCGTCTGGGCGACGAGACCCTGGCCAACATCCGTTCCGCCACGCATGCCGGCTGGGCGCTCGGCGGTGAGCGCTTCGTGCGCAGGATCGGTGCCAAGGCCGAGCGCCGCGGCGCGCCGCTCCCGCGCGGCGGCGATCACCGCAAACCAATGGGGTCAGAGTAAATTGAAAAAATCAATTTACTCTGACCCCATTGAATTCAACAGGTCGGCGCGGGTGCGGTAGCGGCCGTCGACCATGACGCCGGCCACGTTGGCGAGGTCGGCGATGCGCGCCAGCGGGTCGCCGTCGATCACCACCAGGTCGGCCAGCCGGCCGGGCGCGAGCGTGCCGAGCTGCTGCCCCAGGCCGAGGAAATCCGCCGGCCACGCGGTGGCCGACCGCAGCACGTCGGCGGGCGGCACGCCGGCCTCGGCGTAGTTCTGAAGCTCCACCAGGAAGCTCAGGCCGTAGGGCACGAACGGAGAGTCGGTGCCGGCCAGGACGCGCCCGCCGCGCGCGACAATGTCGCGAATGGTGCGGTGCATGGCGCCGACCGAGCGGTCGAGCGAGGCCAGCCCGGCGCGCTGGCGCTCGATGCCGGCGGCGAGCGCGGCGCGCTCGTCCTCGCGAAACAGCGCGAGGAAGGCCGGGTGCCGCAGCACGGCGGCATCGCGCAGGGCCGAGCGGTTGAAGCCGCCCTGCAGCGTGATGGTCGGCGTGATGGTCATGCCCGAGGCGGCGAGCAGCCCGACCACGTCGTCATAGGCGATGGCCAGTTCCGACTGCTTGGGCGAATAGCCGCGCCGGCTGGTGCCGCGCAGATGCTCGACGCCGTCGACGCCATAGGCCACGGCCGGATAAATCTCGTGCGAGGACACCGGCAGACCGATCGCGTGGGCGCGCGCCACGACCATTTTCTGCAACGGGTCCGACATGCGCACGTAGGTCTTGATCATGTCGTAGTCGAGCGCCTGGGCGCGGGCCATCTCGCGCTCCAGGTGTTCGGGCGTCACCACGCTCTGCGCCATGCCGTAGAACACCCGCGCGCCGTCGGTCAGCGCGCCGGCGTAGAACTGCCGCGGCCCCGGCCGGCGTCCGCTGGTCCAGGATTCGCGCCGCTCGAGCGCGTCGAACGGGTCGGTGCCGGGCTCGCGCACCGACGTCACGCCCATCGCCAGCCACAGCCGCCCCAGCCGCGCGCCGAACGGCGCGGCCTGGTGGGTGTGGGATTCGATCAGGCCGGGGATCACGGTCTGGCCCGAGGCGTCGATCACGCGCACGCCGGGGCCGCGGTCGCGCACCGGCTCGATGGCGGCGATGCGGTGGCCGTCGACCACCACATCGACGTTCTCGCGATAGGCGCCGGATATGCCGTCAAACAGCCGACCGGCGCGCACGACCGTCGTGCCCGAATTGCGCGACGGCGCGTAAGTCAGGTTGATCGGCCAGGCGGCGTCGCGACCGTCAAGCATGACTTCGCGCAGGCCGTCGAGGCCGCGATAGACCAGCCCGGTCGAATCCCCGCGCCATGACGGCGCGTCGGCGGGCCCGTCGGTCATGGCGATCGGCGCGCCGGCGATTTCGCCGTCGGCATCGACCGCCACCCGCCACAGCCGGCCGTCGAACACATAGGCGAGCCAGCGGCCGTCGGGCGACCACAGCGGCCCGTCGTCGCCGCGCATGGCGAGCGAGCGGTCCGGGTGCGGCGTGACGAACTTGTCCTGGGTGGCGTCGGCCAGCGCGGCGACCAGGAACGCGCTGTAGCCCTCGCGAAACCGGCTCGACGACGGCGACACGGCGGCGAGCGTGATCTTCGACCCGTCGGGCGACCAGCTGGCCCGCCCCGGTCCCCAGATTGACGGGCGAAGCTGCGTCACCGTGTTGGCGCCCAGGTCGAGCACGTGCAGGCTGCCGCCGCCCAGGCCGGCCAGCCCCAGCACCTGGAAAAAGGCGATGCGCGTGCCGTCGGGCGACCACGACGGAAACTGCACCTCGGTCGCGGTGCGCGTCAGCTGCCGCTGCGCGCCCGAAGCCAGGTCGTGCGCCCAGATCTCGGTCTTGCCGCTGCGGTCGCTGACGAACGCAATGGATCTGCCGTCGGCCGACCAGGCGGGGTCGTAGTCGAGCGCCGCATCGTCGGTCAGCCGGCGCGCTGTGCCGGCGCGGTCGGCCAGCCAGATGTCGCCCAGCGCGGCGAAGGCCACGGTCGCGCCGTCGGGCGCGACCACGGGTCCGCGCATCCCTTTCACCGGACGCGGGCCGGGCGTATCGAAATCGTACGCCTTGCGGGCGTAGGCGGGACGCGCGAGTTCGACCGCCGCGGTGAACGGAATGACGGCGGGCGCCGATGCGGGCGCGGCCCCGGGCGCGGCCCCGGGAGCGGCCTGGGGCACGGCCAGGTCGCGGCGTTTCAGCGCGGCATCGGCGGTGTAGAGCACCGTGGTGGCCGACAGCCACGACGGCCGAAAGCCGAACACGTCTTCGCCCGCCGCGCTGATGTCGCTGATGATCGCCGACGACACATCGAGGCGCTTGAGCGTGCTGGCATCGCGGCCGGTGGCCACGAACAGGATCGACCGGCCGTCGGGCGACCAGGCCAGACCGCCCAGCGCGCCATCGGCCTCGGCCAGCAGCCGCTCGGCCACGCCGGTCGCGGCGATCCGGTAGATGCCCTTGCCGCCGTCGCGGTCGCTGGCATAGGCGAGTGCGGCGCCGTCGGGCGACCAGGTGGGCGCGAATTCGTTGGCGGGCGAGGCGGTCAACTGGCGCAGGTCGCTGCCGTCGGCGCGCATCACCCAGACATCGTAGGACCCGCTGCGGTCCGAGGCGAATGCGATCCACGCCCCGTCGGGCGAATAGACCGGCTCGCGATCGTCGAAGCCGCCGCGAGTCAACTGGGTCAGGTTCGCGCCGGCGGCATCGACCGCCCAGATGTGCCAGCCGCCGTCGCGGTAGGACTGGAACGCGAGGCGCGCGCCGTCGGGCGACCAGGCCGGCTGGCGCGCATCGCCCATCGGGTCGGTGATGGACGTCGCCGCACCGCCCGCGGCCGGCAGCGTCCAGATGGTGCCCTGCAGATCGATGGCGATGCGCGTTGCGTCGGAGGTGGCGGCCGCGGCCAGGTTGGTGCCCTGGGTCAGCATGACGGATTGGGCCCAGGCGGTTGAACCCACGCCCAGCACCGCCGCCAGCACGACACACCGGATCATCACCGCCCCCCCTGACCGACGACCCTGAGCCTACCAAAACAAAAGGGGCCCGCCAGCGGCGAGCCCAACGCAAATGAGCGCGTCCAGTGCGGAAGATTTTGGCCGGTATTGTTTCTCTTGATCGAATTTCGTTGAAAATCTGCGAAGCGTCTTCCGCGGCTTGTTCGCCGTCACGCCGCCTTCCTTAAGGTGAAGTCCACACGCACCGCATCGTAGGGAAAGATCACGCGGCCGCTTGCGGTGCGATCCAGCACCCCTGCAACCAAAAGCGCCTGGACGTCGCCATGGACCGCCTTCACGTCGCGGTCAACGCGACGGGCGATCTCTCGGACGGCCATTTCGCCCTGCCCGGTCATCGCCTGCAAGATTTCCCACCGCTTGGCGGTGAGCACTTTCCATAACAGCTCGACGGTGGCGAAGCTGATGAACTCGCCAAGCTTCTCACCACCCAAAGCGGCGGCCATCTGACGTTTGGTTTCCGCGATCGAAGATACGCCGAGCGTTACGGTCCTCACTGTCCGGCCCTCCATATTTCAACGTCGTTCCAAAAATCAGCCTGCAGGGTCGCCAGGTCGGTAAAGCGATAAGGAACCTCGCGTTCGCCAACGTGCTTATGATCGCCCTTGCCCGCCTCGTTGTCGTAGCGCAGCACGCAAACGCCATCCGCCACCAAGGCGAACCGATACTTGAAGGCGTGTCCACTGCCGTGAACGGGATCGGGCACGCGCCAGATCACCACTTCGACAAACGCCGTCTCCGACAGCCCTTCGCGCTTACGGAACAACAGCTCGGCATCCATGTTGGAGTTTATACCAACATGACGCACTGATGTCAATTACTCCAACACCCGTGGCATGTCGGCAATGTCAGCACGTTGCGTGACGGGGACGGTTCGAGCCCACTTCGAAACAGCCGCGCTCAAATCGTTGCCTGGGCCGGGCGATCCGGTGACGAGCCCCGTTCGGTGGCGGGTTTCAGCGGCGCGGCGAGCGCGTCGCGCACGCGCTTGCGGCAACTCGGCCTCCGCATTAGCATGAAATTCGATGCTTATTCGCATGAGGCGCGCCATGCTCCGCCTGAAAGACATCAAGTCGTTGACCGAATTCCAAAGAACGACCCGACAATCCATCGCGCGTTTGAAGAAAACGGGGCGACCCGCCGTTTTGACGGTCAACGGCCAAGCGGAAATCGTGGTCCAAGACGCAGCTTCGTACGAAAAGTTGCTGGACCGCGTCGAAGAAGCCGACAGGTTGATGGATTTGCGCCGCAGCATTGCCGAGCATCGCGCGGGGCGTGCCCGTGACATGGACGAAGCGCTGAGCGATCTGGAGAACCGAATCCTCGGCGCGACGCCAGCCGGACGCGCCATTGCGACCAAATGAAGTTTACCGTCGTCATCACGCCGACGGCCGAGGCGGACCTCGACAAGATTCTGCGCCACATCGCCCGCGACAACCCCGCGGCGGCGCGCAAGTTTGTCGCGGGTCTTCGCGCCAAGATGAAAACCCTGATGACGATGCCGAGACGTTGCCCCCTCGCCCCGGAAAACGGGCTGGACGATATCGAAATCCGACACCTTCTCTCTGGCCACTATCGAATCATCTTCACTGTCGACCCGGGTCGCGTGACGATTCTGCAGGTGCGGCACGGCGCGCGCTTACCTGAACGCCAGCGTCTTGAATAAGACGGCCGCCTTCGCGGGCGTTGAACATTCGTTGAGAAATGCCAACTGTCCGATGCGACCGACAAGAGGCGGTGAGCCCTTAAGCAAACGGCAAAAAGGGGCTGGGAAAAAATCCCAACCCCTTTGTGATCGCCGAACGAGGAAAGTTCCAGTCTACCGCTTGGAGAACTGGAAGCTGCGGCGGGCCTTGCGCTTGCCGTACTTCTTGCGTTCGACCGTGCGCGAATCGCGGGTCAGGAAGCCGCCGGTTTTCAGCACCGGACGCAGCGTCGGTTCGTAATAGGTCAGCGCCTTGGAGATGCCGTGGCGCACCGCGCCGGCCTGGCCCGACAGGCCGCCGCCGGCCACCGAGCAGACCACGTCGAACTCGCCGACGCGGTTGGTGGCGACGAACGGCTGGGCGATCAGCATGCGCAGCACCGGCCGGGCGAAGTACTTTTCCACCTCGCGCTCGTTGACGGTGATGCGGCCCTTGCCCGGTTTGATCCAGACGCGGGCGACCGCGTCCTTGCGCTTGCCGGTGGCGTAGGAGCGCCCCTGCGCATCGCGCTTGGGTTCGACGGCGATCACCGCCGCGGGGGCGACGACGGACTTGAGATCGGCGAGAGTCTTGGTTGGTTCGGCCATGGGTGCCTCGTTCGGGCCTTGACGCCCGTGAATTAACGCTTGTTCTTGGGGTTGCGGGCGGCGATGTCGAGCGGCTCGGGGCTTTGCGCCGCGTGCGGATGTTCCGCCCCGGCATAAACCTTCAGCTTCTTCATCTGCGCGCGCGCGAGCGGGCTGTCCTTGGGCATCATGCGTTCGACCGCCGCCTCGATGATGCGGCCCGGAAACTTGCCGGCCATGATGCGCTTGGCCGAGCGAACCTTGAGGCCGCCCGGATGGCTGGAATGCCAGGGGTAGACCTTCTGCTCGAGCTTGCGGCCGGTCAGCTTCACCTTCTCGGCGTTGATGACGACGACATGGTCGCCGGTGTCGATGTGCGGGGTGTACATGGTCTTGTGCTTGCCGCGCAGGATGGTGGCCACGATCGCCGCCATGCGGCCCAGAATCAGGCCTTCGGCATCGATCAGGTACCACTTCCGCTGAACGTCGGCGGGCTTGGCGTGGATGGTCTGCATGGGAGGCGTCCGTGAAAGTGTGCGCGGTTGTTCTTGGCCGGCCGCAGGGCCTGCGACGACGGCGCGCAGTCTACGAATCGCGGCAAGGGTGTCAACACCGACGCCGGCGAAATCGCACCGAAAATGCTGTGGTATTATAATACCGCAACAATTGGCCGGACTGGGGCGAGCGATGGGACTCGAACCCACGACCCTCTGGACCACAACCAGATGCTCTAACCACCTGAGCTACGCCCGCCGCAGTGCCGACGCGGCCGCTGGGATCGCCCCTTCGGCCACCGCGCGGTTCTTAATCCCCGCGCCTTGCCTCCGTCAAGGAAGGTCGGCCGAAGGCCGGGCAACCTGCCACTGGGCATGAATTGGGCAATCTGCCCATTCCTTGGGCATGGGGCGTCGAGCCGCCCTGTGGATGGAACCGCTAGGGCCCTGATTCCGGACGCTTTCCGCTTTTCTCCGAACGGCCCGGAAACTGGCATGGAAATTGAATAGGAAGGGGGCCCTCGCTGCGGCAGCCGCCCGGCGGGGCCAAGACCAAAAACGACAACGGCGCCACCGCGGACGTTGGACGCGGCCACGACGGGACGACGACGCACATGAAAAAGATCGAAGCGGTCATCAAGCCCTTCAAGCTTGATGAGGTCAAAGAGGCGCTGCACGAAGTGGGCCTGCAAGGCATCACCGTGACCGAGGCCAAGGGTTTCGGCCGGCAGAAGGGCCATACCGAGCTGTATCGCGGCGCGGAGTACGTGGTGGACTTTCTGCCCAAGGTGAAGATCGAGATCGTGCTGGACGATTCCATGCTCGACCGCGCCATCGAGGCCATCAAGAAGGCCGCCCACACCGGCCGCATCGGCGACGGCAAGATTTTCGTGTCGACCATCGAGGACGCCATCCGCATCCGCACCGGCGAGCGCGGCGCCGACGCGATCTGACCGGAGCGCACCCCGAACCAGGACTTCGCGACAGTTTCACGGCGTCAGCCGGCACGCCCCCACCCCCGCCGGCGCACGGTCCCGACCGGACCGATGAACACCTCAACCTGAGAACCTGAAAGGCAGGAACGTAACCATGTCGGACGCCAAGAAAATTCTGCAGATGATGAAGGAAAAGGACGTCAAGTACGTCGACTTCCGCTTCACCAACCCGGCGGGCAAGTGGCAGCACACCGCCCAGCACATCTCCACCGTCGATGAGGAGATGCTGACCGAAGGCATCATGTTCGACGGGTCGTCGATCGCCGGCTGGAAGGACATCGCCGAGTCCGACATGCAGCTGAAGCCCGACCTGGCCACCGCCACCATGGACCCGTTCGCCGCGCAGCCCTTGATGGTGCTGTTCTGCGACGTGATCGAACCGTCGACCGGCCAGCCCTACAACCGCTGCCCGCGCGGCATCGCCAAGTCGGCGGTGAAATACATGGACAGCCTGGGCATCGCCGACACCGTGTTCTTCGGCCCCGAGGCCGAGTTCTTCGTGTTCGACGACGTGCGCTGGACCACGGACTCCAACCACATGTCGTACGCCTTCGACAGCGAGGAAGGCCCTTACAACTCGGGCAAGCGCTACGACGAGGGCAACATGGGCCACCGCCCCGGCCCCAAGGGCGGTTACTTCCCGGTTGCGCCGGTCGACCAGAGCCAGGACCTGCGCGCCGAGATGGTGACCGTGCTGCAGGACATGGGCGTGGTGATGGAAAAGCACCACCACGAAGTCGCGCCCAGCCAGCACGAACTCGGCATCAAGTTCGACACGCTGATCAAGTGCGCCGACAACATGCAGCTGTACAAGTACGTCGTGCACATGGTGGCGCACAGCTACGGCAAGACCGCGACCTTCATGGCCAAGCCGGTGTTCGGCGACAACGGCTCGGGCATGCACTGCCACCAGTCCTTGTGGAAGGGCGGCAAGAACCTGTTCGCCGGCTCGGGCTATGCCGACCTGTCGGACATGTGCCTGTACTACATCGGCGGCATCATCAAGCACGCCAAGGCCATCAACGCCTTCACCAACGCCACCACCAACAGCTACAAGCGTCTGGTGCCGGGCTACGAGGCGCCGGTGCTGCTGGCGTACTCGTCGCGCAACCGCTCGGCCTCGTGCCGCATTCCGTATGTCGCGAGCCCCAAGGGCAAGCGCGTCGAGGTGCGCTTCCCCGACCCGGCCTCGAACCCGTACCTGGGCTTCGCGGCGATGCTGATGGCCGGCCTCGACGGCATCAAGAACAAGATCCATCCGGGCGACCCGATGGACAAGAACCTGTACGAGCTGCCGCCGGAAGAACTGAAGAAGGTGCCAACGGTGTGCGGGTCCTTGCGTGAAGCGCTCGAGAACCTGAACAAGGACCGCGCCTTCCTGAAGGCCGGCGACGTGTTCACCGACGACATGATCGACGGCTACATCGACCTGAAGATGGGCGAGGTGAAGAAGCTCGAGATCACCCCGCACCCGCTGGAATACGCCTGGTACTATTCAGCATGAGCAGAATAGTGCTGTATTACAAACGATTAGCGGAGAAACGTTAGAGTTTCAGGGCGGAAATCTGCCCGCCGAAACCCGCGCAATCCCGCACATTTTGAACGTCAATGCTAACGCCTCGGGCCGCTCCGGTCCGGGGCGTTTTCTTTTTCCGACGTTCCCGCGCCGCGAGGACCGGCCATGACGCACCCCATCCCCGACGACGCG
>JANRJB010000095.1:0-7243 GCA_033764265.1 Rhodospirillaceae bacterium | reverse complement strand
CGGCGCGGCGGTGGCGGCGTTGATGCCCGAAGCGCTGACGGCCGTTCAGGCCCAGGACATCCGGCTCGAGGAAATCGTCGTCACCGCGCGCAAGCGTGAAGAGAACCTGATGACAGTGCCCTTGGCCATCACCGCGTTCTCGGCCGCCGACATCGAAGCGCGCAACATCAAGCAGCTGAACGACATCAGCTCGTTCACGCCAAGCTTCAGCTTCAGCAACCAGCAGGGTGGCTCGGGCCGCAACGACCGATCGACCAACTCGCTGGTGTTCCGCGGTCTGTTCCTGAATAATAATTTCGGCATTGCCGCCGGCGGCCAGATGTTCATCGATGGCGCGCCGATTATCGGCGCCCAGGCGCCGACCATCACCGACGTCGGCCGCATTGAAGTGCTAAAGGGCCCGCAGTCGGCCTACTTCGGCCGCTCGACGTTCTCCGGCGCCATCAACTTCATCATGCGGGAGCCAACCGACGAGTTCGCCGGCCGGGTCATCGCCGAATACGGTCGATACGGTTCGAACGAGCAGGTTCTGAGCCTGGAAGGCCCGATCGTCAGGGACAAGTTTGCGATCCGCGTCAGTGGCCGGCATTGGCACGAAGGCGGTGCATACCGGAACTTTTCCGAGCCAGAACAGAAACTGGGCAACCGCACGACCAACTCGGTCTCGGCTTCGCTGGTGTTCACGCCCTCCGACAACCTCAAAGTCAAGTCCTACATCAACTACTTCGAGAACGCCGACGGCGCTCCGGCGCAGGCCGCGCTCAAGCAGGATCAGTTCAACGGCGTGGCGCGCATTGACAAGACCTGCGGACCGCTGGCTCCGCCGACTGTTGCCCCCACCAGCCCGCTGTTTCGGTCGCAGTCCGGTTACTTCTGCGGCACGCTGCCCAGCGTGAGCGAACTGCCACGCAACATCATTTCGGGCGATTACGACATCAACGCGGTGCTGCGCAACACGCTGTTCAACCCGAACCCCAATTGGCTAATCTTCGATCCGACGTTCATCGAAGGTCACGCGCATCGTCGCAAGGCGTTCCAGGCCGACGTGCGCCTGGATTACGACACCACCGACGGGTACACGTTCAGTGCGCTCGCCGCGTATCACAACGACAAGTCGTCTAACCTGATCGACCTGAACTATCGCGACGGCCGAGACCGACCCAATCCTCTGTTCATCTCGGCGACCGCGACGCCGACGCGCCTGCCCTGGCGTAATACGTTGCTTCTCAGTCAGGCAAAACTGCGCGACTGGAGTCTCGAACTCCGCGTCAATTCGCCCCAGGAACAGAAGCTCCGCTGGACCGCAGGTCTCAACTATCTGGATGCCTTCTCACCGGGCGGCACGGTCTACGGCAACCTGATCGCGGGCCCCTTCTTCACCGCAGCGATCACGGAACAGCAGGCGAAGACCCCGGCTGTGTTCGGCGCTGTCTACTTCGATTTCACGCCGGACCTGACGCTGAGCGCCGAGGCCCGCTACCAGTGGGACAAGATCGCGCAGCAGCCGATCATCGGCACCAACGGCTTGCCCGTCACAGGTGCGGCCGCAACGCGCCTGAAAGAGACCTACACGAGCTTCTCGCCGCGCGTGTCGATCGACTACAAGTACGCCGAGAATTCGACTGTATACGCCTTGTTCTCGCGCGGCTACCGCCCGGGCGGGTTCAACGCCGGACTGGTGACCTCGACCCCGGCGGTCATCGCTGCCCTGCAGGCCGTGGTACCAAACGCGGGCACGTCGTTCGAGGAAGAGAAGATCGACAACTACGAGATCGGCATTAAGTCGACCTGGCTCGATGGCCGTGCGCGGACCACCATCGCGCTGTTCTACATGGATTGGCTGAACGGCCAAGTGGGCAATAGCATCCCGGTCCAGGTGGGTGGCGTCGCGAATTTGATCGGCCTCACCATCAATACCGGCAAGGCGCAGCTGAAGGGCGTGGAGTTCGAGGGCCAGATTCAGGCGACCGAGAACTTGTCGTTGTCGGCGACTTTCGGCCTGAACGATACCGAGGTCAAATCGCTGGGCCTCGGCGGAACGTCGAACTGCTCGGACTGCAACTTCGTTTACGGCTCGTTCGAAGGCGCCATCGGCAACCAATTGCCGACGACTCCGAAGTATACCTGGACGCTCTCGGGCGAGTACGTCGACGAGTTGACCAGCAAGTACGACTGGTACAGCCGCGTCGACTACACGCACACCGGCAAGAAGCAGACCGACTTCTCCAATGTCGCCCAGGTGGCCGCCGCGGACACGGTGAACTTCCGCATCGGATTGCGCAACGAGACCATGTCACTGGAAGCGTTCGTGACGAATGCGTTCGACAACGACGAGATCCTCCATGGTCTCCTCGGCATCGACGTGTTCACGTTCCTCGCCCCGCCGGGCAATAGGAACGAGATCCGAATCTCGTTGCCCCGGCCGCGCAGCTACGGCATTCGCGCGTCGTACAACTTCTGAGCCGGACACTTCGTTGCGATCCACGGCGGCCGGGCAACCGGCCGCCGTTTTCGTTTGAAGCGCCCGCCGAGTTAATTGCGGGAAATTCGCCGCTAAACAACTCTTGAGTGTGTATTATAAGTAATTGATTTAATTATATTTTTTGCGCTCTTCCCCTGTATTTCTCCTGTCTTTACAGGGAATGCCACGCAAGAGTCTGGAATCGCTGATGATTCTCGATACCGCATTGCGTCAACGGTTGCAGCGCAACCAACTCAAACCAGCGTGAGCTTGCGGATGCTGTTGTCGGCGCCGCAGGCCACGATCAGCGCGCCGTGCTCGTCCACGGCGATTCCCGACGGCGTGTTGGCCGGCAGGTGCAGCTTGGCGATCGACAGCGGCAGGCCGTCCGCCAGAACCGAGCGCGCCCGGCCGTCGGCCGTCACCGCGGTTACCGTGCCGCGCTCGGGCTCGACCACGGCGATGCGACCGTCGGCCATCGGCGCGAGCCCGGTCGGGCGGTCGAAGCCGGCGGCGATCTCGGTGCGGATGCCGCGTGCCAGGTCGACGCGCGCGATGCTGCCGCGGGCGAACTCGGTCACCAGCGCGGTGGCGTCATTTTCGAGCGCCAGTGCGACCGGTTCCTTCAGTCCCTCGGCCAGCGTCGCCAGGCTATTGCCTGTCCAGCGCACGATGCGGCCGGAGCCAGCGTCGGCCACGATCACGTCGCCGTCGGCGGTCAGCGCCAAGCCGCGCGGGGTTTTCAATTCGGTGGTCTCGCCCGCCAATTGATCGGTCGCGCGGTCGATCCGCCGCATGCGCCCCGAGCCGGCGTAGGCGAAGGCGATGAACCGCGCGTCGGCCGCCACAGATGACGATGCGCCGCGATTGCCGGTCCAGTGCGGCCGGTAGACCTCGCCGGTCTTGGGATCGACGTAGCGATAACCGAACGGATCGGCCACCAGCGCCATCTCGCGACCCTCCAGGCGCGCCATGGTCATGCCCAAGGGAACCGTGAACCAGCCGGGTACGACCGTGCGGCTGAGGCCGGTGGCGGGGTCGAGCGCGTGGATGGCGCTGTCGACGACGTTGCTCAGGTAGATGGTGCCGTCCGGCGCGATCGCCAGGTTGTCGATCGCCTCGCGCAGCGTGGCGATGATGCGCGATCGGCCGTCCGACAGCGTCGTCCTCCACACGTCGCCGGTCATGTAGTCGACGCTGATCACGTCGCCCCGGGCGTCGACCTTGGCCGCCGCCGGCGTGCCGACGTTCTGCGCGATCTCGGTGTAGGCGCCGGACTCGGGATCGACCGCCACCAGCTTGCTGGTCCCGAACAGGGGCGCGTAGATCCGCCCGTCGGGGCCGAAGCCGAAACCGTTCAGGCGTCCCTGCCCCTTGGTCACCAGCCGCGGCGGCTTGGCGCCGGTGGCGTCGAGCTCCCACAGCGCGTTGTCGCCGGCGCCGACCTGGGCGGTGAACAGCCGGCCCTGGCGCGAGAATGCGATCGGGTTGACGCGCGGCGCGTTGGGCAGGATCACCTCGACCTTGCCGCCGGGCCGGCGCATGCGGATTTCGCCGGTGGTCTGCGCGGTCCAGGCCAGCACGCCGGCCACCGCCGTGCCGGCCGGGCCAACCGCGATGTCGTCGGACTCGCCCTCGGGCGATGCCACCTCGATGCCGACCGTGCCGGTGCGCACATCGATGCGATAGACCGCCTGACCGTGAATGCTGGTGCCGTACAGCGTGCCGTCGGGGCCGAAGTCGATTCCCTCGACTGCCTGAATCACCGTGCCCGGCACCAGCACTTGGACGCGCGGCCGGTCCGCGGCGACGGCCGGGCGCAGGGCCACCGCCGCTGTCGCCAAGCCCGTCAGCAGGCTCTGCCGGCGGGTCAGTCGGCCGTCACCGCGGACGAAGGAATACGTGGACGTTGCCATCGATCAGACCCCCGGCTTGCGCGCGATGAACAGCTGGAACGGAAAGCGCCAGGCCGGCGGCGCCTGATCCGGCGGGACCACGCCGGTGCCGTCGTCGAACGGCGTCATGGCCGCGTCAACCAGGCCCGCCGCGCGCTCAAGAGCCACGAAATCCAACTCGCAGAAGCTGCGCATGAACACTTCGTTGTTGCGCCGGGCATGGCCGTAGTGAATGAACCGGCCCCAGGTGCCGCCGGGTGGGGCGTGAAAATCGACGTGGACGAAGACGCCGCCGGGGCGTAGCAGCCGGACCGCTTCGTCGACGATGGCCGCGATCGCCTTCACCGGCAGTTCGTGCAGCAGAAAGGTGGAGTGGATCAAGTCGAACGTGCCGTCGGCAAAATCGGTGCGCTCGGCCGGCTGTTGCGACCACCGCACATCGACGCCTTTGGCCTTGGCATTGATATAGGCCAGCGTCAGGCACGGCGCGCTGAGGTCGATGCCGTACAACGCCGCGTTCGGGTATCGGGCCGCAAAGGGGAACGTGCTGCGGCCGGTGCCGCAGCCGAGGTCGAGGATGGCGCGATAGTCGCCGCGCGGCACGGCGTCGGCGAAACGGTCGTGCATGCCATAGGGATCGGCGTTCAGCGGCGTCGTGGTCTGCCGGCCGATTTCGTAGGCGACGCCGGCGACAGCGTCGCGCCACACCCCGCCCGGGTGCTGGTGAAACGCGGTCTTGGCGTAGTAATTGGGCTGCGCGAATGCCGGATCGAGCCTGAGCCGGCCATCGGCCGCGCCTTCGGCGGCCGCGGCGCGCAGGTCCCGCTCGATCCGCGCGCGGTGTTTGTCGACCGCGGCCAGGATACCATGCGGACTCGCGTACTTGTCTTTCTGCAGATTGCGCTCGAACCAACCGAAGAACTGATACCCCGGCGTGTCGCGCATCGCCCGTTCGGCGTCGTCCACGTTGGCATTGGCCAGTCCGCGGCGCGTGAAATCCTCGTGAAGTGCGGCGTACATCTCGCGCGACCAATACAGCTTCGCCGCCCGCAGGAACTCGTGATAGGCCCGGTCGTCGAAGTCCAGAGCGATATCGGTCATGGCCGGGCCCGTTCAACGCCCTGGCGCATCGCCGGCCAGACAATGCTGGAATAGCGTGCGCACGGTACCGGCCAACTCCTCCGCCGCCCGCGCCGCTTCAGCCGCATCGGGTTGCCAGCGGTCCACCGCGTCGGCGGCGATGACCCCGGACCGGACCAGCACGCCCTCCAGCGCCCGGCAGCGGCTGCGGGCGATGTGCAGTTCGGAGGCCAGCCCAACCACGACGCCCATCAATCGGTCGATGGCAGGATCTGAGAAAAACACCTGGTCCTTCATATCATCCTCGCGCAGGACGTTGATCGGCATCGGGCCGCCGAATGACCGTGACCGCCAAGACTTACGGCGCCCGGCGAAGCACGCTGAAGGTGATGCGCTGGCTGTTGGGGATCAGCTCGCCGTTGCGGTCGACCACCTGGCCGGAGAAATAGCCCGGACCCCCGACCTGCAGCACGGTGAAGAAACGCTCCCTGGTCTCGGCCGGTCCAGTAGCCTCGAACGGCGCGACGAGCGCGCCGCCGGTGGCTCCGACCTTTTCCGCCAGGCCGGCCATCGATGACCGTACCTTGTCGCCCTTGTCGGAGAACTTTTCCGGGAAGATCACATCCACCGCCGGGTCTTCGTCTTCGGCGTCGAGCACATGAACGAACAGCGTGCCTGCGTCGGCCTGCTGGTCGGAGTAAAAGTGAATATAGCGCGTGCCGTCGGGCAGACGCGGCAGCCGCGAAAAATCCACCGTCGTGCCGGGCAGCGCCACTTCGACGCAGCGCTGCTCGTCGCGGTTGATGCAGAACCCCTGTTGCAGAACCAGTGGATCGGCCGCACCGGCCGGCGCGGCCGCACCGGCCACGACCACACACGCTATCGCGCGCCACCCACTGACCATGGCTTCAACCCGTCTTCTGCGCGTAACGCGGCGCGATGAACAGCGCGTAGGTCGCCAGCACGCGACGCACGCCTTCGGTGATGTGTTCGACCGACAGCGTCGTGCCCGAGATGTTGGAAATCCGCGACGGCAGTGTCGACTCGTTCTTGTAATCGGCGCCCACGAATTGATCGCGCCACAGCACTTCGCGCACCCCTTCGTAGCCCGGCGCGCAGATCAGGATTTCGATGCCGGTCACCGCGCCCGCATCGTCGAGCGCGATGGCATAGGTGATGCGATCGTCGCGCCCGAACACTTGATCGAGCACGAACCAGCCGCCGGTCGACGCTTTCCAGACTTTGACGCGGGACCGGTGCACGGTGGCGTTCGACACCCGGATCAGTTCGTCGACTTCGACCTCGGACAGGGTGAAGTCGGCCGGAGTCAGGGTCGCACCGGGGAAAAGAGCCGCCTGGGCCTGCTCCACGCTCATGAACGTCTGCGCCTGGGCCTCGGCGCTGGCGTACAAGGCGGCAGGAAACAGCAGGAATTTGAATTGCATGGCGAGATAAACGGCAGCGGCCGGTCGCGTGGACGATGAACCGGCGTCAGCATGGCATCGGGACCGGCGGCCAGCAACCCGGTTCGTATTCGTGCGTGATCCGCGCACCATTCTGCCGACACACTCCCAGTCCTGCATTCATATGGGCGAATCGATGCGATTTGTGGGCTGCCCTGCCTTGCAGGGCCGAACCCGACGGTCGCATGATCCGTCCATCACTAGCAGGGAGGGCCGACCGCCATGGCCGACAAGAAATCCGCCCGCGCGGAATACACCACCGATTTCATTGCTTCGGACATCGACAAGGTGTCGTTCCTGGGCAACGTGCACCTGGACAACATGATGACGGCGCTGATCGCCAT
>JANRJB010000453.1:0-10309 GCA_033764265.1 Rhodospirillaceae bacterium | reverse complement strand
CTGGTCCTTGAAAGTGTTGTACGTGTCCAGAAGCACGATGTTGTTCTTCACGATCACGCCGGCGCAGGCGATCACGCCGACGCCGCTCATGGTCATGATGAACGGCGTGCCGGCGATCAGCAGCCCGGCGAACACACCGATGGTCGAGAGCACTACCGCGCTCAGGATCAGCATGACGGCGAAGAAGCTGTTGAACTCGGCCAGCAGGATCATCGCGATCAGGAAGATCGCAAGGCCGAAGGCGAACAGCAGGAAGCTCGAGTTTTCCTGCTGCAGTTCTTCCTCGCCTTTGAAGTGAATCTCGACACGGTCGTCGAGGTTCAGGGTCGCGATCAGCTGCTTGATCTCCTTGACCTTGTCGCCGGCAAACACGCCGGGCATGGTGCCGGAGGTGATTTTCATGATGCGCTTGCCGTCGATGCGCTGGATTTCGGCCACTTCCTGCACCGGGCGGCGCTCGACGAAGTTCGAGATCGGCACCAGGCCGTCGCGCGTCTCGATGCGCACGGAGTCGAGCTGGCGGAGGTTGCGGAATTCCGCCGGGTAGCGCACGACGATGTCGATCTCGTCGACGCTGTCGTCGGGCCGGTAACGCCCAAGCCTCAGGCCGTTCGTGATGAGCCTGATCGATTCGCCAACCGTCGTCAGGTCGGCGCCGTATTTGGCGGCCTCGGCGCGGTCCACGTCCAGTTCCCATTCGATGCCGGGCAGGGGCAGAGTGTCGTCGAGGTTGCGCAGGCCCTCGATCTTGTCCATGCCGGCGCGGATTTGCCGCGTCGCATCGGTCAGCAGTTCCGGGAACTTCGAAGCCACCTGCAATTCGATGCTGGTGTCGTTCGACATGTGCAGGGTTTTCTTCGACTCGATGATGATGCCGGGCAGTCCGGCCAGACGCCGGTTTGCTTCCGCCAGCACCACGTCGGCGGGGCGGCGTTCGTTGAATTCCTTGAACAGCAGGCGGATCTCGCCGATCACGTCCTCGTCCTCGCCGTTCGAACCCGCAGCCCGCCCGGTACGGGTGTAGACGTGGTCGAAATCCGGGATGTCGCGGATACGCCGCTCCACGTCACCGACCAGACGGTCTTGTTCGTCGAGCGACATGTTGCCCAGCGCATGGATACGCAGCGCCGCCGTGCGCGGCTCTTCCGGCGGGTTGAGCGCCATGCCCTTGCCGAACATGAAAAACGCGGTGGGGATCAGTACAAGCATCGCCACCGACAGCGCGATCACCCGCCACGGATGGTCGAGCGCTTTTTCCAGCACGTTCATGTACGACTTGGTCCAACCGGTCGCGGCCTCGGGCTGCACGATTTGGTTGTCGTCGACGGTGACCAGCGAGCACTTGGCCGCCGACGGTGGCGGCAATAGCGCCCCGACGGCTGGAACGAAAATCAGGCCCATGACCAGCGAGGCGGTCAGTACCGCGATCACGGTGAACGGCAGCAGGCCCATGAACTGGCCGATGAAGCCCGGCCAGAACAGCAGCGGCACGAACGCGGCGATCGTGGTCAAGGTCGAGGTGATCACCGGCACCGCCAGTCTCTTGGCGGAATCGGCGAAGGCGAAGCGCGGATACTGGCCGGCCATGATGCGACGATCGGCGTTCTCGACCACGATGATGGCGTCGTCCACCAGCATGCCGGTGACCAGGATCAGGCCGAATACCGCGACGAAGTTGATCGACAGGCCGAGCGTGTACATCACCAGGATGCCGGCCAGAAACGACCCGGGAATGGCCAGGCCGACCAACAATCCGTTGCGAATGCCCAACAGGCCCATGCAGGCGGCCATCACCAGGAAAATGGCCAGGATGACCCCGTTCTCGATGGTGCCGAGCTGCGTGCGGACGTTGACCGAACGGTCGTTGATGATGTCGAGGTGAACGGTATCGGGCCAATCGGCGGATTCGCGCGCGATCACCGCCTTGATGTCGTTGACGCTGTCGATGACGTTGGTGCCGCGCCGGTTGATCACGTCGAGCGTGACGGCGCGCTGGCCGTCGACGCGCACGAAGGTGCTGGCGTCCTTGAAGGTTCGCCTGATCTGCGCGATGTCCGACAGCTTTACGGTGCCGTTGATGTCGGCCTTGATCGGCAGATTCCAAATGTCGTCGACGTCCTCGAACAGGCCCGGCACCTTGACGGCGAACTTGCCCTGCCCGGTGTCGATGTTGCCGGCCGCCACCAGTCGGTTGGACCGGCTGATGATCTGAAACAGGTCCTGGTTGCTGATGCCGTAGTGTTCCAGGCGCAAGGGGTCGATGACGATTTCGACCTGTTCCTCACGCACGCCCAGGATCGTGGAGTCGAGCACGTTCGGCAGCTGGGCGACCCGGTCGCGCAGGTCCTGGGCCAGGTGAAGCAGGGTGCGTTCGGGGACCTCGCCGCCGATGCTGAGCGTCAGGATCGGAAACCCGTCCTGGGTCATTTCGCGAATGATCGGCTCGTCGGCGTCGGCAGGAATCTTGGGCCGCGCCCGGCTCATGGCTTCGCGCACGTCGGCCAACGCTTCTTCCATGCGCGTGTCGACCTGGAATTCCATCACAACTGTCGCCCCGCCCTGGAAGCCGGTGGCGGTGACGTGTTTGATGCCGTGCAGGGATTGAAGTTCTTCTTCGACCGGGCGGATCAGCAACCGCTCTGAGTCGCCGGGTGAGACCCCTTCCAACCGCAGCTGCACGAAGATGAACGGCAGCTTGATTTCGGGCTCGGCCTCCTTGGGAATCTTGATGTACGCCACCACCCCGGCCAGAAACAGGACGGCCAGCGTGACCAGCACCATGCGCGTGTGGTGAAAGGCCGCTTCAATGATGGCGTTCATGCCGCTGATGTCCTTGGCCGCGACGGGGCGGCGGCGGTCATCGCCAGCCGCGCTGCAGCCAGCCTCCCCAGGTCGACAAACTAACGCGCGAGCCCTTGAGTCACATCAGAAATTCGGTAACGCCGCGTAACACGCCGCGTGGTGGCGACGGCGAATGCCGTTACGACGCCGTGTTCGCGACGGCGGGGTTGGCTTCGGCCGCCACGGGGCTGACGGTCTGGCCGACGCCGACATACTCCTGGCCGACCACGATCAGGTTGAACGACTCCGGCAGGCCGGCGACCCAGGTTCCGTCCGGGCCGTCGTCGATGATGTCCACCGGCCAGAACCGAACCTTGTTTTCTTCATCGACCGCTTTGACTCCCAGGCGACCTTCGTCCGACAAGGTCATAACCGAGGGCGATATCAGGTGGGCGACGTTCTGGCCGAAGGGCAGGCGCAGTTGAGCCGCCAGACCGGCCAGCACCTGGCCGTCGGGGTTGGGCGCGGTGGCCTCGATGGTGAATGTGCGGGTGTTGGGGTCGGACACCGAGGCGATGTAGCTGACCTGGCCTTCGATCGCGCGGCCGTCGGTCAGCACGATCTTGGCCGGCATGCCCAGCCGCGCCTCGGAGACATTCCGCTCGGAAATCTGGGCCGTGATCTTGATCGGATCCAGGTCGACCACCGTGCCGAGCCGGTCGCCGTTGTTCAGGACTGCACCCGGATCGACCAGTCGGGTATCCAGAACGCCGTCAAAGGGCGCCTTGACCCGCGTGTTGGCCAAGTCCAGCGCGAACCGCTCGACATCGGCCTGGGCCTGGGCGAACTGCGCTTCGGCTTCGGCCAGGCGCACCTGTGACTGGAAACTCTGCTTGGCCAGTTCGCGCGCGGCCTGCACCTGGATCTCGCGCTGGGTCAGAAATGCCTTGGCCTGGTCGAGCTTGGCTTGGCGGTCGTTCACCGCGATCTGGAACATCTCCTGGCCTTCCTTGACCAGTTGGCCGCGTTCGACCAGGTAGGCCTCCAGCTTGCCCGATACCTCGACACGCACCTCGACGCTGCGCGACGCGGCGGTGCGGCCCTGCAGCACAACGCCACCGACATAGGGCTTGGCCTCGGATCGCATGACCCGCACGGTCGGCACGGCCGCCACGGTCTCGGCGGCACCCGGGCCACCGCGGCTCGGTGGCGGATCGTCGCGCCCGAAGAAGCCCGACGCGACCCACAGGGCGCCGGCAGCGATCACGGCAATCGCGGTGATCTGGGCCTTATTCATAGAACGCTATCCTTTTTGTTGTCGGCCGGAAATATCGATCAAAATGCGATGTTGTGGGCCCGCCTTACAACTTTTCTACGCCACGTGTAAGGACTTAGATCAAATCTGGCCGCGCCGGAGACGGCGACCGCGGCCGGCGCGGGGTGCGCGCGCCCTGCCGCCGCGTGCTGCCGCAATCGCGCACGGATGATGCCAAAATCCTGCTTTACTTTGAAAAGAGACTGACTAGGGTCGCCGCCGCATCGCCCGGGCGCTGTGGATCGCGCAGCGCCGGCCGGGCCTCTGGTTCGAGGAGTCGTGATGAAAACCCTGTCGTTGTCCCTTGCCGTCGCGACGCTTGTGGCGGCTGCGTTGTCACCGGTTGGCGCGGCCGCAGCCGATGCCCCCGATGAGGCCACCATGAAGCTTGGCAAACGGGTGTTCCTGATGTGCCGGTCCTGCCATTCGACCGAACCCGATGGCCGCCACAAGGTGGGTCCCAACCTCCACGGCATGTTCGGTTCGAAGGCCGGCGTCAAGGAAGGCTTCAAGTACTCTGATGTGGTCAAGAACTCGGGAATCACCTGGTCGGAAGAAACACTGAACGAGTGGCTCGTGAAGCCGAAGAATTTTCTGCCCGGCAACAAGATGGCGTTCGCCGGCGTGCCGAAGGAAGAAGAACGCAAAGCGCTGATCGCCTTTCTCAAGGCGGAGACCGGCGCGAAATAAATCGCGTCCCGGACTCAGGGAGTCCCGTAAGGGCGGCCCATAACGGGCCGCCCTTTTTGCTTCCGCGGCATGGCATCGCGGAGATCTCGCAACAAAATCCGCCGCGCCACGCCGATTTCGCTTGGCTTGCCGTCGCGCGTTCTTATTTTGCCGAACAATCGCGTCCGCGCGAACCCAGCATCGCCGCTGCGACCCCACTGCTCCCACGTGCCGACGGCACGTGATCGGCGGTTGGTGTCGCTTGCGCATGTGCGACGAACGAAGCAAGAAGAAGGAGCCGCCCATCATGGCCGCGAACGCCCACACCGCCTCTGCCGCCACCGTCATGTCGCCAGTGCAGCGATTGGCGGTCGCCTTCTGGCATAACTTCCTGGGTGAAGCGCCGGGCTGGTACAAGGCCACGATTGTCGCCTTCTTCGTCGTGAACTTCGCGGCCCTGCCCTTGATTGGCCCGAAGCTCACCGCGTGGCTGATTCTCGCGCAGTTCCTGTTCACGCTGGCGTTCGCGTTGAAATGCTATCCGCTGCAGCCGGGTGGATTGATCGCCCTGCAAGCCATCGTTCTCGGCCTGATCGGGCCTGAGATGGTTTACGAGGAAGTCCAGAAAGGCCTGCCGGTCCTGCTGTTGATGATCTTCATGGTCGCGGCCGTATATTTTCTCAAGGACTTCCTATTCTTCAGCGTAAGTTACATTCTGTTGCGCGTGCGCAACCGGGTTCTCTTGAGCTTCTCGTTGTACAGCTCAATGGCATTCCTGTCGGCGTTTCTGGACGCGCTGACGATTCTGGCCGTGCTGGTCACGGTCTTCACGGGTTTCTACGAGGTTTACTACCGCACGCTCGCATCGTTGGGCGGCCAGGGTGAAATCAACCTGAAGGATGAATCCCGCATTCCGGCCGACCGGGCCGCGGAGATGGAAGCGTTTCGCGCGTTCATGCGTAGCATGCTGATGCACTCCGCCGTCGGGGCGATCTGCGGCGGCGTCACCACGCTGGTCGGCCAGCCCGAGAACGTGATCGTCGGCGTCGCGGTGGGGTGGGATTTCGCAACCTTCTTCGACCGGGTCGCGGTGCTGTCCTTGCCGGCGGTGGCGGCCGGCGCGGTCACATGTCTGTTCGTCGAGCGTTTCCGCCTATTCGGCTACGGCGCGCCGATGCTGCCGGGAATCTATGCCGCCCTGGAAGAACACGCCGGCCAGTTGCGCAAGGAAATGACCGTCCGGCACGAGGCGACATTGATCGCCCAGGCCGCGGTGTGCGTCTGCCTGATCCTGGCGCTGGCGTTTCACGTCGCCGAGGTCGGGCTGATCGGACTGGCCGTCATTGTGTTCGCCAGCGCCGCCAGCGGCGTCACAGAGGAGCACCGCATCGGCAAGGCGTTCGAAGCCGGCTTGCCGTTCACCGCGCTGCTGGTGGTGTTCTTCGTGATCGCCGGCATGATTCACAATCAGCACCTGTTCGAGCCGATCATCGCCTGGGTGCTGGGGCTCGACGGGCTGACGCAATTGTTGTGGCTGTATTTCACCAATGGCGCGCTGTCGGCGATCAGCGACAACGTGTTTGTCGCCACGGTCTACATCGATCAGATCATGAACGCCTTCGAGCAGGGCTTGATCACCCGCGCGGAACTCGACGACTTGGCGGCCACGGTCGTGATCGGCACCGGCATTCCCGCCATGGCCACGCCCAACGGCCAGGCCGCGTTCCTGTTTCTCTTGACCTCGTCGGTGGCCGCGCTGGTGCGGCTGTCCTATGTGCGCATGATGTACATGACGCTGCCCTACGTAGTGGTCTGCAGCGTGATTGTGATTTTCTTTCTCAGCTACTTGATCGGGTGAGGCGGGCCAGCACTCAGTAATTCGGTGGACGGATGTAACCCTTGGCGAACTTCTTCAGTTCGGGCGGCAGGATCGGGTTGTAAGGCGGGTCCCAGCGGAACGGCTTCTTCACCGTGTCGAAGCGGTTGACGAGCGGGCCGTTGATGGTGCGCACGAACAGGTGGTAGCCGGTATCGGTTCCGGCCGGACCATGCATCACCTCTTCGCGCCACCAAGCGTAGCCGCCAGGGCCCATGCGGCCGCAATCGCCCCAGACGTACTCGCCGTCGAGACAGTAGATTTCCTCGACCATCGGATGGGTCCATTGCGGCTTGGCCATGCCCGGCGGCTGACGGTGCGGCGGCGAGCAATACAGGAACGAAACCTCCTGGGTGTACGGATCGGTGCGAAACGGCTTGATGGCCACGCCCTTCGACAGCTGCGGATCGACCAGCCCCGGGTCCCATTCCATCGGCTTGGGGTCGATGAACGGGATGAGCAGTTTGGGGTCGAAGCCGGGGCCGGTACCATCCTTCATGTCGGGGCGGTCATAGAACATGGTGAGCAATACCGCCCCTTTGGCCGTCGAGGCGCTCTCGCGCGTGTACCCCGCTGGAAAGAAGCCATAACAGTGCCGGTCATAGCGTTGGCCGTTGATGGAGATCTCGCCGTCGAGCACCAGGAACTCTTCGTGTGCGCTGCAATGTTCGGCCTTGGTGCGCGACCAGCCGGCCGGGTAGCGCACGATGGTGGTGGCGTCGGTGCCTTTCTCGTCGATCGACAGGATCTTGCATTCGACGTCCTGCCGACCGCGACCATACAGGCCTTCCTGCCAAGGCAGGTCCTGCGCTTGAATAAACAGAATGTGCGGCCGCGCCATGGTGCCCCCTGCGCCGAAGTTGGATTGCGTCAGAGTTAGGCCGCCCGCCCGGGGGCGGTCAAGACGCGACGCGCTGGGTCAGGTTGATCAGCACGCCGTCGGGATCGCGGCAGAACATCTCGAGCACCGCCTGCGGCCGGCCTGGCACGCCGATGCGTGCCGGCGGATTGATGATGACGCAGCCGGCCGCGACCACCTTCTTGTAGGTTTCATCGATGTTCTGGGTCGGCAGAACCAGCGCCGCTTCTCCATACCGGATGCGATGCGGCGGCGGCAGGTTCTCGAGCGGCGGGGCGGCGTCGGTCACTTCCATCAGCCCAACGTTTCCATATTGCGAACCGGCGGAATTGAGCACCACCATCTTCACGCCCTTGCACGGCACGCCCATCAGCTGCGAGACGCCGTCGCCATCGACGAAGCCTTCGTAGAACACCGACCAGCCAAGGATGTCGCGATAAAACGCGACCGACTTCTGCAAATCGCGGACGATGATGGTGGTGCGCTTGGCGGCTTCGGTCTGCGGAGACATGTTCTTGCCCGTCAAAAAATCTCATCGAGGGTCACGCCGAGACATTCAGCCAGGCGGCGTGCGGTCGCAAGGCTGGGATCTTTAGATCCGTTCTCAATCTGAGACAGCATCGACTTGCCGACACCGGCCTTCTTGGCGAGTTCGGATTGGGTCAGCCCGCGCCACTCGCGGAAGACGCGGATCGCCGAATCGCCCGCCAGCAAGCGTTCGGCCAACGCAACCGGAATGTACTCGGGCTTCTTCTTTCGCAGGGCCCGGTGATCGACGGCGTCTTCAAGCCGCGCGATGAATCCTTCGAGCCGCGATTTCGGTATGACCGCCGCGGCGCCCTTTGCGGCGTGCGCCGCGCGGATCAGGGCAGCGCCCTGAAAGAATCGGATCATCATTTGTAAACCTCGCCGCGCGACGCGATCAGCTCGACACGCATCTCTTGGGATGTCCGATCAAGCTGATAGACAGCCCGGATTGGCCCTTGTCGCAATCGATATGCGTCCTTCGCGCCGGACAAACGCTCGACATTGGCATGGTGCGCGAACGGATCGCATGCGATCTTCTTCAAGCGAGCCAACAAACTATCCGCTCGCTTGCGCGGCATCGCACGAAGGGCCTGTAGCGCCGCCCGCTCGATCACCAGCTCCATGGCGCTGTTTACTACGGGTAAACATGACGGTCAAGTCGTCGAACCTGAACTACCACGGGTCGACGAACGGAAACGACTGATTATGACGCGCGAGGTCCGGCGGCAGCGCCGGCGCATGCGTTGGTGTGTAGCTGAACGGTGACGGTTCGGGCGAGAAGCGGTTGACCAGCGGCCCGCCGTGGACGCGGATGAACAAGTTGTAGCCGGTCTCGCTGCCGGCAGGTCCGTGCCATTCGTTTTCGCGCCACCAGCAATAGGCGCCGGGGCCCATTTTGCCGGCGTCGCCGAACACATATTCGCCCGACAGGACATAAATCTCCTCGATCATCGGATGGGTGAATTTGCCGGGCATGACCTTCGGCGGCGGATGGTGGGGCAGGGCGGCGTACAGGAAACTCTGCTCCTGAGTGTCGGGGTCGACGCGGAGTTTCTTGGTGAAGATGGTGGGCGACAGCGGCTTGCCGGTCACCGAGCCTTCGATTCCGGTCTTCCAGTCCATCTCGTAGGCGTTGCGGTACTCGACCAGTTTGCGCGGATCGTAAAGACCAGTCGGCGCCGCTCCACGCGTCGGCCGCGGCGCGGCATCGAACATGGCAAGCAGCACCGCGCCCCGCGCGCTGGCCAGCCCCGCCCAGACGTAACCGGCCGGCAGGTACGCATAGCAGTCCTTGGCATAGCTGCGCGCGCCGACCGAGAACGCCCCGTCCAGCACGTAGAATTCGACCGCGCATGGAAAATGCATGGGCCCCGGCAACGCGAGCCCCGGTGGCAGGCGCATGATCTCGCTCACCGCGCCGGTGTCGCCGTCGCGGCTCAGGACTTTCACGTCGACCTGGACGCCGAAGTCGGCAAAGCCGCTAGTGGACCACGGCACGGCTTGCGCTTGAACGAACAGGATGTGCGGGCGGGCCACGGCCGTGTTACCCCTTCGGCCGGAACTCGGCCATGTCGCTCCAGACATTCATGTCGACGATCTTGCCGTTCTGGACGTCGAAGCGGTCGATATAGCGCACGTTCGCGTAAGTGGTGCCGTCGTTCCATTCCCCGGCCATCGAGCCCATGGCGTAAACCACCGAGCCCTTGTCGTGCGGGATTTCTTCGTAACGGTCGGTGGTTTTCTTGGCCGAGCGCTGCCGGCCGCGCGACTGGGCTGCAAACTCGCGCGGATGGCGGAACACATGCCCGCCGCTGACGGTCATCTTGAAGTCCGGGGCCATCAGCGCCTCGAGCGCGGCAAAGTCGCGCCGGCCCATGGCGTTCAGGAACGATTCGACGATCTCGACAGCGGTGGCCATGTCCCGATCCTTTTGCGTCGATCAGTATCGCGTTGCGCGGCGCGGCGGCCTGGCGAACGGTTTCAATTCGTCCGGCACGACCGGATTGTAAGGCGCGTCGTAGTCCACCGCCACGATCTCGGGCGGAATGATGTTCGACAACGGCCCGCCGTCGGTGCGGATGAACATCATGAACCCGGTCAGCGAGCCGTATGGCCCGTGCATGACGTTCTCGCGCCACCAGGCGTACGAGCCGGGGCACATCACGCCCACGTCGTTGATGGCGTACTCGCCGGCCAGCACGAACATCTCCTGCACCACCGGATGGGTCCAGCGCTTGGCCATGTAGCGGAACGGCAGCGCCGAATAGAGGATGCTGATCTC
>JANRJB010000443.1:0-10391 GCA_033764265.1 Rhodospirillaceae bacterium | reverse complement strand
GGGCAGCACGTCGCGCAACAGCGCGCGGAAGCTGGGCCGCGATTTCAGCCGCACGTACCATTCCTTGGCGATGGCGTAGCCGTCCCACGGCACTTCGCCGCAGTAGTCCACCAGCGAGACGTGGGCGCCGGCGGCCAGATCTGCGATCGAGAGTTCGTCGCCCGCCAGCCAGCGGCGGCGGTCCAACAGCCACTGCATCTGCGCCAGGAACTCGGGCAGGCGGGCGCGGCCGGCTTTCAGCGCGGCGATGTCGGGCGAGGCTTGGGCGACCACGCGCTTGACCAGGAGCTCGCCGTTGATCGCCTGGGTCACCTCGCGCGAGAAGTCGCGGTCGAACCACGCCGTCAGCCGGCGGGCCTCGGCGCGCAGCCGGGGGTCGGTGCCGATCAGCCGCGGCTCCGGGTAGGCGTCCTCCAGGTATTCGGCGATGACGTTCTCGTCGGCCAGCGTCGAGCCGTCTTCCTCGACCAGCACCGGCACGTCGCCGGCCGGATTGAGCTTCAGGAACGCCGCGTCCTCGCGCCAGGTGTCCTGCACCACCTCGGCGAACGCGAGGCGCTTCTCGGCCAGCATCAGGCGGATGCGGCGGGCGAACGGCGACAGCGGATGATGATACAGCGTGCGCATCTTCGGTGGGTCGCACGTCGGGGTGCGGGGCGCAGGCTGTGTAGTGGAAAGCGGCGGCGGATTCCAGCAAAAGCAAAAGGTCAGTCGCCGCCGGCGTAGACCGATTTGACCAGCTCCGTCAGCGTCACGCCGATCTTGTCGCCGGCCGTGACCACCACCTCGCCGCGGGCGATCAGGATGTCGTTGGCGTAAATCTCGACCGGGTCCGAGGTTTTCTGCTCCAGCTCGACCACCGCGCCGCGGCCCAGCTTGAGCAGCTGGTGGACGCGCAGGTTGGACTTGCCCAGCACGACGGAAATGTCGACGTCGACCGTGTGGATCGCGTCTTTCTTCTTATCGTCGTCGTCGTCGCCGGCCATGTTTCGCACACCCTTCACGCCATCGTAAACTCGGCCAAAAGCGTTAAGAAGTCCCTACCGCCGCAGGTCGGCCCGCTCCGGCGCCATTTTCAGCTCCAACGCCGCGGCCAGCAGGGCCCGGGTGTAGGGCGCGCGCGGCGCGCTCAGCACCTCGGCCGCCGGGCCGGTTTCCTGGATGCGGCCGTCCTTCATCACCAGCACCTCGTCGGCCAGCGCGCCGATCACCCGCAGATCGTGGCTGATGAACAGGTACGCCAGCCCATGACGGTCCTGCAGGGCGCGCAGCAGGTCGACGATCTGCGCCTGGACCGAGACATCCAAGGCGCTCGTGGGTTCGTCCAGCACCAGCACCTTCGGCTTCAGCGCCAGCGCGCGGGCGATGGCGATCCGTTGCCGCTGCCCGCCCGAGAATTCGTGCGGGAAGCGGCTGGTCATGGCGGGGTCCAGGCCGACCTCGCGCAACGCATCGGCCACCCGCGCGCCGCGTTCGGCCGCGTTGCCGATGTCGTGCACCCGCAGGCCTTCGCCGACGATATCGCCCACCGTCATGCGCGGGTTGAGCGCGCCGAACGGGTCCTGGAACACCACCTGCATGTGGCGGCGCAAGGGGCGTAACGCGCGGCCGGTCAGGCCGTCGATGCGCTGCCCGGCCAGCGTGATGGCGCCCTCGCTCGGCGTCAGGCGCAGCAGGCCGAAGCCCAGCGTGGTCTTGCCTGAACCGCTTTCGCCGACCACGCCCAGGGTGCGCCCGGCGCGCAAGGTCAGGCTCACGCCGTCGACCGCCTTGATGTGGCCGACTACGCGACGGATCAGGCCGCGGCGGATCGGGAACCAGACTTTGAGATTCTCCGCCGTCATCACCGGTTCCGCGGCGCCGGCGCGCGGCGCAGCCGGCTTGGGCTGGGCGGCGATCAGGTGCTGCGTGTAGGCGTGGGTGGGCCGGGCGAAGATGTCGGCCACCTGTCCCTGTTCGACGATCAGGCCGTCCTTCATCACGCACACCCGGTCGGCCACCGCCTTCACCAGCGACAAGTCGTGCGTGATGAACAACAGCGCCATGCCGAACTCGGCGCGCAGGTCTTTCAACAGCTGCAGAATCTGCGCCTGGATGGTGACGTCCAAGGCCGTGGTCGGCTCGTCGGCGATCAACAGGTCGGGCCGGTGCGCCAGCGCCATGGCGATCATCACCCGCTGGCGCTGCCCGCCCGAAAGCTCATGGGGCAGGGTGTCGTAGCGCGACTCGGCGTCCTGCAACCCGACGCGCTTGAGCAGCGCGATCACGCGGGCGCGGCGCTGGTCGGCGGGCAGCTCGGCGTGCAGCGCCAGGCTTTCGGCGATCTGCCGGCCGATGGCGTGCAGCGGGTTCAGGCTGGTCATCGGCTCCTGGAACACCATGCCGACGCGGTTGCCGCGCATGCGCCGCACGTCGCGTTCGCTTGCGCCCACCATCTCCTGCCCCAACAGGCGGATGCTGCCGCGCGGATGGCGCGCGCGCGGATAAGGCAGCAGCTGCAGCACCGACAGCGCGGTCACGGTCTTGCCCGAGCCGCTTTCGCCCACCAGCGCCACCGCCTCGCCGCGCCCGACCGCGAACGACACGCCCCTGACGGCCTGCACCTCGCCCGGCCCGCGGCCGAAGCTGACCGCGAGATCGCGCACCTCCAGCACCGGCTCGGCGGCGTCGGTCATTGAAAGGTCTTTCGCGGATCGAAGGCGTCGCGCACCGCCTCGCCCACGAACACGAGCAGCGTGAGCATGCCGGCCACCGCCAGGAAGCCGGTCAGGCCCAGCCACGGCGCCTGGAGATTCTCCTTGCCCTGGCGCAGCAGCTCGCCCAGCGACGGCGAGCCCGGCGGCAGGCCGTAGCCGAGAAAGTCGAGCGATGTCAGCGCGGTCACCGCGCCGGCCAGGATGAACGGCAAAAAGGTGACGGTGGCGACCATGGCGTTGGGCAGCACGTGGCGGGCCATGACGCCCAGGTCGCTCATGCCCAGCGCCCGCGCCGCGCGCACGTAGTCGAAGTTGCGCGCGCGCAAAAACTCCGCCCGCACCACGCCCACCAGCGCCGTCCAGCTGAACAACAGCAGCACGGTCAAAAGCGTGCCGAAGCCGGGCGTGATGATCGACGAGACGATGATCAGGATGAACAGCTGCGGCAGCCCGCCCCAGATCTCGATGAAGCGCTGGAACAGCAGGTCGGTCAGCCCGCCGAAATAGCCCTGCACCGCGCCGGCGGCCACACCGATCAGCGACGAGGCCACCGCCAGCACCAGCCCGAAGGCCAGCGACAGCCGGAAGCCGTAGATCAGCCGCGCCAGCACGTCGCGCCCCTGGGCGTCGGTGCCCAGCCAGTTGTCGGCCGACGGCGGGGCCGGGGCCGGCACCGCGAGCGCGAAGTTGATGGTGTCGTAGTGATAGCGGATCGGCGGCCAGATCATGCGGCCCTTGGCCTCGATCAGGCCGGCCACCACCGGGTCGCGATAATCGGCCGCGGTGTCGAAGTCGCCGCCGAAGGCGGTTTCCGGGTAGTCTTTCACCACCGGGAAGAACAAATCGCCGTCGTAGACGACCAACACCGGCCGGTCGTTGGCGATGAACTCGGCCAAGCACGACAGCACGATCAGCGCCGCCAGGATCCAGGCCGCGACGAAGCCGCGCCGGTTGGCCTTGAAGTTGGCCCAGCGGCGGCGGTTGATGGGCGAGAGTCGGCGCTCAAGCATGGCGGCGTTCAAGCATGGCGGCGCTCATACATCGCGGGTCTCGAAGTCGATGCGCGGATCGACCATGTGATAGGCGACGTCGCTGATCAGGTTGAGCAGCAGGCCGATCAGGCTGAACACGTACAGCGTGCCGAACACCACCGGATAGTCGCGGTTGACGGTGGATTCGAAGCCGAGCAGGCCCAGGCCGTCGAGCGAAAAGATCACCTCGATCAGCACCGAACTTGTGAACAACAGCCCGATCAGCGCCGCCGGGAAGCCGGCAATGACCAGCAGCATGGCGTTGCGGAACACGTGTCCGTACAACACGCCGCGCTCGCCCAGGCCCTTGGCGCGGGCCGTCAGCACGTACTGCTTGTTGATCTCTTCCATGAACGAATTCTTGGTCAGCATGGTCAACGACGCGAACCCGCCGATGCTCATGGCGGTCACCGGCAGCACCATGTGCCACAGGTAATCGAACGCCTTGCCGGCCAGCGACAGATCCGCCCAGTTCTCCGAGGTCAGGCCGCGCAGCGGGAACCAGTCGAAATAGCGCCCGCCGGCGAACAGCACGATCAACAGAATGGCGAACAGGAACCCCGGCACGGCGTAGCCGACCACGATCGCTGCCGAGGTCGACACGTCGAAACGGGAGCCGTCGCGCACCGCCTTGGCGATGCCGAGCGGGATCGACACCAGGTAGATGATCAGCGTCGACCACAGCCCCAGCGAAATCGACACCGGCAGCTTTTCCAGGATCAGGCCGGCCACGCTCTTGGCGCGGTAGTAGCTGTCGCCCAGGTCGAAGGTCAGGTAGTTGCCGATCATCACCACGTAGCGTTCCAGGATCGGCCGGTCGAAGCCGTAAAGCTTTTCGACGCTGTCGAGCAGTTCGGTCGGCAGGCCCTGGGTGCCGCGGTACGAGCTCTGGCCCTCGAAGGTGCCGCGCAGCTCGATTGTGCCGACGCTCGAGAACGGCCCGCCGTCGGTGCCGAGGCCCTGCACAGTGGCGATGAAGCGCTCGACTGGCCCGCCGGGGGCCAGCTGCACGATGAAGAAATTAAGCGTGATGATGCCGAACAACGTCAGCGGAATCAGGGCCAGCCGGCGCGCGATATAGACGAACATGCGGGTGAGGCTTCGACGGGCGCCGGTCGTCCCCCCTCACCCAACGCCGGCGTAGGCACGCGCAGGCCGCGCGCGCCAAGCCATCGTAACTCTCTCCCCCCCTCGCGATGGGGGGAGAGGGCAGGGTGAGGGGGGCGACTGCAACATGGAATGGGTCACGACGGCGGCTATTTCTTCGCAGGCCCGGCGTCGCCGGTGGCCGCCGCGGCGCGGTCCGTGTCGAACCACCAGGTCGTCAGGTCGACGCCGCGCAACGGCGTCGCCGCCGGATGGCCGAAGCGGTTCCAGTACGCATAGCGCGTCACCGGCACGCTGAGCTGCGGCACCACGTAATGGTTCCACAAGAGCACCCGATCGAGCGCGCGGGTGTGCGCCGCCAGGCTGTCGCGCGTCGGCGCCTTGATCAGGTCCTCGATGATGGCGTCGATCACCGGGTTCTTGATGCCGCTCCAGTTGCGGCTGCGCGGCCGGTCGGCGGCCTCGCTGCCCCAGAACTCGCGCTGCTCGTTGCCGGGGGAAATGCTCTGGTTGGGCCCGCCCAGCACCAGGTCGAAGTCGAACTCGCCCAGCCGGTTGACGTACTGAGTGGTGTCGACCAGACGGATCTGCCCCTTGATGCCCAGGCGTTCCAGGTTGCGGATGAACGGCGCGAACCATTTCTCGATGCCCTGCTGCGCGGTCAGGAATTCGATCTCAAGCTTCTCGCCGGCGGCATTGACCAGCGCGCCGCCCTCGCTTTTCCAGCCGGCCTCGGCCAACAGCGCGCGCGCCTTCAGCAGGTTCTCGCGGTTGTTGCCGCTGCCGTCGGTGCGCGGCGGCTTGAATTCGGTGGTGAACACTTCGGGCGGCACGCGGTCGCGGTATTTTTCCAGGATCGCCAGCTCCTCGCCGACAGGCAAACCCGTCGCGGCCAGCTCCGAGCCCTGGAAGAAGCTCGACACCGGTTCGTACTGGCCGAAGGCCAGCGTCTTGTTGGACCAGTCGAAGTCGAAGGCCAGGCCGATCGCCTGCCGGGTGCGCGCGTCGGCGAACTTCGCGCGCCGCAGGTTAAGCACGAACACCTGCACGTCGTCGGGCAGGCCATCGCGGAAGCCTTCCTTGATCATCTTCTTGTCGGCCAGCAGCCGTTCGTCGTAGCCGGTCGCCCAGCGCGTGGCGGTATTCTCCACGAAGATATCGAAGTTGTCGGACTTGAAGGCCTCGAACGCCACGTCGTTGTCGCGGAAATACTCGTAGCGGATCTCGTCGAAGTTATCGGTGCCGATCTTGCCCGGCAGATCGCGGCCCCAGTAATTCGGATCGCGCTTGTAGACGATGAAGCGGCCCGGCTCGAAACGGTCGATGCGGTAGGGCCCGGTCGAAACCGGCACGTCCAGCCCGCCGGCGGCGAAATCGCGCTTTTCCCAATAGGCCTTGCTGATGATCGGGATCTGCCCGGTGATCAGCGGCAGCTCGGCGTTGTCCTTGGTTTTGAAGACGAAGCGCACCTTGCGCTCGCCGGTCTGCTCGGCGCGTTCGATATCGCCCCAGTACAGCTGGTACAGCGGCTGGCCCTTGGCCATCAGCGTCTCGAACGAGAAGATCACGTCGGCGGGCGTGACCGGGCTGCCGTCGTGGAAGCGCGCCTCGGGGCGCAGCGCGAATTCGATCCACGAACGGTCGGCGGCCACCTCGACCGTCTCGCACAACAGGCAATAGGCCGTGAACGGCTCGTCGGCGCCCGACATGGTCAGGCCCTCGATGAAGAACCCGGCGTCGCCAAGGTAGGTCAACCCGGCGGCGGGAATGCCCTTGGGGATGAACGGGTTCAGGCTGTCGAAGCCGCCCGGCGCCGACAGCCGCAGCGTGCCGCCCTTGGGCGCGTCGGGATTGACGTGGCTGAAGTGCTTGAAGTCCGGCCCGTACTTGGGCTCGCCGTACAACGCCAGGCCGTGCACCGGCTTGCCGGTGACCAGCGCCGTGGCGGGCGCGGCGGCGGAAACCGCCAGGGCGATCGAAAACAGAATGGGCGACACGCGCGTCAAGGGAATTGCCTCATCTTGCGGTTCCGAGGTTCGATGGCGAACGCAGAGTCGCGATCCGACTCCGATAAAAACTCACCCTCACCCCCTCGCTCCGCTCGGCTCCCTCTCCCCGGGGGAGAGGGATGGGGTGAGGGCGCGTTCGTTTGGAGGTTCTTGCGGGGCCGACGAGCCGAGGTCGACCGACCGCAAAGTACACTGGCGGGACTCAACCAGCCCAGGCAAGCGCTTTCAGGGCCTGGCCATGGATGTGTCGGTCGCCTGACGCCAAAATGTGTCCCGACGAGCCCCGACGCAAGCGGTTGCCGTTCCAGTCGGTGACGGTGCCGCCGGCCTGTTCGATCACCGGCACCACGGCGGCGAAGTCGTACAGCTGCAGCGCGGCCTCGCAGGCCAGGTCGGTCCAGCCCGAGGCCACCATGGCGTAGTGGTAGCAATCGGTGCCGCCGAAGCGGCGGTGATGGACCGCGGCGCCGAGTCGGTTGAACGCGGCGGCTTCGGCGTCGCTCAGGTAGTCCGCACCGGTGGCGTACAGCGTGGCGGCGTTCAGGCGGAGGCAGGGCCGCGCGCGGCAGGGCTGGCCGTTGAACGTGGTCGCCTGCCCGCCGCCGCCGATCCAGCGTTCGTTCAGGGCGGGATGGTTGATGCAACCCAGCCACGGCACGCCGTCGTGCAACAGCCCGATCAGCGTGCCGAACAACGGCACGCCGTTGATGAACGACTTGGTGCCGTCGATCGGGTCCAGCACCCACACCCACTCGGCGTCGGGGCGTTCATTGCCGTGCTCCTCGCCGATGATGCCGTGCGCCGGGAACGCGGCGGCGATCATCGCGCGCATGACCGCCTCGGACTCGCGGTCGGCGACAGTGACGGGCGATGAAATCGCGTCGGGCTTGGTGTCGACCGCGATCTGAGTCCGGAAGTACCTCAGCACCACCGCGGCGCTGGCGTCGGCCAGCCGGTGGGCCAGCGCGATGCAGGCGGCCGTGAAGTCCCCCGCGGCCAAATCCTGATCGGCCAGCTGCCGTTACTCCGGCTTGGCGTCGGTGGGGGCCTCGGCCGGCGCGGCGTCGGCCGGCGCGGCCTCAGCGGGTGCCGCCTCGGCCGGCGCGGCCGCATCGGCCGGCATTTC
Source organism: Rhodospirillaceae bacterium (assembly GCA_033764265.1). Taxonomy (GTDB): domain Bacteria; phylum Pseudomonadota; class Alphaproteobacteria; order Rhodospirillales; family Rhodospirillaceae; genus VGEM01. The sequence continues at coordinate 2,422 of JANRJB010000443.1, read as the reverse complement.
AGCCGGGGCTTCGGCGGTCGCCTCGGCCTCGATTACCGGCAGCGGCGGCGCGCTGTCGTGGAAGGTGCGCATGTAGGCGATGACGTCGGCGCGCTCCTGGGCTTTCTTCAGGCCGGCGAACGACATGGTGCCGCGCGGCGCCAGGCTCTTGGGATTCTCCAGGTACAGGTCGAGCTTTTCGTAGCTCCACTCGCCGCCGATGGCCGCAAGGGAGTCGGAGACCTTGAAGCCGGTCGGGCGGCCGCCGATCGGCGCGCCGCTCACGGCAAACAGGTTGGGGCCGGTGCCGTTCTTGCCGCCCTGGTCCACGGTGTGGCAGGTCTGGCACTTGCGGAACACGCCCTTGCCCTTTTCGGGATCGGCCGCGGCCAGCAGCGGCAGCGCGCTCTCGCGCGTCGCGCCGCCAGTGTCTTCGGCGACGACTTCGTCCTCCAGGGCCTCGATCGGATAGGCGAACGTCTCGAGCGGCTCCTCGCTCGTGGGCATGATCATGCCGCCGATGATGCTGACGCCCAGAATGGCCAGGAACGCCATCCAGAAGGCGCTGATGACGGTGTACAGCGTTAAACGATCAGGCATGCCCCAAATCCCCAGAACTCGGTTCGCCGGTCGTCGCGGCCGGCGCGGTGCGCGCGGCACAGGGGCGCGCGGGCGCGCCCTGGCCTTTCGAACGGGCTCTCAATAATCGGTTTATCCTGGAATCTCAACGCGAATCTCCGCGCGGGCCGCGCTGCAACGGGCCGCGGACGGGGCCCGGCCGCGGCGTCTAAGTCCTTGGATTGGGCGGGCAACTCCGATATGTCTGCGGCCCGTCCGGGGGCCTCCTTCGGCGCAATTCGTTCGCATTCACGAGGGCGGCCGCCCGCCATGTCCGACCAAGCGCTGATCGTGATTCCGTCGCGGCTCAAGGCCACGCGCCTGCCCGACAAACCGCTCGCCATGATCGGCGCCGAGCCGATGATCGTGCACGTCTGGCGGCGCGCGGTGGCGGCCAAGGCCGGCCCGGTGATCGTCGCCGCCGGCGATGCCGAGATCGCCGACGTCATCGCCAAGGCCGGCGGCCAGGCGGTGCTGACCGACCCGGCGCTGCCGTCGGGTTCCGACCGGGTCTACGCCGCCGCGCAGGCGTTCGATCCCGCGGGCAAGTACCAGATTCTGGTCAACGTCCAGGGCGACCTGCCGACGCTCGACCCCCGAATCGTCGCGGCGTCGATCGTGCCGCTGGCGCAGCCGCGCTTCGACATCGGCACGCCGGTGGCGCGCATCGTGCTGGACGAGGAACGCACCGACCCGGCGGTGGTCAAGGCCGCGGTCGGCTTCGCGCCCGGCGAAACGGTCGCCGCCGCGCTCTATTTCAGCCGCAACTGCATTCCGTCGGGCGCGGGCGACCACTACCACCACATCGGCGTCTACGCCTTCCGCCGCGCCGCCCTGAAAACCTTCGTCGGCCTTCGGCCGACCGGGCTCGAGCTGCGCGAACGGCTGGAGCAGCTGCGCGCCATGGAACACGGCCTGAAAATCGGCGCGGTGCTGGTCGACACCATTCCGCTCGGCGTCGACACCCCGGCCGACCTCGACCGGGCGCGCAAGCTGCTGGGCGCGGGCTGAAAGACCTGTCCATGGCCCCGAAGACCGCCAAAACACCGGCGCACCGCGTCGACATTTCCAAGTCGGCCACCGGCGCCATCGCCTTCCAGGGCGAGTTCGGTTCGTACTCGCATCTGGCCTGCAAGGCGCGCTTCCCGAAGATGACGCCGCTTCCGTGCGCCACCTTCGAGGACGCCATCAACGCAGTGCACGACCGCAAGGCCGCGCTCGCCATGATCGCGGTCGACAATTCCGTGGCGGGGCGCGTCGCCGACGTGCACCACCTGCTGCCGGGCACCGGCCTGACCATCGTCGCCGAGCACTTCCAGGCGGTGCATCACCAGCTCTTGGGCGTGAAGGGCGCGACCCTCAAGTCCGTCAAGACCGCCGAAAGCCATGTCCACGCCCTCAGCCAGGTGCGCACGTTCCTGCGCAAGCACCGCATCAAGGCGGTGGTCGCGCTCGACACCGCGGGGGCGGCGCGCGACGTGGCGGCGCGCAACGACCCGACCGTGGCCGCGGTCGCCTCGGCCATCGCTGGGCGGACCTACGGCCTGAAATCGCTGGCCGCCGACATCGAGGACGAGGCGCACAACACCACGCGCTTCCTGGTGATGGCCCGCAACGGCGCGTTGCCCAAGCCGGGCCGGGCCTGCGTGACCTCGATGATCTTCCGGCTGAAAAGCGTGCCGGCGGCGCTCTACAAGGCGCTCGGCGGCTTCGCCACCGCCGGCATCAACCTGACCAAGCTGGAAAGCTACATGATCGGCGGCTTCTTCAAGACGGTGGAATTCTACGCCGAGGTCGAAGGCCATCCCGACGACGCCGCGTTCCA
>JANRJB010000435.1:0-4136 GCA_033764265.1 Rhodospirillaceae bacterium | reverse complement strand
GGTTGTGCTCTACCCCTGAGCTACGCCCGCATGGGTCGATCCGGGACGGGTTTATGACTGCGGCCCGCCCGGCCGGAAGGAGGCGGACTATACCCGCTCGCCGGACGATTGCAAGGCCGCCGCCGGGTCGGAAAACTGCGGCCGGTCAGGGGCTTGGGGCTTTGCACGGCGCGCACACGGGGCGCTGGGGCGTGCCTGCCGGCTCTTGCAATCAAGTCGATTCCGGCTCATCTAACCGGCGGCCTCACGCGTGCTGTCGGGCCCACGTGGCTGTCAAAAAGGATCGCGTCGCATGCTCATCGGAACGCCCGGCGGCAACGGGGCCGCTTCTCCCGGCAGCGTCGGCGGCGCCCTGGCCGGCGCTGCGGACCTCATCAAGGACGCCACCGCGCAGTCGTTCATGGCCGACGTGATCGAGGCCTCGAAAGCGGTGCCGGTGATCGTCGATTTCTGGGCGCCGTGGTGCGGGCCGTGCAAGCAGCTGGGCCCGATCCTGGAGAAGCTGGTGCGCCAGTACGCCGGCAAGGTGAAGCTGGTGAAAGTCAACGTCGACGACAACCAGCAGCTCGCCATGCAGTTCCGGGTGCAGTCGATCCCGGCGGTCTACGCCTTCAAGGCCGGCCGGCCGGTCGACGGCTTCATGGGCGCGCTGCCGGAAAGCCAGCTCAAGCAGTTCATCGAAAAGCTGACCGGGCGCGGCGGCAATCCGGTCGACGAGGCGCTGACCGCGGCCGAGGCCATGGTGGCCGAAGGCCAGCACGAGGCGGCGCTGGAGATTTATCAGGAAATTCTGGCGCAGGAGCCGGACCACAAGAAGGCAATCGGCGGCCTGCTGAAAAGCCTGATGGCGCTGGGCCAGGACGATGAGGCGCGGGCGATCATCGCCCAGCTGCCCGATGAACTGGCCAAGCTGCCCGACGTGGCCGGCGTGCGCACCGCGCTCGACCTCAAGGACCAGACCGCCTCGGCCGCAGGCCAAGTCGGCGCGCTGGCCGCCAAGGTGGCCGCGGACCCCGCCGACATGCAGGCCCGGCTCGACCTGGCGCTGGCCCGCTTCGGCGCCGGCGATCGCGCCACCGCCATGGACGAGCTGCTGGAAATGATCCGCCGCGACCGCGCCTGGAACGAGGAAGCCGCGCGCAAGCAGCTGGTGAAATTCTTCGAGGCCCTGGGGCCGACCGATCCGCTCACGGTGTCGGGCCGCCGCCGGCTGTCCGCGATCCTGTTCAAGTAAAGCCGCGAGCGGTGGCCATGCGCAGCCCGGTCGAAACCCGCTACGAGGACCTGCCCGACGAACTGGCGGTGTTTCCGTTGCCGGGCGCGCTGTTGCTGCCGACCGGCCGGCTGCCGCTCAACATCTTCGAGCCGCGGTACCTGAACATGACGCTGGACGCGCTCAAGACCGGGCGCATGTTCGGCATGATCCAGCCCGAGGTCGACAAAGCCGGCCGCGGTCGCGATCCGGCGTCCAATGTCATCGCGCTGTCCAACGAGCCGCCGCTGTATTCGGTGGGCTGCGTCGGGCGCATCGTCTCGTTCGAGGAAACCGACGACGGCCGCATCCTGGTGGCGCTCAAGGGCCTGATCCGTTTCCGCGTCGGCGCCGAGCTCGAGGGCCGCAAAGGCTATCGGCGGGTGCGCCCGATCTACGACGCGTTCAAGGCCGACCTCGAACCGCCGCCCAAGCTCGAATTCGACCGCGACGGCCTGATCGAGCGGCTGAAGCCTTACCTCGACGCCCAGGGCATGAAGATCAATCTCGACGTGATCAAGAACCTGTCCGACAGCACGCTGGTCACGTCGCTATGCATGATCTGCCCGTTCGATCCGCGTGAGAAGCAGGCGCTGTTGGAATGCGCCGGCCTGACGGAACGCGCCGAAACCTTGATGACGTTGCTGCAGATGGGCGTGTTCGACGCCGGCGGCAAACCCGACGGCCCGCGCCAATAGGACCGCACACGACATGCCCTCCGCCGCCGACATCGATCCCAAGCTGCTCGAGCTGTTGGTCTGCCCGCTGACCAAGGGCCCGCTGGAGTACGACCGAGCCGCCCAGGAGCTGGTCAGCCGCAAGGCCGGGCTCGCCTATCCGATCCGCGACGGTATTCCGATCATGCTGGCCGACGAAGCGCGCCAGCTGGATGCCGATTGAACCACGCCGTGAGCGGCGATCCCTGGCCGACCACGATCGATTACGACGCTGCGGGCAAGTCGTTGCGCGTCGCCTTCGACAACGACCGCGTGTTCGACCTGCCGGCGGAATACCTGCGCGTGGAAAGCCCCTCGGCCGAGGTGCAGGGCCACAATCCGGCCGAGCGGGTGTTCGTCGGCGGGCGCCGCCACGTCGGCATCATCGGCATCGAGCCGGTCGGCAATTACGCCGTGCGGCTGGTGTTCGACGACCTGCACGACACCGGCATCTTCTCGTGGCGCTACCTCTATCAGCTCGGCGCCGAATACGCCGACCGCTGGCGGATCTACCTGGACGGCCTTGCCACCCGCGGCCTCCGCCGCGACCCTTAAATAGGGTACGACCCTATTTTTAACATCAAATACTCAGTCCGCGCATGAGCTTGGGTAACTCTCCGGTCAGGCCCATGGCGTGGCGCATGAACAGCCGCTTGAGCGGCCCGGCGGCGTTGACCGCGCCCAGCCCGAGGTCGCGCGCCAGCCGCACCGGCGCCGCGTCGGTGGAAAACAGCCGGTTGAGCGCATCGGTCGCACCGGCCATCAGCAGGTTATCGGCCCGCCGCCAGCGCCGGTAGCGCGCGAGCCCGTCGGCGGTGGCGGCATCCAGGCCCAGGCGCTGGGCGTCGACGACGATCTCGGTCAGCGCCGCGACATCGCGCAGGCCCAGGTTCAGGCCCTGGCCCGCGATCGGGTGAATGCCGTGCGCGGCATCGCCCACCAGCGCGAGCCGGCCGCGCGCATAGTCCTCGGCCAGCTGCAGGCCGAGCGGATAGCTGAAGCGCGGACCGATCAGCGTAAGCCGCCCCAGGAATCCGCCGACGCGATCGGCGATCTCGGCCAGAAAGCGCGCCGCAGGCAGCGCCAGATAATCGGCCGCGCGGGCGGCGTGCTCGGTCCACACCAGCGAGCTGCGGTGGCGACCGGTGTCGTCGTCGCGCAGCGGCAGAATCGCGAACGGCCCCGGCGACAGAAACCGTTCGTGGGCGATGCCCTGGTGCGGATGGTCGTGCGCGATGGTGGCGACGATGGCGACTTGCGGATAATCCCACCCGGTCACGCGAAGGCCGGCGGCGTCGCGCAGTGTGGATTGCCGGCCATCGGCGGCCACCGCCAGCCGCGCGCGGATGCGCGTGCCGTCGCTCAACGTAAGCGATGCGAAATCGGCGTCCTGCGCCACGCCGCGCACCGTGGCCGGCGCGCGCACGTCAAGCACCGCCCGCGGCGCCGCAGACAACCGGGCGATGCGCGCGGCCAATCCGGCGCGCAAAGTCCGGTTCTCGAGCATCTGGCCCAGCGGCTCGGCCGGTGCGCCGGGTTCGGCCAGCTCGGCATGGTCGTAATGCAGGAACAACAGCGACGGCCCGTCGGACACGCGGATCTCGCGGATCGGTTCGGCGTGCGCGGCCAGGTGCGGCCATACGCCGACGGCGGACAACAAACGTTGGCCCGAGGCGGCGATGGCCGATGCGCGCCCGTCGAAATCCTCGCTCAGCCCCGCGGTCGGCGGCAGACGGTCGATCAGCACCGTGCGCACGCCGTGACCGGCCAACGCGCACGCCAGCGTGCCGCCCACCAGACCGCCGCCGACAATGGCGACATCGTAGGTCACCTGGTCGATCGATCGGGCGTTGCGCGGTCGACGTGGCTGGGCCATGGCCCCGGTTATAGATCAATCGCGGCCTCGGCGCGACCGTCGCCGGGTGTTGCTTTTCCACGCCCGATCAGGCGCTTAGCGCCATCGTCCCGACGCCGCGTCGCGGCCCGGCCGGCTTGCGCTTTGGGCCCGCCTCGCCTATGGTCCGGCCCGCTTCGCACCCCGGCGGGCCCGCTCCGGCTTCGCCACTTTGCGGTGCGCGGTCCCTCCCGGTACGCCGACGTAGCTCAGCGGTAGAGCAACTGATTCGTAATCAGTAGGTCGCCAGTTCAATCCTGGCCGTCGGCACCAT